>JAILOW010000176.1 GCA_024690635.1 Butyrivibrio sp.
TTGACCGGGGAAGAAAAACAGGCAGAATATCCCTGCTACATAATGGCACCGCAAATAGAAAACAATGTCTTTTTATCTGCTTCCAGCAGAAAGAGTCTGTACGATGAGCTAAAGACCGAGGCAGAACGCCTTGTAAAAGCAGGAAGGGTGGACGGAGACCGGATCTATATAATGGGCTATTCGTTTGGAGGCCTTGCAACCACCGAGTTTGCGGAAAATTACCCCGACTATATAGCCGCAGCCATAGTGATGTGCCCGGCGCTTACTTATGATGACAGTTCTACCCAAAATCTAAAGCTTATGAAAGACGTTCCGGTGTGGTTTGCCCATGCCGGTGGCGATAATGTGATCCCCGTAAATGTCAGCCGCTCCGCTGTTTCGACGTTGGAAGCTCTTGGAGCACCGGAGGTGCATTATACGGAGTTTTCCGATGAGGAAATGAAAACTGCAGGTGCGATGTACGGATATCATCAGGCGGACTACGCGGTTATGGCGGATGAACAGTTCATGAACTGGCTGTTTGGGAAAAAGAAAAAATAATTTTAAAAAAGTTGAAGACTTTTTTGATGCTGTATCGTTATATTAAATGAGAGGCAACAAAAAGGTCTTTTAACGTCACAGAAAAAAGAAGGTGGGGAAAATCGATTCGAGAGAAAAGTTAATACAGCTTATGAATTCATACAAGAATCTGATTTTCTCTGTATGCCTCAAGATGACGGGAGATTATTTTGCCGCGGAGGATATAACTCAGGAGACCTTTATTGCAGCCTATGAGCATATAAAAGAGTTTGACGGAGATTCGGAAAAAGCCTGGCTTTGCAGGATCGCATCGAATAAGTGCATTGATTATCTGAGATCAGCGGAACGACGTGCTGTTCCGGCGCCGGATGATGAAATGCCGCAGGAAGAAAGCACCAGAGATGGCCCATTGAATCTTTATACCAGCCGGGATGTGTTGGAGCAGGTCAGAACCAGATGCATGGAGCTGCCTGAAGGATATGGTGAGATCGCGGAGCTGTACTTTATAAAAGGTATGAAGGCAAAAGAAATTTCGGAAAAAACAAAGCTACCGCTTAAGACGGTGCAGACCAGGATCTACAGAGCCAGAGACATGCTCAGGAAAACTGTAAGAAAGGAGGATCTGCTTGCATGAGTAAGATTTATGATTACTTGTCGGATGAAGAACTGAAAAAGCTGATGGATGATGCCGAAAGCGAAGGAATAGCGAAGGCACCGGAAAATCTGGAAGCTGAAGTCTTAAGCTTTATTGATGAAAAAGAAAAGCGTCGTGACAGGCAGACCTCGATTAGAGCGGTGTCTGCGGGAAAACCTGCATCAAATGCCATAGACTACGCTCTGTATTGTGCAAAGGTTTTCGGATCTATCGCTGCAGCGATATTGATCCTGACGATAGCTCCTATCATAAAGGAACATAGAGAGCTTCCTGCCAGAGAAGAAAAACCGATACCGACAAGGGAAGAAGTAATAGATACAAACGTCAAATCCAAAGAAGACGTCATAAAAGAACAGGAATCAGGAAAGATAATACCTAAAATAGAAGAATTACTCGAATTAACGAGGGAGGAATGATTATGAAACCAACAAAGAAAAGCGGATTTTTCAGATTTATATTTGCATTTTGCCCAGGTGCAGCAGAGATGTACATGGGATTTATGAAGAATGGATTTAGCATTATGGCGGTATTCGCCATTATCTGTGGTATGTGGGCCGTGACAGATCTTGATTTTATGGCGGCTATAGGGGCTCTTGCATGGTTTTTCGGTTTTTTCCACGCAAGGAATATCTCCAAGCTTGAAGAGGCGGACTTTTTAGCATACGAAGACAGATATATCTGGGAGGAGTTTGATACAACAGGAGTTATGAATATTCCCGGTGAAAAGCTCAGAGTGGTTGCAGCTGTAGCTTGTATCCTTGTAGGATTGGGCATTATATGGTCCTATGTTTCCTCAATAGTATTTAAGCTGATCCCCGGCGATTACTGGGATCTGCTGTACCCTATCATCTCCAAGATCCCCAGTGTGGTTGTTGCAGTTGCCCTGATCGTAGCAGGCATTATACTGATCAGAGGAAAAAAGAAGGAGCTTATGGCACCGCAGAACGCTATTGATGTGCTTGCAACCGATGCTTTTATAGAGCAAAAAGATTCCAAGGAGGCATAACCTATGGAGAACACCATTAGAGTACACAGGGTAGGCTCACTGACTGCAGGGATATCGCTGATAGTTTTCGGGATTGCTTTCATCCTCCATTTGTTCGCGAATCTCGTAAGCTATGAAATGATATTCAGATTATGGCCTTTTATCATAATAGGCATGGGCGTGGAACTACTTGTTTCCAACATGAAGACGGAGAAGATAGTGTATGATAAGGGCAGTATCGTACTTCTCATACTTATGGCATTCTTTGCCATGACCATGGCAGGTGCAGACTGGGTAATGCTTAATCTGGCGGACCGCCTGTGATGACAATATAATGCAACTGTTTTTAACAAAAAACAGTGAAAAATGTAAGCTTCGCTTGATAGACAGGCGAAGCTTTTCTTTATACAATCAAATAAATGTTAATTTTTGTAGCAAAGGTGGTACAAATATGAGAAAGACATACGTTGACAACATTCGATGGATAACAGTGGTTTTAGTGGTGATCTATCATGTGATCTATATTTTCAATGGCGCGACAGTACACGGGATAATAGGGCCATTTAGTGATAATCAGCCCCAGGATGTGTTTCAGTACATCGTATATCCCTGGTTTATGCTTCTTTTGTTTACGGTTTCCGGAATGTCTGCCCGTTTTGAGTTGGAAAAACGCTCAGAGAAGGAGTTTATGAAGCTTAGGACAAGAAAACTGCTGGTTCCTTCAACAATTGGCGTGCTGGTATTCGGATGGGTCCTTGGGTATTACAATATGCTGATGTCAGACGCGTTTACAAGCATGGAAGGTTCCGGAACACCAATGCCTGTAGTATTTCTTATCATGGCAGTCAGCGGCACAGGCGCTTTATGGTACATACAAATGTTGTGGCTGTTCAGCATTCTTTTGATACCGATACGCAAAGTAGAAAAGGACCGTTTATATAACCTGTGCTCCAAGGTAAACGTTCCTATCCTTTTGTGCCTTACGATACTTATTTACGGGGCTGCGCAGATTCTGAACACCCCCGTGGTGGTTGTTTACAGATTCGGAATATACGGCGTCGGATTCTTTATCGGATACTTCGTTTTGTCCCATGATGAAGTCATGGACAGGGTGGAAAAGAGCTGGCTCTTACTGAGCATTATGGCTGTAATCGCATGTGTCGCCTTTGTTCTGGTGTTTTGGGGACAACCCTACCCGGAGCATGTGGTACTTGATACGCTTTTGTGCAATGTGTATGCATGGCTCGGAACTTTAGGCGTTTTTGCTTTTATGAAAAAATGGGGCGGTTTTGAAAATTCTTTTTCCAAATGGATGTGCAGAGAATCTTGGGGAATATACGTGTTCCACTACCTGTGTATCGCTGTATCCGCCTGGTATCTGCATGTTTTTGCCCCGGGCATGGCTCCGGTTTTGGTGTACCTTCTTGTGGGCATAGCAGGGTTTACCGGAGCGGTCATTCTATATGAACTGATCAGCAGGATCCCGGTTCTCAGATGGTGCGTACTGGGAATCCGTAAACGTGGTTGACCGGCAGAAAAAATAGGTGCATAATATATAGGACGCAATTAAATCATGTTAGAGATATAAAAGAAAGTGTATATATTATGGACAAAAGACCGGTGTTTCATACGCCATCATTTGAGGAAACTGCGGAACTGGCGCGGATATTTGCACTCAGAGATAACAAAACCTGCGACAGTACAGTTCTGGATACATATATCTGGAAAAACTTTTACAACACGAGAGTCAGCCTTGAAGAGGGCATGGCTCTCATTCTTATGAGCGATGATAAGGGCTTTTTTGCGGCCATGCCCTATTGCAAAAAAGAAGATCTTCCCGGATGTTTTGAAATATTGAAAAGGTATTTTCATGAGGAATTAAACTGTCCCTTGAGGATCGATCTTGCGGATGAAGATTCAATCGGGATACTGGATCTTTTTAACGATCCGTCCTTTATAATAGAGGAAGAGACTGATCTTAAGGATTATCTCTATGATGCGGAAGAGTTAAGGCTTCTTCCGGGCAAAAAATTCCAGAAAAAAAGAAATCTTGTAAATAAATTCATGAAAGAATATGAGGGCAGGTGGGAATATAAGACCATGTGCTGCGTTGACGAGTATTTCCTTGAAGAGTTTATGAAAAAATGGGTGGAAAACAGGCTTTCTGAGGATGTGGAGAGCAAGGATACGCTACTTTCGGAGAAGGAGGGCGTTATAGATATCCTTCGTAACTGCGACAAGGTGACCTTCAGAGTCGGCGGTATTTTTATTGATGAAAGGCTTGAAGCTTTTTCCATAGGCTCTTTTAACAGCAGGGAACAGATGGCGGTTATCAGTATAGAAAAGGGAAACTCAGAGATTCCCGGTATATATCAGGTGATAAATCAGCAGTTTCTGCTAAATGCCTTTAAAGATGCCAGATACGTGAACAGAGAAGACGATATGGGAATCGAAGGCCTTCGCAGGGCAAAAGAGAGCTATAATCCCATTGGTTTTGCAAGAAAATACAGAGTAAATGAGAAAACGTTATGATCCTTGAATATTCGGAAAAAGAAAAAACAAGGGCTCTTTATGAGCAGGCATTTGATGATCCAAAGGAGTTTGTTGATTATTATTACGACGAAAAGTGCCGTGATAACAGGATTATCGTGAGCCTGGAGGATGGAGAAGTCATATCCATGCTCCACTTAAATCCGTATAATGTGAATCTTTGTGGCACTGTAGTTCCAAGCTACTATGTGGTAGCGGTTGCCACCAGAAATGACAGACGCCGCGAAGGGCAGATGGCACGGGTGTTTGAAAAGACACTGGAGCTTCTTAAGGCTCAGCATATTCCCTTCGTTTTTCTTTTGCCTGTTGACGAAGCCATTTATTCATGGATGGGATTTGAAAAAATATGCGATTTTTCTGTAGATCGGATCGCCGATTATGAGAAGATACAAAAAAGCTATGATATTTACTGCGAAAGAGACGAGGATTATCTACGCAGAATGCGCAAGGAAGATGCTTTACGGGCACAGGATAACGGCGAGGTTCTTCCAAAAGATCCCGTGATCATGGCAAAAATTACAGATCTTGAGGCTTTTAACCGTGCCCTGGGGATGTCTTTTTCCGATGAAAAGCAAGCCCTGGACTGGATGAAGAAACAAAGAATATATATCTGCGAAGAAGTGTAGGTATGAGAGCGCTTTTTCATAAAAATCTAAAATTGATATTTTTTACTTGATAAATATTAATTTTACTGTTATTATACATAAAAATGCATAAATATACATCTGAATGTATAAAACAGGAGGCCATTATGAAAAAGAAAATTATATCCGTAGCACTTGCAGCAATATTAACAGTAGCATCACTTGCAGGATGCGGAAGCGCATCATCTGATAAGTCAGGTGCAAAAGAGACACTTACAGTTGGAACTAATGCAGCATTCCCTCCCTTCGAGTACGTAGGAGACGACGGAAACCCCGATGGATTCGATATCGCTCTTATTAAGGCTATCGGAGAAAAGACAGGAATGGAAGTTCAGATCCAGGATATGGAGTTTGACTCACTTGTTTCTTCAATCGGCAGCAAGATCGATGTGGCTATCGCAGGTATGACAGTTACAGAAGAGCGTCAGAAGATGGTGGATTTCTCAGAATCTTATTATGAGGCTGTTCAGTCTGTTATCGTTCCCAAGGGAGCTGCTATCGCAAGCGCAGATGATCTTAAGAACCTCAAGATTGGCGTTCAGCTTGGAACTACAGGTGAATTCATTGCCGATGAGATCGAGGGCGCAGAGGTCTCTGCATACAACAAGGCAGTAGATGCGGTTAATGACCTTAATAACGGAAGGGTTGACTGCGTTATCGTTGACAAGAACCCTGCTGAAGTTTTCGGCGCACAGTTCTCCGATTCAGTAGATGTTATTCCCGGAGAAGCCTTTGATTTTGAGCCTGAGTTCTATGCAATCGCGCTTCCCAAGGGAAACAAAGATCTTGCAGACAAGATCAATAATGCGATCAAAGAATTAAAAGAAGATGGAACTTATGACAGTCTCATCAAGAAGTACATTGAGGAGTGATCAGTAAATAAATGACTTTAGAAGAACGTTTTATTGCGGCCTTTATTGAAGGCGACCGTTGGAAACTGTATTTATCCGGTTTGGGTATAACCCTTGAGATTGCCGTTTTTGCAGGCATCCTGGGTATTGTTATCGGAACTGTCGTGGCTCTTATGAAGCTGTCGGTAACGGAAGATGGTAAACCGACCGTTTTGAACGTGATCGCAACCATCTACGTTGATATTATCAGAGGAACGCCCAGTGTTCTGCAGCTTCTTATTATGTGGTTCATCATCATGGCATCCTCCAATAACGGTGTATTGGTGGCATCTTTGTCCTTTGGTATCAACTCGGGTGCTTATGTTTCCGAGATAGTCCGCGGAGGAATTCTGGCGGTGGACAAGGGACAGATGGAGGCAGGAAGAAGCCTTGGCCTTTCAAAGGCTACAACTATGCGCTACATTATCCTTCCTCAGGCTGTAAAGAATATCATCCCGCCTTTGGGAAATGAGTTCATAACCCTTATAAAAGAGACTGCGATAGTGGGCTACGTTAGCCTTACCGACCTTACACGTGTCGCAAATCAGATCGCATCAAGGACATACGACGCTTTTATGCCTCTTATAGGTGCAGCGGTTATTTACCTTATCATCATCAAACTGCTCACTTTGATCCTTGGAATACTGGAAAGGAGGATGCGTAGAAGTGATAACCGTTAAAAATCTCTGTAAAGAGTTCAAGAACACAGACGGAACAGTTACCAAAGTCCTTAACGGCATAAATTATGAGATCAACAAGGGCGAAAAGATTGTTATTGTCGGACCTTCCGGCTCCGGAAAGAGTACTTTTTTAAGATGCCTTAACCTTATGGAAAGACCTACTTCCGGCCAGATCATCTTTGACGGAGTGGATATAACAGACCGCAAAGTAAACATCAATAAAGTCAGAGAGCGTATGGGAATGGTTTTTCAGAACTTTAACCTGTTTAATAACCTTACGGTTATGGAAAACATTACCCTCGCACCTATTAAACTTGGCATAATGAACGAAGCTCAGGCAAAGGAAAAAGCCACAGAGCTTTTGACGAGAGTTAATCTCCTTGATAAAGCTGACGCATATCCTGTTTCCTTGTCCGGCGGACAAAAGCAGAGAATTGCGATAGTTCGTTCACTTTGCATGAATCCTGAGGTTATTCTTTTTGACGAACCCACATCTGCCCTTGATCCTGAGATGGTAGGCGAGGTTCTGGACGTTATGAAGCGCCTTGCAGACGAGGGCATGACCATGGTGGTTGTTACCCATGAAATGGGTTTTGCAAAAGAAGTTGCCACCAAGGTGCTTTTTGTGGATGAAGGAAATATCATGGAGGAAAACACTCCGAAAGAGTTCTTTGAAAATCCTCAGAGCAAAAGATTACAGGATTTTTTATCAAAAGTTTTATAGTTTTTTTATAATGAAAACCTATAGTTCGAGTTACAATTAGTTCTAGCATGTACGAAGAGGGGGAAGAGACATGGCTAACAATTGTGAGCTTACTAAAGAAGGGTTAAACGCTGAAGTTTGTTCAGACAGCATTGCGCTTGAGCAGGTATTGGCATCTATCGGTGCCCTTGCAGCTGTATCAAGCATCAGAAAGCGTAACCCTGATTCACAACAGTTTTTTACGCGGTTTGACCAGCATCATGACAATGATATGGATTTTCCGATGCTGTTAAGGTATTAATGGATATTCAGGCGTAACATGATGTGAGCACATGCATGAAAAGAGACAACTCGAAAGAGCTGTCTTTTTTTGTTGCATTTTATGCCGTTTCAAGGCAAAATGGAGGAAATACACTTTTTTGATGAATAGGAGATATCGATCATGAGAAAACTACTCGTTGTAGTGGATATGCAAAAGGATTTTGTAGATGGTTCCCTTGGTACGATCGAAGCACAGAAGATTGTTCCGGCGGTTGTAAAGAAAATAAAGAGCTATAGCGTTTCGGATGTCTTTGTTACAAGAGACACCCATAAAGAGGACTATATGACAACTCAGGAAGGCAAGAACCTCCCTGTTGTGCACTGCGTAGAAGGAACTCCCGGCTGGGAGCTGAATGAAGAGGTCGCAAAGGCCGTAGAAGGCGCAACAATTGTAAACAAGCCAACATTTGGATCCACAGAGCTTGCTGAAATGCTCAGGGATATCGCATCCAAAGAGCCTGTGGAGATCGAGCTCATCGGAGTGTGCACGGATGTTTGCGTGGTTTCCAATGCCATAATGCTCAAGGCATTTATGCCTGAAGTAGAGATAAGCGTGGATTCTGCCTGCTGCGCAGGTGTTACCCCTCAAAAGCATAAAGCAGCGCTTGAAACCATGCGCTCCTGCCAGATAAACGTGCTTTGAAAACAAGTTCACAAGGAACCATAATAACAGCAGATAAGGAGAGACATAATTGGTTGCAAAAATAAAAGATAAAACAGGGATAGTTATGACGGGGACCTTTGTATTCCTGGGACTGGCGGTAGTTTTAATAGTGCTTCTTCTCATCCAGTCGGTCAGGATCAGACAGTTCAAGGTTGACGTATTTGTTTTATGTAATGAATCGAATATATGTGTAGCGGAAGGTCCTGACGGTAAGGTCAAGGTTCATGACGATAATCTACCTGCTATATACACGCTGCTCCAAAAATCTCACGGGAAAGCGATTTTTGACAGTCCCGCAGCTGAAGATTCCCTTACTCTTTCTTTTGATTGCCACGATGAAAAATGGACTATGGCAATAGACAAGATAAGCGATGACATAGTCAGAATGAGTTTGTCGGGACCCAAGGAAAAGACCATGTATTTTAAAAATAACGGCAGTTATGATTCATATGCAAGAGCAGTGTCGCTTGCGGGCTACAACGCCAAGAACAAAGCCCTTGGCCATTGACTTAAAAATTTTGTTGTTGACACGAAGTTATCTGTCAATTATACTTACAACTAATATTTTTCAGAAAGCGGAAAAGTTATGAAGAGATTTTACCTCACCAACAACATAACCCCATCAAATAAACCCGTGAATAAAAATCAGGGGTCTGATTGTGTTATGTATGATGAGGAAGGCAAAACCGGCATAGTATAGTTGTATATTATGTTAATTGCAAAAGGAAATGAGCCTCATCAGACTAAATAAGTATGATGAGGTTTTTTTATTACCGCTTAATGAAAACAAATTCAGGAGGAGAGTCAAATGGAATTAGTGAGAGTGCAGGATTCGGATTACAGGAAGACATACGAGCTTTACATGTCTTTTCCGGAAAACGAGAACGGCTACATGAACAACGTGTATGGTTATGACTATGATCAGTTCCTTGAATGGATCGAGAAAAAGCGCAACTGGTCTTTGGGAAAAGAGCTGCCTGAGGGCTTTGTTGCAGATACCACCTTTGTTTTGCAAGATGGCGACGATTATGTGGGAGTTTTCAACTTAAGACATTACCTGAACGATTTCTTAAGAGAGGGTCCGGGCCACATTGGATACTGCATCTCCAAAAAGTACAGAGGAAAAGGCTATGCCACAAAAGGACTTGAGCTTACTCTTAGAAAGGCCAGACAGATCGGTATCCACGAGGCATACCTGTCCGTGAACAAGGATAATCCCGCAAGCCTTCGGGTACAGATAAAGAATGGCGCCTACATCCATCATGAGAACGAAACCGAGTACTTTACAAGGATCAATGGTGTAGATGAAGGTGCTTCAAGGGAAGAAATCGTAAATAAGTTCTATAATCAGTACGATGAGGAAGGACGCCTTGAGAGAACGATCCACGGAAGGCTTGAATACAACACGACCATGCACTATATTCATAAACTCGCAGGAAAGGGCTCTAAAATCCTTGAAGTTGGTGCAGGTACAGGTAAATATTCCATTGCTCTTGCAAAAGAGGGGATGGATGTAACATCTGTGGAGCTTGTGGACAGAAACCTTGAGATACTGCGGGAAAACAGTAAGGGTATCGAAAATCTCCATTCTTTCAAGGGAGATGCCACTCATCTTGAGGACTTTGAAAACGACAGCTTCGATGTAACGCTTGTATTCGGCCCCTTGTATCACCTTTATGAGAAGGAGGACGTTCACAAAGCCATCGATGAAGCCATCAGAGTGACAAAACCCGGCGGAATCGTAATGTATGCGTTTATCTCCGTATTTGCCATAATGTATTCAAACTATTTTTATGGCAGCTGGGCCTTTGGCCAGGAGGAAAACTTCACAGAAGATTACAAGGTTCGACATTACAAAGAGCAACTCTTTACTGGTTATGAAGTTGACGAATTTGAAAAGCTCTTTGAGGGAAAGCCTGTAACATGGATAACAACTACAGGTGTAGACGGACTTGTGGAGCCTGTGGAGAGAAGGCCTGATTTTGATATTTCCGAGGAGGACTTTGAAAAGCTTGCAGCCTGGTATCTGGCTTTTTCAGAAAAGAGAGAGCTTCTTGGCAGCACAAATCATCTATTATATATATGTAGAAAGAAATAATAAAAGTGGTGTTACGGGTGTGAATCTGTGATATCATAAAGATAGAAAAGCAAAGGCGCTTACGGGATTACGGGCGAACTTTGCTTTTTCTGTAATAAGGGATATTACGAAGGGAGAAGCAGACTATGGGAATAGCTGACAGGCTTGAAGAACTTATAGAAAAAGCAAATGCGGACAAAGAATTAAGGGACAAGCTGCTGGCCACGAGTGGGTCCGACAATCCTATAGCGGATTTTTGCAAAATTGCCACCGAGAGCGGCTTACCCATGACGGTTATGGATATAGTCAATCAGGGTGAGGAGTTTTATGCGGAGATAAAGAGAAGCACAAACGGCGGCGGAGAAAACTCACCGGATCTGGATTTCCAGAATGATGAATATTCCATTTTTATGATGCGGTTAAAAGATCTGTAAGAATTGCGGAGGGGCAGTTATGGCAGCATTTGACAGAATATTATCCGGAATACCCGAGATGGATAAGGCACTTGATAATATCAGGCTTGGAGACAACGTTGTATTCAGAGTTTCAGACCTTTCCGAGTTCCGGCTGTTTGTGGAGCCATACGTGGAGCAGGCAAAAAAGGATCACAGAAATATCATCTATTTTCGGTTTGCAAGCCATGAGCCTCTTGTAGCAGACTGCCCTGAGGTCAAAACCATACAAGTGCCCTTGTCCCACAGGTTCGAAACCTTTACTGTGGAAATACACAATGCCATAGAAAAAGAAGGAAAAGATGCCTTCTATGTATTTGACTGCCTTTCAGAGCTTCAGACCGCCTGGGCAACGGATCTGATGATGGGCAATTTCTTCAGAGTTACATGCCCTTTTCTTTTCATTCTTGATACAGTAGCTTTCTTTCCCATTATTCGTGGGAAACATTCCTTTTATTCAATAAACAAGATACTGAATACAACACAGCTCTTCCTTGATGTGTACTCTGATACAAGAAATGTTTATGTCCGTCCGGAGAAGGTTTGGAACCGTGATTCCGATACCATGTTTCTTCCGCATATTTACAGAAAAGAGGACGGCTATTTCAGACCGATACTAGACGGGGTGCAGTCCAGCCGCTTTTATCAGGTTTTGGACAACTTCCAAAGACCCGGAGAGGATCAGTACGATGATTCCTGGGACAGATTTTTTGATATGGCAAAATTGCAGTACGAAAACCATATGGACATGGAAGAATCCTGTCGTGTCATGTGCGATGTAATGATGACCAGAGATGAAAAAATGCGTCAAATGGTGAAAAAGCATTTCACACCTCAGGACTATTTCAATGTGCGAAGTCATATGATAGGAACCGGACTTGTGGGCGGAAAAGCCTGCGGAATGCTTCTGGCAAGGGCTATCATTAGAAACCGTGCGCCGGAAGTCTCCGAAGTTCTTGAGCCGCATGACTCCTTTTTTATCGGTTCCGACATTTACTATACATACATTGTCGACAATGAATTTTGGGACCTGCGGATCCGCCAGAGAACAGAAGAAGAGTACTTTTCACTTGCAGATGAATTTGCAGACAGGTTAAGAGGAGGCTCTTTTTCAGAAGATTTCAGAACCCAGCTCATACATATACTTGAATATTACGGCCAGGACCCATTTATCGTAAGATCCAGCAGTATCCTGGAAGATGGCTTCGGAAATGCTTTTGCGGGGAAATATGAATCGGTGTTCTGCGCCAACAGAGGCACTCTCGAGGAGAGACTTATAGAATTTGAAAATGCCATAAGAACGGTTTACGCCAGCACCATGAGCCTTTCTGCGCTGGATTATCGCAAGAGAAGAGGACTTGATAAAAGAGATGAGCAGATGGCTCTTTTGGTTCAGAGAGTCTCCGGCTCATACTACGGCCCGTATTATATGCCCTGCGCCGCCGGCGTAGGCTATTCCTACAGCCCCTACAGATTTCTTTCGGACATAGATCTGAATGCAGGAATGCTCAGACTGGTCATGGGCCTTGGAACTTCTGCGGTTGACAGGACCATGGGCTCATATCCGCGTCTGGTTAGCCTTGATATGCCGGAAGCCACCTCTTTGGTAACCATGGCGGAAAAGCATCAGTTTTCGCAGCGGGCTGTGGAGGCTGTGGATGTAACCGCTCATGAGCTAAGACGCCTTGATCTTAAAGAAATTGAAGACAAGATCCCGATGTATCTGAAAAATACTCTGCTGGAGCACGATTATGAGGTTGAAGACTCGCTAAAGGAGCGCGGAATATACCGCGATGTGAGGTTTATCTCCTGCAAAGGGCTGGTTAAAAAAAGCGAGATAATGTCGCGGATGCAGCAGCTTATGATGTGTATTCAGGAAGAATACAGGCATCCCGTGGATATCGAGTTTACGATAAATCTTTCGGAAAGCGGAGAGTATTCCATAAATCTGTTGCAGTGTAGGCCCTTGCAGGTATTTAAGGATGAAGGAAATGTGGTTGTTCCCAAGGTCACAGAAAAAGAAAACGTGATCCTTGAAACCCTCGGCTCCTCCATGGGCCTTTCAAGGAGCGTCCCCATCGACCTTGTCGTATACGTTGACCCCAAGGCATACTACAATCTGCCATACGCCGACAAGCCCGGTATTGCCAATCTCATAGGCGAAATAAACTGGTCCTACAGAGAAAAAGGAAGGCACATGATGCTGATAGTCCCGGGAAGAGTGGGAACATCCTCTCCGGAGCTTGGGGTTCCCACTACATTTGCGGATATCAGCGAGTTTGAGGCGATCTGCGAGGTGGAAGAAAAGGAAGCCGGCTACAATCCGGAATTATCCTACGGAAGCCACATATTCCAGGACCTTGTGGAAGCTGACATCCTGTATACGGCTGTTTTTGCGGGAGAAAAGACTCTTAATTTCTCCATGAAAGCATTGGAAAAATACACTAAGGATACCGGCGTTGTCAAAGTATACGACCTGAAGGATGCTGGCTGCATGCTCTACTATGATCTGGAAGAAAACCATCTGTTGGTGACTATGGAGAAAAGCTCCATCCTGTAATATACTTAAAACAGATAAAAAGTTTTTCGGGAGGACATATATGTCTGAAACAATCACATTAACCATAGGAAAGCAAAAGAATATCGCGCTTATCGCCCACGATGGCAAAAAAGCAGAGCTCATCGCATGGTGCAAGAAAAACGCCGAGACACTTAAAAATCACTTTTTATGCGGAACAGGAACTACTGCACGCATGATCACCGATGCTACGGGACTTCCCGTTAGAGGCTACAATTCAGGCCCTCTTGGCGGAGACCAGCAGATCGGAGCCAAGATCGTGGAAGGAAAGGTTGATTTTGTAATATTCTTTTCCGATCCCCTTACAGCAGCGCCTCATGATCCTGACGTAAAGGCTCTTATGAGAATTGCTCAGGTTTATGACATTCCTTTTGCTAACAACAAGGCAACTGCAGATTTCCTCATTCATTCTTCATATATGGAAGAGGAATATGATCATGACGTGATCAATTTCAAGCAGAATATTGCCCACAGAGCGGAGACTCTTTTGTAAAAACAATTGTTTCTTTCTATATAAAAAGGCGGAAAAAGCATGCTTCAAAAAAAGTACACATTTCACACCTTTGAAGAATTGAAACCCATAATAACCCGACTTACTGAAAGCGAAGAATATAAGACTGCCAGCGGTGTCCTTATGCAGATGTATAATCCCAAGATCGATGCAGAAGATGACGCGATGGTGGATTATATCAATGCCAACTGCAGCAATGCCTGTCTGATCGGGATTACCTGTGCCAATATTGCAGATGAAGAGTTTGACATCAAAGACGATCCTATTGAGCTGAATGTGACTTTTTTCAAAAATACCAAGCTTATAGAGTTGGACTTTGATCTTAAGGTGGCCACAGGTTTCGTGGCTGGCCGAATGGTCAATGAACAGCTCGAATATCTGCCTGATGCCAAGTGCATGCAGGTTTGCTACTCTTGCAGTAGTGCCGTGATCCACTCATTTATCAGTGAGTTCAGTCATCACGCCATTCCTGTATTCGGAGTCAAGGCGGGACGCAGTATCAGAGCCCGCAACGCCTTTAAAGTATATGGTAAAAGATCCAAGGAAAACGGCATAGTTGCCGTGATATTTGAGAGCAAATCTTTACATCTGTACATGGATAACTGCCTCGGATTCAAAGAAATCGGTATAGACATGCTGGTTACAAAGACCGAGGGAGACAACATAATCTCTACCATCGATCATAAACCCGCGACCGAAGTCTATTCAAAATATCTCAACGTAAAACCAAACAAATATTTTGTTGAAAACACCTGTGAATTTCCCATGATATTCCACAGGAAAGATTGTGTTGTGGCAAGAGTTCCCTCTGCATGCGGAGAAGACGGCTCCATTCACTTTACTTCCGATGTGACAAAGGGTGAAACCTTCAAATTATCCTACGGCAATCCTGATAATCTTTTCCGCATAATAGACAGATCCGTGCAAGGTCTCAAAACATTTGATCCGCAGGCGGTTTATCTGTTTGAGTGTGGCAACAGAGTCCGGTTTTTAAGGAAAAAAGCTTCAGATGAGATTAACTGTTATTACAAAATCTCCCCGGAGGCATCCGTTGCCTTTGGCTACGCAGAACTGTTTTTTACGTCGAACGGAAGCGGTGCTGCGTTAAACAGCGCTCTGGTGGCTGTTGGTCTTACGGAAGATGGGAGATCTGCAGATGAAATAAGTCCATGCATCAATTTTCTTGACGATAGCGAAGTGGAAGAGGATGCGCGGGACTACATTCCTTTCGTTGAAAGGATCCTGAACTTCCTAGAAAGAACATCTACCGAGCTGGATGCCGTCAATAAAGAACTTGGCAGGATCGCCTATACCGACCAGCTCACCAAGATTTATAACAGGTGGGAGCTGGAACACAAAATGGCGGACATTCTTGAAATGAGTGAACCGGGTAAAACCCCGGCAGCTCTTATATTCATGGATATAGATCATTTCAAGCATGTAAACGACACCTACGGACACGACGTGGGAGATATGGTCCTTAGGGCATCTGTTGATGTCATCAAAGATAATCTCGAGCCGGGGCACGTTTTCGGACGATGGGGCGGTGAGGAGTTTATCTATATCCTCCCTGATACTGACCTCAATACAGCTAAAGAACACGCCGAAAACCTTCGCCGTCAGATTGAAAACTATAAATATGTGACAGTGGGACATATCACTATGAGTTTTGGCGTTACGGAGATCAAACCCGGCGATACCATGGAATCTTTTGTAAAAAGAGCTGACGAAGCCCTTTATGAAGCCAAAGAAAGCGGAAGAAACCGCGTGGTCACAAAGAAGTAACCTTTACAGAATACAGCCCTTTTTTAAAATCACATTTGCGTACTGGCTGGTTTCCGATGTTGCTATGACAGCATAGGCCTTTTTAGCCTCCTCATAGAAAGAAAAGCGCTCAAGAGTGCCTATTACGTCAGCGCCTCGAGGATCAGCGTCGCCGATTATTGATCTGTATCTGTCCCAAATGGAAATATCGGCAGGATCGCCCTCGCAGCGCTCCATAAGAGTGACCGGCGTATCTGCGTATTGATCCAATGGGATAAGCTTTAAAATACTCTCCAGTATTTCCGGAACTCCATGCCCATCCATTCTGATAAGAATGGTATCTCCGGCGATTGATGCAGCCGGGAAATTACCATCTGCGATCACAATCGAATCACCATGTCCCATTTCATATAAAACCTTCAGTAAATCCGGGCCTATAAGCGCAGGTATTCCTTTTAGCATGACTTCCCCTTTCTTTATGATCTATAGCATATTATCAATGACAGGCAGGCTGCCATTGAAGTCAAAACCATAAAACCTCATGGCGTTTTTGCCAAGAAATGCGCATTTTTCCTCATTCGTAAGCTTTTTACTTTCTTCGATGAACCTAACAGCCATGATATATGTGATGTCCGTCATGGTTCTGGGGTAATCGCTTCCCCACATAAGCTTATCCATGCCGCAGATATCCCTTGCAGTCAGGATCGCATCAATAGCAGAAGGGTACGGATAGAACTCTTTATGAAATAGCCAGGTCAGTCCGCCGCTTTCTATATAAACATTTTTATTTTTGGCAAGCGCGATCTGCTTTTCCCAGCCTTTTGTAGTGACCATTCCAAAATGTCCGATTGCGATCCTAAGCTCAGGGCAGGAATCGATCACCTTTTGAAGGGACTCTACCTGCAAATCCCCATCCGCCATGTCGATCGACACAAATTTTCCCTGCCTTTGCGCTTCCTTAAATACCTTCATATGAGAAGTCAGATCCTGGTCTTTCATGCGCCCCGCACAGATTTTGATGCCGTCAAAGCCTTCAAGAGAAAAATCATCCCTTTCCTCATAAAGAGAGCATATCTTAAGGCGATCAGGATATTTTTCCCTGGCTGAAAGAAGGTATTCGTTTTGATTGCCATCTATGTATTCCTGAGTGATAACAGCGCCGTTTACTCCGGCATAATTCATGTTGGCGATCAGCCGGTCCGCAGTATTCCTGTTATCATCCATGTAAGGAGGCATCATCTGGCGTATTTCTCCGCCAAAATCAGACAGTCCGTTCCCTATTCCCCTGACAGGTTTGCCGTTAACCATTCCGTCCTGTTTAAGCCATAAATGAACATGTGCATCTATCTTTATGCAATCCATACCAGCTCCTATCTTGATAATCTCAGCGGTTTACCTCGATCAGCACCTTTGAAAGACTTCCGTCGTTATGAGCAAGTGCATCAAAAGCACCGGCAACATCATCTATCGAATATACCGCGCTTACCATAGCGTTAACATCAACAGCTCCTGAAGCCAAAAGATCTATGACTTCCTTGAAATCTTCGGGATAAGAATTCCTGCTTCCGAATACGTTCAGTTCTTTTTTCAGAAGGATCGAGTGCAGGAAGGTAGTTTCCTTCTTGCCGTTTCCGATCAGTATGATCTTTCCCGCAAAAGCAGCACAATCAATGCAGTTTAAGAATGTAACACTGCTTCCGCAAGCCTCAACGCACACATCAAAACCATTTCCGTTAGTGATCCTAAGCGCCTCTTTAGCGATATCGTTTTTGGCGGAATTGATAACGCCCTTGGCTCCAAAATGCATAGCCTTCTCAAGTCGACCATCCAGAATATCCGCCACGTACACTTCTGCGCCTTTGGCAACTGCAGATATGGTTGCAAAAAGACCTATCGGCCCCGCTCCCACAACAAGCACTTTGTCGGAAGGCTTTACCTCTGTGCGGTTTAAAGCATGCCAGCCGATGGTAAAGGGCTCAACCAGTGCCAGCTCTTTTGCCGAAAGGTTTTTCCCTTTGTAAATGCGCTCTATTGGCATAACAATGTATTCTCTGAAGCTGCCGTCCCTTTGAACACCCATGGTCTGGTTGTCTGTACAGCAATTAACAAAGCCTCTTTTACAGGAATAGCACTCTCCACAGTTAAAATACGGATTGCAGGTTACGATATCGCCTGCCTTCAGGCCCTGGGCATTATCAGGGATCTCTACGATTTTTGCACTGAATTCATGCCCCGGGATCCTAGGATACGTGGTGAACGGCTGATTGCCAGTAAAGCTTGCCAGATCAGCGCCGCATATTCCGCAGTATAAAATCTGCAAAAGAGCTTCTCCTTCGCCGGGGACCGGCTTTTGTGTATCTACAACAGAAATTTCATAGGGTTTATCTATCATTACTGTCTTCATTTTTTCAGGCTCCTACCTTTCTCTGTCCACATATTTTTCATTCCAGATCACAGCTGTCTTCATAGGCGCGCTCTTGGAATATATTTTTTCCTGATATGCCTTGATGGGATCTTTTGCAAACTCTTCACGATCGATCAGCTCCACAATCTCATCATAATGGCTCTTAGAAAGGAGCTTGATCGCCTCTTCCATGTGATCCTGCCTGAAATTTATGGATGCAATGATCAGATGATTTTCAAATCCAAAGGGCATGGTATCAAAAGAAATCTTGGGCCCCAGAGAAAAGCTGTTATACAGGCCGTTGCATCCAAGAACTTTGTTCTCAAAAGCTATGCGATGCTCCACATTACTTCCGCTTACACCGATAAAGGTTGTAGCTCTTCCGCCAAGCTTTTCTATAATGGCATCAGCAAGCTCTTTCTCACTGTCATAGGTATTTTGTAAATACTCACCCTTTGAGTTTTTAAGGGCAAAACCAACCTTTTTTGAAGTCTCAGGGCTTCTTGCCACAAAAAGGATTTTGGCGTCTTTATACTTTCTGGAGATAAGATCTCCGATAAACATGCCGGTGGTACCAAGGCCGAAGATTACAGTTCTGTCAAATATCTCCTTTTTGGCAAATTCTCTGGCGGTGCTTTCGTCGCATTTATGCTCACGCATGGCGCGCCTGAAGTTATGGGCGCTTCCCATGTCCTCCATTCTTTCAAGCTGGAAGAGCATGCAAGCAAAAGGATCAGGGAACACCATCTTTTTTGCAAAAGATAGATCCAACCTGCCGTCATGAACGTAGCCATCAGGGATTGGAAGCAGCATATCGGGATTAAAATACTGCTTGTCCGCAAAAAGGCCGTCTGCTTTATCGCAGCCGTATTCAAAGTAGGTCTCATCCTCTGTATATCTGGTGGGATCGATGGAATCGCCACCGCGGATAAGGACAATTGCAAATCTGTTCTCCGATGGCACCCATACAATACCTTCGTGTCCGTTGATCAGCCTGTTTTTTCCTTCCGGAAACTTGGGCGAAAGTTCACCTCTTTTTCCCATATTCATCAGTTCATTATCTGTTCCGCAAAAGCCCACAAGAACAGGCTCACAAAGAACTCCGTCTTTTAGAGGCTCTCCCTTAAGGCGCTGTCTTTTTACATTTTCAATTTCCACATCGCCATATGCCAACGGGTTTGTTTCGCTGTTTTGAAAATAAGTTCCTTTTACAACCATAGCTTTTTGTTCACCCCCTATGATTCTTGTTAGTCTCTACATTTTTAGAGTAAAGCGACGCTATTTGGTTCACAATATTGTGGCGTGACGTTTTTGCAAGGTTGATGTCGTAAATTTGCATTTTCTGTTATAGTAGAAGGTGTACTGCAGAGTTCAGACCGGGTGGGGGTTTTGAATATGAGATACAGAGATCTTAGAATAGCTTTTGAGCTTTCAGAAGTTTCATTTACAATCCTAAGCATCGGAGAAGATACGATTCTTACGCCATTTCCCAGGCATAGCCACAGCAAGAACAGCTATGAATTTCATTATATAAAAAAGGGGCATGGCACCATTATTGCAGATGGCATAACCTACAAGGTCGAGCCGGGGACGTTCTTCGTAACAGGCCCGGAAGTGTTCCACGAGCAGGTATCGGATCCCGAGGACGTAATGGTGGAATACGGCATGTACCTTCAGGTAAGTGTGCCCAAAAAACTTAAGCCGGAGAATCCACTTTCTTTATTCTTAAATACGACATTTCACATATGCAATGCAGGGGAAGAGCCTGCCCGGATCATGGAAGCGATCTTTTCTGAACTTGAGGAAAAGAGATACGGCTACGAGCTGATGCTTACTGCACTTATTGAGCAATATCTTTTGACTGTTACCAGGTTGTATAAGGATGTGAGCTCTGAGCGCAGCCCTGCAAGCACCTCCAGCCCTGCGGATCTGACGTACCTTACGATAGAAGAGGCTTTTTTGTATGACTACAAGGATCTGACGCTCCCTGAGCTGGCAAAGCGTGTAAATCTCGGGATCAGGCAGACAGAAAGGCTCCTCAACAAGCACTATAACCTTACTTTTAATCAGAAAAAGGCAGAAGCCAGGATGTCCGCAGCGCTTCTTCTTTTACGGGAAACAAAAAAGAGCATAGCAGAGATTTCTGAAGAACTTGGGTTTTCTACCTCGGAACATTTTTCAAATGCCTTTAAAAAATATTATCAAGCGACGCCGGGGGCGTATAGAAAACGCATGAAAATGCTATAATACAAGAGGTGCTACGCTTCGATGATCGGAGAACTTACCCGCTTTCAGTAGAAGTTGGCTAGATAATTGGAAGATTACAAGCTTTTACGAAGGTCAGAGAATAGACCAACATTCACCCAAAAGGGTGGCTGAAATGAATTATTAGTCCTATGAACCCAAAAAAGAGATAAAATTGTTGAAAAAGAGGGCTTGCTTGGGCGAAATGTTTGCAGAAATTGTGATGACCACCCTTTTTCTCCACAAAACGGGGTGGTTGCAAAGAAAAAAGCGCAGTTTAAGCCCCAACAAACAAATTTACGTACCGAAAGTTTAAATTTCAAGTTCCAAAAAACTAGTCAAAAAACCAATACACAGCAGGAGGTCACAATGGCTAAATCGTATTCATATATTTTATTTGATCTTGATGGAACACTGACTGATTCCGGCCCGGGAATCATGAACGGTTTCGCATATGCAATAGAGAAGATGGGGGATCAGGTCACAGACAGAGAACAGCTTAAAAAGTTTGTGGGCCCGCCGTTAAAGGACTCTTTCAATCGAGTCCTCGGGTACAATGAGGAAGACACTGACAAAGCAATTAAGCTGTATAGAGAATATTACAACACAATGGGTGGAGTTCTGGAAAATTCCGTTTACCCGGGAATAGAGCAGCTGCTTGCTGACTTATCTGCAGAAGGAAAGACTCTTATTGTTGCAACTTCAAAGAGCGAGTACGCAACAAATGTTGTTCTTGAGCATTTCGGACTCAGAAAATACTTTGAATTTGTTGCAACAGCAGACGACAAGGACCGTCCCCGAAAAGCAGACGTAATACGCTATGTGTTTGAGCAGTGTAAGATCGCGGACAAATCCCGGGCTGTTATGATCGGCGACAGAGAAAATGATATATCGGCAGCCAAAGAGGTTGGTATAGATTCCGTAGGCGTTCTGTACGGCTACGGCGATAGAGAAGAGCTGACAAACGCAGGCGCAACTTATATTGCCGAAAGCGCAGCGGATGTAAAGCCGCTTGTGTGCTGAAATTCGCGCGACTACACATTATAAATATTGATTAATAATTACATTCGTTTATAATGTATTATAATTACAAATGGCGTATTAAAGCGAACACATAAAATATATATATTGGAAAAGGATTGCAATATGAATAGCAAACGAAATAATATTCTAGCAGACAGGCTTAGGGTCCTTAGGATAGGAAAAGGAATGAAACAGTCAGAGTTTTGCAAAGTTTTTTCTGATTTTTGCGGGAGAAGTGAAGTTCTTCCAATATCAACTCTCTCTTCCTGGGAGATTGGATCAAAACGTCCTACACTAGAAATAATATGCCAACTTGCTGATTACTTTAATGTAACCACGGACTTCTTACTGGGGAGAGAAGTCGTTTCACCAAAGCAACCCGATGTAAAGAGGCAGTTCATTTTAGATGATTATATTATTGAAATAGCCAAAGATGACTTGTCACATTTTGATAACAAGCCGGTTTTTTTGACGTTTTTTGACGGAAAGAAGCTATACGGAGAGTGGGGAATTTATAACATGAAAAAAGATGTGTTTCGATGCTCGGAGCAGTCAGTACGCAACTCTGAACTGTTCAAATTCTATTCATGTGCTCCGGACTTGTACAACAATCTGAAAAATAGGCAACAAAAGCAGGGGTGTTGATCCTCTGCTCTATGTTCGATTAAATATCCATGAAAGCCTTGAAAAAAACAGCAATAATATGTTATAAAATAAGTGTAGATATAGTAATTACATCGCGTTTCGGTTCACTTGAGCGGAGGCGCGATGTTTTTATTTTCTCACTCTTATTACTCTGAATAATTCGTCTTTTTTAACAATCACATCCATATCAGATTTAGCCCTTTTTTGTGCGAATTCGTCTGTTTTCAGCAAGGCCTCCGCAAAAGAGAATGGAGATTCGCATATACGGAGGTCAAAAAATCGACCCTCGTTCAACCCAAGGAAGCTGCATGGCAGCTCCTTTTTTGTGTAAAGGCATTATAAGCCCTTATGTAATCGAATTACGATTGAAAACAATTGGTAAGTCAATCGCAAAATAATGCGATTGAAATACGATTGAAATTTAACTGTTTATGGAATATAATATAATTGCAAATGGAGGTCAAGATGAAAGAAACAAGGATTTTAGAGTTTAAATCAGATAAAACTAAATCATATTTAAAGACTGTATCAGCTTTTGCAAATTATGATGGCGGGCAGATCATATTTGGCGTAGATGATAATGGAGAGAGCGTCAAAACCATAGACGATACAAAAAAATTCTGCTTAGATATAGAAAATATGATAAATGACGCAATCCATCCTCAGCCTGAATATGAGCTGAGTGTTCAGGAAAAAGATAAGACTGTAACTTTGACTGTTAAACCCGGCATAAATAAGCCTTACATGTACAATTCAAAAGCGTATAAACGAAACGACACGTCAACCATAGAAGCAGATCCCATTGAACTAACAAGGCTCATTTTAGATGGAAAGCATATAAACTATGAAGAACTCCCATCTGACACTCAAGATCTCACTTTTAAAGCTTTTGAAAGCAAAGCAATAGAAGAAATTGGAATAAAGAAGCTTAACAGTGAAATATTAAAAACTCTTAATTTATACAATCCCCAAAAAGGGTATAATCA
>JAILOW010000017.1 GCA_024690635.1 Butyrivibrio sp.
CGCTGTCTGCTATAAGCTTTTCAAAAAAACTTTTTACCTCATCAATATCTACCTGCTGATAAGGCATTTGTGAAAACTTCATTGTATTAAACCTACTTTCAAGTAATTATTAAAAAATTATAAAATAACTACTCTATTATACTTAAAAGCAATTGATATAGCAAGGAAACTAAAATTATTGAAATTACATTTAACATTGATGTAATAAAGCGTTATCGGATACCGGAAATCTTTTTTAATAAAAAATGATAACTCCTGCTTTATTTATTCTTATCTTCAAGAGCAACTTTTCCGCTAAGCAGAATTTCCTCCGCAAGTTTGCAGGCAAGTTTTGTATTTTTTGATCTTATGGCAGCCAGGAGTTTCCCATGGACTTCCGGTGCGGTCTCCATATCTTTTGGGAAAAGATCATAATGCTGCTTTATAAGTGCCTTTATAACAGATTCAAAGCCTCTGAATATCATACTGAAAAAGTAATTGCCGGAAGCCTGTGTCATTCTGTAATGAAACTGATACTGGGCATCTGCGCACTGCTCAGAAGATGTATTCATTCTGCCTATCTGCTCTTCCATCTTTTCAAGTGTGGATTCATAAGCATTTTCGCAGGCAAGCTTTGCGCTTTCCTTTTCAATGATGATGCGGAAAACGATCATGTCATCCAAAAGCTTGGCATCAATATCGCTTGATCCGTATTTCATCAAAGCATCTATGGATTGTGGTGTGGGATATTTCTTAAAGTCGGCGACTGTGGTGCCGTGACGGGGTCTGACCTCTACAAAGCCCATGGCCTCAAGCTGAAGAAGTCCCTGATTTACGACTCCTCTGCTGATGCCTGTTTCTGCTGCTATTTCACGTTCAGGAGGAAGTCTGTCCCCGGGCTTAAGGTCACCGGAAATGATCTTGTGAAGCATCTCGTCCACAAAGCTTTCCTTAACCGATTTGATATTTAACGTTGAAAATAAAGATTCCATCTTATCCCCTCAAAAAAGAAGCCCGGCTGAAGTTACCAGCCGGGCGATACTGATCAATAATTCGTAACCGGTACGTCTATTATAACATCGCTAAGCGGATAGGCAATACAAGGATGTATCCAGTTGAATTTTACGTCTGCCATACGGCGCTTGTCCGGTTCTTCCGGAATAAATACATTTCCGGAAACAAGAAGTGAATGACACCAGCCACATTCTCCGCTTCGGCAGCTGGAGGGAGCCTTTATGCCGGCTCTTTCCATGGCTACAAGAAGGGTTTCCGAGCTGCTGCACTCAATCTTCTGCTCTGCTCCGCGAATCCTTACAGTCAGAGAATATTTGCCAGCTTCTGTCTTAGCAGGATATTTGGGATCTCTTGAGGGCTCACCAAACTCGCCTGAAAGCTCTTTTCTAAGTCTTCTTGGAGTAAATCCGAGAGGTTTAAGCGCCTCATCTTCATAAGCATACATAGCCTTGGGACCGCACATGAAGATCGAATAGTCACCGTTTGGAGCATATTTCTTTACAAGATCAAGAGTAAGGAATCCATGCTCAAAGCCTTCTTTTTCTTCATCTGACAAAACATGCACAACCTTAACATGTCCGCCGCTCTTTTTTTCAAGTTCATCCAGCTCGTCCTTTAAAAGGATCGCATCACTCTTTCTGCTTCCGTAAAGAATTGTAAGGTCAAACTTTTCATTGCCGCTTACTATGGCAGCTGCCATGGAATGGAAAGGTGTGATACCGCTTCCGCCGGCGATGGCTACTACGTGCTTTGCATCACGGATCGGCTGATATGTAAAGTTACCAAGAGGTCCCGACATAACAACTTCCGTGCCTACAGCCCAGTTTTCAAGTATCCAGGGCGCTGCAAAGCCCTTGGGATTTTCCTTGATTGTAAATGTATATGATGACTCCTCAGCAAGAGCATCAGCGGGATCGCTCTGTAATGTGTAAGGTCTTTGAAGAGTTGCACCGTTTATCTCAAGAGCAAAGCAGATATACTGTCCTGCTCTGAAGAAAGCAAGGGATTTTGTTCCGCGCATTTTATTGGCAATGATCTTGTAAGTCTTTGCGCCGGGCTGTTCCTTGATCTCCTTGATCACACCGTACTGAACATGCGGATGAAGCTCTTTTGCAAGGATATTGGGTCTGTATATAGATGTAGGAATCGTATCCTGAGCTTTTTCTATATGAGCTGTTCTGGTTTCTGCAAGCTTCATAAAAGGGCCGGGTCCAAGGCCTTTTAAACATGACTTATCATAATTGTATTTCATAGCTTATTTTCCCTCCTTCATGTCCTGCAACATATAACGTGCCTGCTCAGCGCCGGAAAGTATAGCCTGACTGTAACCATCCATCTGTGTTCCGTGTCCGCCTACAAAACGAAGGCCCTTGATGGTGTAATCGAGCTTGTGTCCGGACATAACTCTTGCAAACATGCCGTCCCAGCTGATAGGGGAATAACCGTAAACATCACCCATAGGTGTTCCGAGGTATCTTGCCCATGTTTCAGGTGTGGCAACAACAACTTCTTCAATATGATCGCGCACTTTTACGCCAACAGTTTTTTCGAAATGATCAAGAGTTCTCTCAAGGAGCCAGTCCTTAAGCTTGAAGTAATCCTTTACCTCAACGTCCTTAAGTACATCGTCCGTGTAAAAGAGTGAGAACTGAAGGCTGCAGGTTCCCTTGGGGGTGCAATCGGGAATAGCCTGGTTGATCACAGTAAAGCAGTACTCGATGGAATCAAGGGTACGCATATTCTCAAACTGCCTGGAGTTATCACCTGTGGTACGCACAAAGGTATCGTAGCCTTCAAGTCCAAGCTCTTCCATACTTGCATCAAGTCCAAGGAAGATAGCTGCTGTGGACTGGGCTATACGACGTGAATTCATTGACTGCCTGTCACGCTTTGGAACCTCTTCGTGAGGGATCATCCTGTCAAAAACAACGTGAGGCATAAGGTTGGAAATAACATAGTCACTTGCAATGTATGTACCATCAGCAAGCTCTACTCCGTGTACCTTGTTATTTCTTACATCTATTTTTGCAACTTCCGAATTATACCAGATATCTCCTCCGTTTTTCCTGATCACAGCATCCAGCGCAAGAGTGATCTCATGGCTTCGCATTCTTGCGATCCAGGGCTTCTGTGTCAGATAGGTATAAGTCATAAATGCGTAAACCGCAAAGCTCATCTCTTTTGAGTTTGCAGAAACATAATCCCAATAAGACTCATAGATCTCACGTGCCATATCGGGTACACCTATTCTTTTGAGCATATCGTCTGTGGAAACAGGAACCACCTTCATAAGATCGCCGTACTTAAGAAGCATCTCAACCTTATGAATTCCCTCAGGCTCATTGTGATATTTAGCAAGCCAGTCTACGCCGTCACAGATCATGCGCGAAAGCTCCATGACAGTTTCCATGGACTTGCGGCTTCCGGGCACATAGCTCTCCATAGCATCTACAAATTCATTAACTCCATCAGGCATGAATACCCTGAAAGATTTTCCCTCCTCAGTGCTTATTGAACTGAAGGCTTCGTTAACCGGTACCCAGTCCACATCAACACCATAATCCTTATCAAGAAGCTTTCTTACAGCTCCTTTTTCTGTCCCCATCTGACAAAGTTCGTGAAGAGTCGCCTCAAACTCGAATCTTCCGCGAACAAAACTGGTTGCACATCCCCCGGGAAGGTTATGTTTTTCCAACAGCAAAACTTTTTTCCCTGCTTTCGCCATATAAGCCGCAGCTGA
>JAILOW010000053.1 GCA_024690635.1 Butyrivibrio sp.
GACCCCGAAGGGTCCGTATATAAGCAGTATTTAATTTTAGTCAAACTCCTCTGCCACGTAGTACATATCATCGGCTTTATATATGCCAAAGCCTGTCTTTGTACTTGAAGGGTAGAGAATGTTTGCTTTGTGGGATGGAGATGACATCCACACGCTAAAAACCTCCTCAAGCGTATTGTAGGAGTGAGCGGCAGCAAGGTTTTCTGCATTTACCGCAACGGATACGCTGTAAAAAGGTGCTCCGTCAGGTCTCGTATGAGAGAACTTCATTCTGCTCTCCTGAGCTCTTACCTGCGCTGCCTTTGTAAGCTCCGCATCTACCGTAAGAGCTGTAAGCCCAGCCTGCTCTCTTGCTCCGTTTATGTATCCAAGAAGGATATCCTCATCTGTTGCTGCAGATGCCTTTACGGGCATGAGAACGATAATGGTTGCCGCTATCAAGATTAAAGAAAATAATTTTTTCATAGATCACCCCACCTCCAAAGGGGTTAAAAGAATCCCCTTTGAAAGGGTTTAATTGATAAACGGCTCCCCCTATACAGGAACCGTTAACTATGCCCCTGTATAGGTTGGGCTTGTCTATTAAGTTTTTAGCTTGGGATTATTCGCACCCGTCAGCGTCAGCTGCAGATGCGATCACCTCCTTCTTGCCGGACATGAGTCTGTTTGACTCTTCGACAGCCTCTGCAAGGCGTTCTACTGCCTTAATAAGAGCGGGGAGCTGTCCTTCAAAGAATCTTTTTCCCATTACTGTCTGGAAAAATTCCATAACCATCCCTCCTTTTTTGGATTTATGCATCAAGGATTTTGAAGTTTCTAGGGTAGTATGTCTTAAGCGCCCTTTTTAACTTATCTATCCTTTCTGCTGAAAACTTCTCTCTATCATCGAGAAGTCTTCTGTTCCACTCCGTTTCGTCAAAAGAGCCTCTCTTTTTGGCTCTTTTTCTGCGGATATCATCAGGAACAGTAAGATAAAGGATACGGATATTCTCGGGTCCATAGTGTTCTATGTAACTAAGAGCACCGTCCACATCGAGGATCACGCCGTAGTCTTTACTACCTGCGTCACTTACTTTAAGAGAGCCATAGCGCCAAACGGCGGGAACTCCCTTAAAGAGCGTGTGATACTCTCTGTCTTCGACGAACATCCCGTCCTTTTTGCAGGTATCAAACACTTTATCTGACATAAAGTGATAATCTCTGCCACTTACTTCCCCTTTTCTTTTTGGTCGGGTGGTGCAGGTTACGATTCTTTTGGTCCCAGCCTTCTCGCACTTATTAAGATAAGTGTCTTTTCCGGCGGCCGATTTCCCAATGAGTATTGTAATCACTGCTATGTTCCTCCTTTTCATATAGTGTTTACTATCTAAACATGGGTAAAAAGAAAGAGCACGAAAATCGTGCCCGTATCTTTTAAGCGACTATGCAGTTTTTGAGCTGGGAATACACTTTCTCCCCAAGCGGTCTAATTATTTCGGGTGAACCGTTATCACGGACCGCAAGGATAGGTGCATTATCGCACATAACTACAAACCGGTAGCCTCTGTACCACTTGGCAATGGTATATTTCCTGCCTGATACAAGTGCTCTTCCCATGGCAATATATTTGCCGTAAATGCGTTCAATTTCCGACATATGCTCCATCCTCCATTTCATTTGTTTTACTACATTAAAAATGAAAAAAATGTTGGTTTTTAAGAATTTTAAAAAAATACTCTCCCATACTTTTATTAGAAAGACGAAAGGAGATCTTTACAAATGTCTGAATGGCAGAAAGTTACAGACACCACTATCAGAAGCTACTTTGGAACCAGTGAACGTTTTAATTTCCTTAAGCTTCTTTCTGAATGTGAAAAGAAAGTTCGCCCTCTTATCCAAAAAGAAGAAGGCGATAACAAACATGTACATCTTGTGCCTCTCGACAACGGGGGGCTTCTTGAGGTAGATTTCCATAAAAAATACACCCTTGTCTATGAATACGACGAGAAGATGCAAAAAACGGAAGTCCTTGCAAGAACTTCTTCTGAGAGAGGCGAAACAGCTACGCTTAGAAGCTTTTCTTCAAAGCTTAAAAAGTCTAAAGTGGGCGTGGGGTATCCTTTCCCTGAGACGCTGCAGAATATGTTCCGCTCTCTTAGGGTGAACGAGCTGTTTGTTTTTGAAAACGGACTTGCGTTTCTTTGCACCAAGAGACAGGGTAATATTGTCACTTTAAAAAAGATATGCGGTAATATAACCGGCGATTCTGATATATCAACGCTTTTATCCGACGGAAAAGAGTTTGATGTGGATCCTTCTGCCACAAATGAGATGCAGGCCCTGTACAGACTTGTATTTGATAAATATACTGATTCTGCCAAGGGACGTATATCCAATATGGCTCTGACCAAGGAATATGTTGATGTACTTATTGGAGGCGCCGAGAGCAAAACGGATAAGCGAATAGACCTTGGTCCCATGATGTTTAGGCTAAAAAAGCCGTTTATGTCACAGCCTAAGATTTATGACAGCGAAAATCATGTGATGGCACCTGAAAAGATGGTCGTTTTATATGCCTGGATGCGGAATGCTCCCGTTATCATCGACTTTATCCATGCGGATAATAAAAAGGACCATTCTTTTGACAATACAAGGTTTGAAGAGCATATAGAGCAGTTCTTTAAGGATGGAAAGTTTGATAATGCGTACAGAAGTATTTGTGAGTATGTTTTAAGGCTTAAAGGCGAGCTTAAGATAGAGATAAAGACATATATAAAGAGCGGCGATGATTTCTATGCCGACGGATTTTTGTTCTCATTCGAAAACGGCACGGTCTTTACAAGAAGGGCCACTTATGCGGATAACGATATAACTCATCGCATTGTGTCATTAAAAAAGAGCCCGCAGAGAATATTTACAGACTTCTGTACAGAAAAGTATAATTCGGATTATTTTCTTATGAAGAACAATAAACGAGCCGTTCTTCGAAAATCCTTACCGCAAAGCGAATATATAGTTGAATAAGACAAAGAAAAAGCCCTGGTTTTTACAACCAGAGCTTTTTTGACATGTACTTTATGCATTTTTGCTGACAGCATCAACATCTACAACCGCAAGCTTTCCGTCCACGATCTCATAGATGTTATCTGACAGCCAGTCTGCCGGTGCAACAATCTCCCTGTTGATGGAATACATCATCTCCTGCAGGTCTTTGGCAGACTTGTCGCTGATATTCTTGTCAATGCAGATGATCTCATGCACCGACGATGGCAAGATGTAGTATCCGCCGGGGAATTTTTCTGCCATCTGTGCTACAAAGCGGGGATCATTAACTATGTCGGCGCCATATTCTCCAAGTCCGCCGTCTTCTGCCTGATATGTAGCCATAAAGGCTAAGCCTGAGGAAAGAGGAGTGCATGCAAACATAAACGACATGTCCATAGTCGTGATACCTCTCATTCTGGAATTGAGATCCGCATACGCAAACAGAGTCTGTTTCGTTACGCCCCAGAGTTCAGCAAGAGCCTTTGTGACGGTCATGGCGCCGCGTGAGCCATTAAACTCAATCAGCATTACAACAACCTCGACCAGATCAGCTACTGGTCTTGCGACAATATCCTCGGATAATGCACGTCTGGGAAGAAGCTTAAACACAAGCTTATCCTTCACGCTCATGAAATCTTTAACGATATCATCAACCTCATCTGCCTTTGCATCTGCAAGAGCAGCGCATATCGTCGGCAACATTTTCTTTGCATGCTCCATGGGATCCAAGTCCTCACATGTAACAGAAAGACGCATGCCAACGCGGTCTTTTCTTGCCATGATTGAAGGTGTCGATACCCCATTCTTGTTAAAGTCAATCGCTTCATACTCAAATTCAGGGGCGATCTCCTGCAAAGCCTCTGCCACCTTTGCTGCAAATTTCAAATCTACATTTGTTTCTAACATGTCACATCCTCCTTTTTCATGTACAATAGCTACATATAAAAGATGTGATTTTAGGAGCAAAATAAAAAAAGCGCACCCTTTGGTAATTGATGCGCTTTAATGATATGTTTTTATCTGTTCTCGTTGTCGCCGCTCCTGTGTTTTTCTTCAGGCGAAGGTTTATTGGGAGGAGAACCGCCTGAAATACCCGCGTTCTTTAGGATATTTTCTATATAAGAGCTTCTGTTGTATTCCGCCCAGGATTTAGCCTGCGGCTTTTTATTATTATATCGTGCCGCAAGCGGAAGAATGTCTTTTTTGACAGCTTCCATGCCACCTATTTCAAATGCCTTTATTGCTTTTATCGTATATTTGCTAAGAAGTTTTTCTCCAAGAGCCGTTTTTATATCCAGGTTATTTATATGTAGCTTTTTTTTTAAGATTTCTATGTCGTTAAAATCTTTTGCTCTTGTAAAGTCGGCATCTCCTACTTCAACAGCAGAAAGAGCTGTGTCAATAGCAATGACCTTCATTTTTAGAAGGTCTCTTGTATCCAGAATGTTGATCTTCATCGTCTCAAGCTCAAACGCTTCCTGAAAATGGAGCTTTCCGGTGCTGAACTCAAGGTCTTCAAGCGTTGCCCCTGCAAGGAGAACGTCGTTATTTATCCAGTGTCGCCCGAGATTGTATTTTATGCCTATCTCATCTGCTATTTCTACTATTTTTTTAGGGAGCTCATCTCCTATATAATCAACATCCGTGATCCCGTCTTTATCCCTGAGCCCATGAGTCATCATGGCAAAGCCGCCTACTACGTTAAGCTCAATACCCCAAATGTCTTCATTTATAAGCCTGTCGTTTAGCTCGATCAGGGCGCCAAAGAGGGGTGCATCTTTGTAATCATAGATGTTTAGAAGATTATTTTTTGATGTTTGCGTGGCCCGGTTAGATGCAACCTTTTCTTCCCATTCGCGTCTTTTATCTTTAAACACTTCACATGCTTCTGAAATGTCGCCTATGAGGTCATGCTTTTCCCCGATGTCTGTAACGTCAAATCTTCTTGTGCACTCCGACAGCCACGGAAGTTTTTCGCATATTTTTATTATGAGCTCGGAAACTTCTGCCTCGCCCATTTTATTATTAGAGGTGTATACAGAATACTGTCTGTGCTCACAGCCATTTTCTTTCATAAAACGTTTAATGGCATCATATGCGCCGCTTCGTGAGGAATAATACTTATAGAGCGGCGATTCTTTTTCTGTTATTAAGTCAAACGCAAATTGTCTGCGTGAATATGCCATCTAGTAGTGCCTCCGTGCTACTGCAAGTTCATCAACTTCCCCTTCATCCTCCCAAAATGTTGTCCATTTTAAGAGGTTTGGAACAATATCTCCAAGCTTATAAAACTTGGCTTTAAGGACGATCATGCGTCCAAGGGCTGCATTTTCATTGCCAAAGGTATATATATTTTTACTCTCTTCAATAAACTTTGTGTCAAGACAGATATCCCTTACGAGCGTATCAAAGGCTTCAGGGCTGTATTTGCCCTCACGCATTAACTTTTCATGATCGCTTTCTATTATCATTCTAAACATATGTTATTTTTCATCTCCTATTTATAATATGGTTGAAATGTTACCAAATAATTACAGGTATACTCTTATTCTTTTGTTTGGCTATTATCTTTGGCATTGCCCAGGTCTTCTTGTGTAATTTCTGAAAACGGTTTACCATAAAACTCTTCAAACATCTGTACAGTAGATTTTGACTCTTTTCTTTGATTTTGTACCTCTTCCTGATAACCTGCGATAATAATGCTTGCAGGCAGAGCCACAATGGCTATTCCAAGAACTGACGAGAACATGGTTATCACCTTCCCGATCTGACTTGTAGCGTATACATCCCCATAACCAACGGTTGTAAGCGAGATTGTTGCCCAGTAAAATGAGTCAAACATTGTAGGGAAAGTTTCTGGCTCTGCGTTAAACATTACAAGTGCCGATACTGCGATGTAAAACAAGGCAAATCCGCCTACGACCAGAAGACTGTCTTTTTGTTTTCTAAAGACATTTATGATCATGTTTATGCTCTTAGAATACCTCACCGCTTTAAATATCCTAAAAACTTTAAACGTGCGCATGAGTCTGAATATTTTAAACAGCTTAAACCCGCGTCCTAATGCCGATAGAGAAGGAAGGATGGATAACAGGTCTATAATTGCCATAAAGGAGAGCGGATATAAAACATATGACATTTTGCCTCTATTTATCTTAAAATCTGCCGTGAACCACCTGAGGATATAATCAATTATAAAGATTATCACAGTGATTTTATCAATCAGGATAAACGTATAGGTGTCTTTATGAGACCAGAGCGGTATAATGCTTATAACTATGACTATCATCATAAAGAAATCATAGATTTTACTTGGTATGTCTCCATCTTTTCCTGTCTCTAATATGTCATATAATCTGTTTCTAAAGGCAAAAGAGCCCCAAACGGGGACTCTCGCCTTATTATCTGTGCTAAATTCTTTTTGGGGCAGAATGCTTAGTCTTTGATTTTCTTTCATTGGCTCTTTCCGGCTCATCCTGTCAAATCTCCCTTGGAAACCTTTCCCTTACCATGTCAAGATACTCTCTTGGGATCTCGTTTTTATGCTCTTTGAGATAGTAATACAGACTTCTTTTATCTATCAGCTCAAGCTTCTCAAACCAGACTTCAAAACTATTTTTAGAAGATGCTTTAAGGAGATTTGGTGCGATGTTTACAAAGTCTGCAAGTCTTGAAAACATATCATTTATCGAATCGCCGGTTGGTGGCTGAGGTTTATAGCTCATATGTGGCTCCTTGTTAGTTTTGTAATTCAGCATTAAGGATGTTGTGATGATGGTCTGTTACAACAAACCTCTTTATGCCCTCGGAATTTACTTCTGAATTATATTCGTCATCATTTATTGGCTTATAACAGTATTTAAAAGACTCCTGGTATCCTTCGGGATACTCTGTTTTCCATACTGTAAGTGTGTTGTCGATAAATGAGCTGTTATCCTGGTTGAGGGGATAATTACAGTCGTATATATAAAATATCACCGTATTCCCATCATCAATTTGCTTATAGTTTACTACGTTAACTTTATGCGCGCCAAGCCCTGTTCCTATCAGAGATAAGCTTAGTATTTCTCCAGAGTCAAGCCTATCCATCATGATTTTAATGGTGTCCCACGAAAAAGTTCCTATTTTGTCGCTTATATAATATGTCGCACCCGCACTTCTTACAACATCATTTTCTTCAGCCCAATATGCGCCGATCATTTTGACAAACTCTTGCTCTCCGTTAGTTAAGCCTTGAAGACATCCGCTTTTATCGGCGTGGTCACTTACAAACAGATGGCCTTTATAGTCCCACAATTCGGAATCTGTAAGAGTGTCATTTGTTTCATCATTGGATATGTCCCATGACACTGTGTTAACTCCATTTGTATAGCTGTTGGATGCATATGAACCGCTTGACGGAGCTGATTTTTCGTTAAATACCTGAGCGGTAAATGCGGCTATTCCTGCACAATTTCCTACGTTGGCATATTCTGATCCAAAATTTTCAAACGGAAATGCATCTTTGGTGATGTCAAAGCCGGTATTAGAGTGAGGGTCGTTCTTGATTGTCTTAATCCCTGTCACGGATGCTTTATAATCCTCGGGATTTAATACAATCTTGTCATTATATACAAGGAAAAAGTGTTTGGGTCCTAGTTCGTCGTTGACGCTGTTAAATGCAAAAGCGGGAAATCTCTCAACTACAGCTTTAAGAGCTTTCAATTTTGTTTCTGAAACCTCTTTTATATCTGCGTCTGAAAGACCGTCAAGTCCATATCCATCGACGATGTGATAACTTATTGCCAGCAGGTAGTTTTTAGTAAATTGATCAGCATTTTTGTTTCCCGTAGGTACATAATACAAATGAGGTTTCGCGTTAAAAAACAAGTTCCTAAAGCTAAATATGTGTACATAGAGGAAATTGGATGCGCCCGAGCCGCTATTTAGTGCACCGTCCTTATATTCTGGCTTTGAAGGAGAAAATACACTATCCTTTCTGGCAAGCACTACCACATATCCATTTGAGCCATCAAACTCATAATCGGGAGTAATAACACTGCCATTTACCACGGCTTTTGAACTCCACATTTCCCCGCCATACCAATGTGCTATGAGGACAGTAATATCCGCAGCCTTTATACCTTCTGTGTTAATAATATCTGACGTGTCGATATCTAAGGTGCCGTTATAATTGTAGATCTTGTACGTTTTATAGACGGTGTATCCTTCTATCCGCGAATTATCAGCATCTTCCACATGCGCGTTTAAATCATTAACTGTTTTTGCAGTAAGGATTACTTCTTCGCAAGCGTTTCCTTTAAACTCTATATTTTCTCTATCGTAATGGGCATTGAGCGACATACCGTGTTCAACTTTATATCCATCAGTATAGAGATCGTCAGCGGTGGATGTTTTTGCAGGATCGCTGCCATAAATCTCAACCTCTTCCTTATCGGTCAGTCCATCTCCGTCGCTGTCAAAATTTTTGATTGGCTGAAGCCCGGCGTTCACTTTATCGAGCATAGACCATCCATCTATTTCCGAGGGTGTATCTGCCCACTGGGCTTTGACTTCGTCCATATTGACAACTTCGTCGGGTAGTCTTTTCTTGTCACCAACATGTTTAATTAAGTTGGAAATTTTAGGGACTACCAAAAACAGGACTATTACAGCTCCCAGTATTATTAAAATTCCTTTTATTGTTCTCTTGTTCATGATATCCTCCATATATAGCATTTCTACTATAAATATGAGTTATTTAGAGCACAAGTATGTTTTCTGTATAGCTAATTTATACCTTTTCTCCTGATGGAAGTATTAGCCAGCCGTTTTTGTCAAACAGTGCGGCCTTTTCTTTATAGCTTCCCCTGTTTGTGTGAATATATAGAGAGTATTCCATATATTTCTTTACCATGTCAGCCTGCTTATCTGACGAACACAAAGAAACTACTTTTGACAGAAACTCCTGTGGTGAATATCTGTCTCCGTAGCAAGATTCAAGATTTTTTTGTCCTGGCATTGTGTCTGTTAACAAGTGATCTCGCAATAAAGCAGGATATAATGCCACGCCATCTGCTTCTTTCATTTCTTTTGTGCATTTGTAGAGCAGTTCTGCGTTATCTATAACTTCTTTAGCATAAATCGAAAAGGCTGTTTCTTCGTCTATATCGCCATCGTTCATTTTTTCAAAAAGACTTTTTACGCCTTTTTTATCCAACTGGCGGACCTGCTCGATCAGGTCTTTGTCACAGCTTGGATATGAGCTCCATGGCTCAAGAGGATTTCCATCAATGTCAATCCTAAAGCTTTGCTCGTTGTAATATGGTTTATTACTATTGATGCACTTTGTCACCTCTTTAATGATATCTACATACTTGATCACATCCTCTTTTGTAGGAGGAGTAATATGCGCATCGCGCTTAAACACCCGAGTATATCTGACATTACCTTCTTTTGCGAATGTCTTTCTTATTGCCTCGTTTGTAACGCATATCTCTGCCAGTTTTTCTGCACTAAAGCCTCCGCCGAACACATTCATTAAGTGCTCTATCTCGGCAAGCAGGTATGCCGCCGCCGCATCAAAGCCCTGACGATATGACATTTCGTGCTGATCCATAGGAACTGTTCCGTTATCGTGCAGAAGATAAGTCTCTAAAAAGGACTCCGGTAGGGAACAGTTATTATCCAGCAGTCTGCGCATTTCTCTGTCGGTAAGATAGGCATTCGCCTGTGTCTCTGCGATGTACTGAGCCTGTTCTTTAAAGTCTTTCATGTTCCTGGCGCACAGCTCATAAAACGAAACAGCTCTTTGCTTTATCTCTTCGTCGTAACTTGTAACCCCGGCTTCAATCTGATCTTCAAGGAAGACAGGTTTATTCTTTTTTTTAAATAAATCTTTAATACTCACTATTTCTAATTTTATATCCTTTCATATTTGTACTTCTATATATAGTATGGTTGATTAGGTTTTAATGTATGTTTTCTGTACAGCCAATTATATCATTTATGCCATACAGAATAAAACAGGGATAAGGCCAAGCTTTATCCCTGAAATATTAAGTGTTAAATTGATTGCTGTGCCGTTGCGCCTTGTTTTATCTGTTGTCTGAACGCGCGGACGGGTTTAAGGTAAGTCTTAATATCATCTTGCTCCGTCGTCCTTGGACAAGATTTCCTTGCTGGCTTTATGCATATCGTCAGCCTTGTTCTGATTTTCCTTATGGATACGGCTAAGTCTCTGGGTAAAGATATCTTCTGTCTTTCTGCCTTTTTCCTCTACTCTTTCACCAAAGTCCTTGAGCTCTTCATGTTTAGGGGTAACGGTTCGCTCATACTGGGTGTTGAGCTTTTCCATGTTGTCTTTGTTTTTCTGTACATAGCCCTTGATCCGGTCAATCTCATCCTGGTCCTTTTCGCTGCGCTCATATTTGTGCTCGGCTTCTTTTCCTACAAGAAGGCGCCCAAGATCATGAAGCGTTCCTCTTATCTGAGCCTTTCTGTCTGCAGCTTCTATCCTTTCTGACAGATGTTCCATGTTGAGCTTGTACTCGTTGACCACAACCTCCATCTTACGGCTGTAATCTCTGTTAATATTGCTAACCTGATCTGCAAGATCTTTATAAGCGTTAACCTTTTCATGGGTATCTTTCATATTCATGACTTTAAGGTTTGTCTTTTCAAGACCGTCACGGATCTTTTCAAGGGAACGGATACCAAGGTTCACACCTGCTTTAAGGGTGGAGTGCATCTTATCAAAAATACCCTGCACCTTTTCTTTTCCCTCAAGACCCAGAGCCTGACGATACTGCGCCTTTGTATCTAAAATCTTCTGCTCAATATCTACCAGCTCTTTTCTCATTTCGTTTGCGTGGAGCGTCTTTTCTGCAATGCCGTCTGCGTATCTTTCTATCTTTTTGTGGCAATCAATAATTTTGTCATTATCTTTGCCCTGCATTGACATTACGCTGAGCTGATTATTGATCTGTCTTTGAAGTTTTGATATCTGGTCGTTGTCAAGCTTAATATCGTCGAGCAGTGTTTTACGCCTGTCTTTAAGAGCATCAAGCTCTGATTTTATCTCTGCAGACGGTCTGTGTTTATCGTCTATTGCTCCGTCAATCCACTTTTGCTGTTCCTGTGTGGGGGCTTCGCCTCTGTTTATGTGATTTACGATCTCTTTAACCATATCCTTCTGCGACATGGTCTCAGGGTCAAGATTTAATCCCTGCCTTTCCTGCTCCATTGTTGGCTCCTCCTTTTGGTTGATTTCATCAACTTCTTTTCTAAATGCATCAATCTTATCCTGTCCATAAACAGGCTCGCTCATTTCTCTGTACAGATCATTTGAAAGTTCCATAGCTATCTTTTGCTCTAAGTCACTTACTGACCCTGCTGTGATGCCTCTCTCCACAATAAAATCTCTGTACTGAACTGCAGAGAGCATCTTTATCTTATCGCTGCCTTCCTCCGGTGTTACTCCAAAGCTTTCCGGATAAAGCCCTGTAAAGCCATTTATCAGAGTGTCCATGTCTCCAGTAGTATTGTAGATATCTTCCACCTCACTGTCTGTCATCTCTACAGTATCATCCAAGGTGTTTTCGATAGACTCTGCTCTTTCTCTTTCTTCCTCAAGATTCTGCTGAGATGCAATGTCAAGAGGATCTGAGGGTGTGCTTACAGAGCCTATATTTTCTTCTGTTACAGGCTCAGGAAACGCTTTTGCGATATCCTCATAATCAGACATGCTTGCTATATCCCTGAAGTCTCCGGGGGTATTGATATATACACTTTGTATGTCGTTTCCATCCAGCCCTGCCAGGAACTCCCCTACCGTTTCGCCGTTGTTTATGATGTTGTACTGCTTTTCTGCCCCCTCGATTGGTTCTAAAGAATATCCGTCAGCAATAAGACGGTTTTTGATGTCTTTAAAGAGCTGTTCCTTTTCATTCATGGGTAAATACCTCCTATGTCATAAATATGCTAAAACTACACATAAATAAAAAAGAACAGCACGTTGTTCCGTGAACGTGCTGCTTTACTTAATTTTGTATTCTATTTTTTTAACAAGCTGTGAGCAAGAAATCCCCCACCTCTAAGCAAAGAGTAGGTGGTGGGATGAATTGTGGCAAACACAGCGCTTTCCCCTTGTTTATAGAACGTTTGTTTGGTATAATGTAAGTATGAATAAAGCCATTAAATACAGGTTATATCCTACCAAAAAGCAAACTGAATACTTCCTTAAATGTTTTGGATGTTGTCGTTTTGTATATAACCAGGCACTTAACTGGCGCATGGCTGCTTACAAGGCTGATGGCACATCCTTAAACTATAACGATACCGCTTTTGGGCTCACTGCCATGAAGCGCCGGTTTGCGTGGCTTAAAGAAACCGACTCTATTGCGCTTCAGCAATCGCTGCGTAACCTTGATACTGCCTATAGTTCCTTTTTCAGTAAGAATGGCAGATTTCCTAAATTCAAGTCCGCAAAACACAGCCGTAAATCCTATACAACCATTAACCAGAATGGCACAGTCTCCATCTCGGACAACTTTGTTAAACTTCCAAAAGTCGGTATTGTCAAGGCTGAGATCCATAGACAGCCTCTTTCTGATTGGAAACTTAAATCTGCTACTGTTTCTATGGACAGTGATGGTAAGTTTTATGTTTCCTGTCTGTTTGAATACAATGAGCTTATTGCAGTCAATGACTCAACTGATAAAGTCATAGGCCTTGACTATAAATCAGATGGTCTTTACATGGATTCTGACGGCAACGTTGGCTCTAACCACAAATATTATCGTAAAAGTCATGATAAACTTGCCAAAGCACAGCGTAAGTTAAAGCATAAAGCCATTGGCAGCAACAACTACCGAAAACAGCAGCTTAGGATAAATCGTATCCATAAACATATAGCAAACCAGCGTTTTGATAACCTCCACAAACTCTCTACCGAGATAGCCAATCAGTATGATGTGGTCTGTGTGGAAAGCCTTAACATGCGTTCAATGTCCAACAAAGGTTTTGGTAATGGCAAAGCCACTCTTGATAATGGCTACGGAATGTTCCTTAACATGCTTGAGTACAAGCTTATTGACAGAGGTAAACGCTTTATAAGAATCGATAAATGGTTTCCATCAACGCAAATCTGTAGCTGTTGTGGCAGCCGCAAAAAACTTGCTCTTAATGAACGTATCTACAAATGCAGTTGCGGCCTATCCATTGACCGTGACCTTAACGCTGCCATCAACATAAGAAATGAAGGCCTTCGCATTTTACAATCTGCGTAGGCTATAAATACAGTAGGGCGGGAACCGCCCGAACTTAAAGCCTGTGGACACTGTGTAAGACGCATCGTTACAGTTTCATCGTAGCCTGTGCAGTAGTGGTTGAAGCAGGAAGCCACGTACATTTATGTGCGTGGTAGTTCACCGATGCATCTGAGAGGTCTTTAAATCTTATAGAGCCTTCCATATCATTTCCTCCGTTTTCATTGTTTACGTATAAAATATGGGATTACAGAAGAGTGATAAAAGGCAAAGCTTAATTTTCAGACCCAGTGCAACAGTTCCTTTGCGCTAGATATGAGAATCCATGCTGTTCATAGTAAATAAGGGCATTTTGATCAATTAACTACGCTGGCCTCAAAATGCCCTTTTCCCATACTTTTCATATCTAATGCAACAAAGCAGATTTTGCATTAGGTGTGATAATCTTTAATATGGATGCTGGTTTTGACAAGCGATGCTGATTGTCGTATCATACTTATATAAAGTTGTTAGTTAAAAAGTCTTAGTTAAAAAATGCGTAGTGCATATTCGTTAATAATGCTGTACAGAAATGTTAAGCTCGGAGGCCACAAGTCTCGGAGCTAATTTAATGGATTTTTTAGAAAATTGCTTATTTGGTGGGATTTGCTATAATGTAATTAATTTATTATATCTTTTTACTTAGCAATTCGGGACTACCGTGAGCGACTTTACTTATGCGTTGAGCGACAGCAGATAGCCAAAGGGTGATTCTAAACTGGGTAAAGGATACGGGTTTCTGCTTATAGTCGATTAGACCAAAGATAAGAACCGTTCCGTTTTTTATTTCCTTATAATTCTGTCATATTATATTATGAAGAGTTTATGTCGGTTAAGAAACGGAGAAATAATTGTGATAGTAGTCCTTATGGGCTACCTGATTACCATTTAATCAGGAGGCCCATGAAGGGGATCTCCTGTGACAATAAATAATATAAACTTGAAGGGAGTGAACCTGAATGGGAACAACAACTACGCAGCAGCACCAAAAAGATATTGAACGCATTAAAGGATTTCGTCTCATGGATGACGAGTTCATGTCAAAAGTATTTGATGGGGAGATTGCAGCTACAGAGCTGATCTTAAAAATCATACTCGAAGACGAAAAAATAAGTGTTCAAGAAGTCACTGCTCAGTATGAGATTAAGAATCTTCAAGGCCGATCCATAAGGCTTGACATTAAAGCCATAGATGGCGATGGAAGGATTTTCGATGTAGAAATACAGAGAGCAGACAAGGGAGCTGTGGCTGAAAGAGCCAGATTCAACAGTAGTGTCATTGATGCAAACCAGCTCAAGAAAAAGCAGTCCTACACAGACCTGAAAGAAAACTTTGTTATTTTCTTTACAGAAAATGATGTTCTCGGTGATAATCTGCCGATATATCATGTAGAGAGAGTCATCCAGGAAACCGGAAACCTCTTTAATGATGGAGAACATATCATTTACGTTAATGGGGCTTACCGAGCTGATACCCCGTTAGGGAAGTTGGTACATGACTTCAACTGTACAGAAGCTAAAGATATGTACTATAAAGAACTAGCGGAACGCGTCAGATACTTCAAAGAAACTGAGAAAGGAGTGGAATCTATGTGCCGCACAATGGAAGTAATGAGAAATGAAGCTGAAATACAAAGTGCCATCAGATATGGCAGAAGGCGTCATGATCCTGACGCGCAGATTGTGGAGTATCTTCTTTCCACATATGACTATCTCAGCGAAGATGAGGCTGTTAAGCTTGTTGAAGAATTTGATGAAGACTAAGATTACAACAAACAAAGAGCGTTCACATGTGAGCGCTCTTTTTGTTTCTACTGAAGGCTGATAATCTCGTCATCTATATGATATGGTAGGCTCTTGAGTGATACATCATACTTAAGAAGCACAGGTCTGTTCTCTCTTTGTACAGCTCCCAGATGGAGTCTCATTGTAACCATCCATCCGCCGTCAAATATGATCGTCAGCATGTTCTTTTTAAATGCGGTTGTTGAGTAATTTCCGCTTTGTATCTCAATAAGCTCCTTTGGATATGATACCTGAGTAGCGTTTAATGTGCCATTCATATTATAAGCCGTGAACCGGACGGATTTCTGCTTGTCAGAAATATCAATACAGTAGTAGTCTGTCTTTCCAAGAAGCGACTGTATGAGATGTTTCGGAGCGTCCGGGATCAGCTTAAAAGCATAGTAGTTCATCCTCTGGGCGAAACCAAGGTATCTTTCATATACTGCATCCTTATCTCTTTTCATTTCTTCATAAGTGACAGTATTCTTATCAAATTCAATATCCAGCTCAGTTTCAT
>JAILOW010000060.1 GCA_024690635.1 Butyrivibrio sp.
AGTTAGGAACGATGTTAACAGCGCCTGCACGTGCTCTTCTAAGGTCGCCCTTTCTCTGAGGTCCGTCAAGGATCATCTGATCACCTGTGTAAGCATGGATTGTTGCCATGATACCGGACTGGATAGGTGCGAAGTCGTTAAGAGCCTTAGCCATAGGAGCAAGGCAGTTTGTTGTGCAAGATGCAGCTGAGATGATGTTGTCATCTGCTGTAAGTGTCTCGTGGTTAACGTTATATACGATAGTAGGAAGATCATTTCCTGCAGGAGCAGAAATAACAACCTTCTTTGCACCGGCATTGATGTGTGCCTGAGCCTTATCCTTTGATGTGTAGAATCCTGTGCACTCAAGAACAACGTCTACACCGATCTTTCCCCAAGGAAGGTTATTAGCGTCAGCTTCCTTGTAGATCTCGATCTCTTTTCCATTAACTGTGATGGAATGATCGCTGAAAGATACCTTGTCAGCATACTTGTACTTGCCCTGTGAAGAGTCATACTTCAGAAGGTGAGCAAGCATCTTGGGATCTGTAAGATCGTTGATAGCTACGATCTCTGTTCCCTCGTGCTCAAACATCTGTCTGAAAGCCAGACGACCAATACGGCCAAAACCATTGATTGCTACTTTAACTGCCATTTTAAGTTCCTCCTAAAATGAATTTAATATATGATTTGCTGTTGCCTTATCATGCGAATTGACAATTTTTTATCAGCAACTTCAATTCTAATAGACTTTTGTGCATAAATCAAGATAGAAATGTTAAAAATATGCTAGAATGTGAATATATTCGGGGGGTTAAAAAGCCCTCTTTTCACATCTTCATAAAAAGGAGTCAGCTTATGTTTTTACCTGCAGATTACCACATGCATTCGTACTATTCCGGGGACAGCAAAGCCCCCATGGAGGACATGATAGAAAGCTCCATCAAAAGAGGTCTTAAGGAGATATGTTTCACGGACCATATGGACCTTGAATACCCTCCTCTTCCGGAGGTCACTCCCGGCCTCTTTGAGTTCGACACGGACAGCTATAAAAAAGAGATCCTCTCCCTCAGGGAAAAATACAAAGACAAAATAAACATCAAGTTCGGTGTTGAACTTGGCCTTCAGGACCACATCCCTGATCTTAACAAAGAATACGTCTCCAAATACGATTTTGACTTTGTCATAGGCTCCATCCATGTTCTGGACAGGCAGGATCCTTATTACAAAGAATACTGGGAAGGAAAAAGCGAATCCGACGTCTTAAACAGATGCTTTGAGCTCACCCTTGAGAACATGAAGCTCTTTAAGGACTTTGACGTTCTGGGACACTTCGACTATGTTATCCGCTACTCTCCTTACAAGGGCGCAGAATACAACTACGAGTCCTTCAGCGAGATCATAGATGCGATCCTTTCTTTTCTTATTAAGAACGACAAGGGTCTTGATCTCAATACCAAGGCCATCTATGGTTACGGCCTTGAGCCCAATCCCCACGCTTTTGTTCTTAAGCGCTACAAAGAGCTGGGCGGCAGGATAATCACCTTTGGCTCCGATGCACACACTCCCGACGTTGTTGGGGCAGCCTTTGAGCAGGCAAAAGAGATAGCTCTTTCCTGCGGTCTTACAGAATACTGCACCTATGATGCACACGTGCCCACCTTCCATAAGTTATAAAGCTTTTATTTATTAAGTTAACGAAATATCATATAATACTAACAATAAGTACTTTTACACGATCTTGTTAAAACGGAGGGCTAAATGAAGGAAGATTACCGTTCATATACTAAAGGGTCCGATGTATATGGTTCCATTGTTATCCTAAAATCCATATCTCTGGTCTTAATAGCTGTGATCACTATACTTCTTGCATATTTCACCGTAAAAGACTATCACATGTTTGATAACGCCACCAAGGCATTCGGCGTCCCTGTCTTTGTACTGGGAACAGGATTGTGCATAGCTCTTTTCGCGGTATCCGTTCTTATTGATTTCTACATTCTAAAGCGCACCACCCAGATCGGTGTAAAGCTCAACAGGCTTGCCTACATAGACAAGCTGACGGGAATCCCCAACAGATACAGCTGCGATCTTCTCTTCGACAGCTTTAACACTCCCGAAAAGCTTACAAACATCGGCTTCATGGTTCTTCGCATAAATAATCTTGTCAATGTAAATGCCAAAGCAGGTCACGACAACGGCAACTTTCTTATCTCCGAGTTCTCCAGCATTCTTTCGGATGTGGGCGAAAAATATGGCTATGTTGGCAGAAACGGCGGTAACGAATTTGTGATCCTTTTGGAAAACTGCGACAGTTCCACCACTGATCTGTTTTTACTTGATCTGACAAAAAGGATACACGGCTATAACGAGCTGAATGTGGGAGATCCCATGGAGATCGCCTACGGCCGTGTACTTTCATCCGAAATAGAAGCTCTGACCATGTCGGAGATCGTATCAAACGGCTACAAGCGTCTTCGCGAGATGCCGCAGGTACTGTCATAACTATGAAAGCTTTATCTGTAAAAGAAACTGTCAAAAAGAAAATACTTTTTATGTTGATAATGGGGTTTGTCTGTTTATCCCTTGTATCCTGCGGAAATACTGCAGGAGACGTTCCTTCCAAAAAGACTCCTTCCAAAGCAGCTGCCGAAGAGGAAGAAGAGCCTGTGGTGAAGGTAAAGGGAAGTCGTGACAATACCCCTGTTTGTCTTGTGCCCAGCGCTCCGGGTGACACAGTCTATGAAAACGAATACGCCGTGCTCGATGCCTCCAATATTTCCGAAGGCTACGTGGTAGTTCGTTATATCGGAAGTTCAGGCAAAGTAAAGCTTCAGATCACCGGACCCAATTCCACCACCTACACCTACAATCTCTCCGTAGGAGAACCAAAAGACGAGGTCTTTCCTCTCCAATCGGGAAACGGCGAATACATGATAAATGTATTTGAGAACATACAGGAGACTCAGTACACCACCGTTTTTTCACAGCTTCTCGAGGTGGATATCACTGATGAATTCACGCCTTTTCTTTATCCCAATCAGTACGTTGAATTTACAAAAGACAATGAAGCCATCCGTAAATGTCAGGACCTGACATACCCCTGCAACTCGGATCTGGAGGCGGTCTCAGAGATATATAACTACATCATATCCAACGTCTCCTATGACCATGAAGAAGCAGAAACAGTGCAAAGCGGATATCTTCCGGACATTGACGAAGTCCTTGATACCAAAAAAGGCATATGCCTTGACTACGCAGCACTTATGACTGCAATGCTCAGGAGCCAGCGCATCCCCACCAGAATGGAGATAGGTTATGCGGGAACCGCGTATCACGCCTGGCTCAGCACTTACATTCAGGACATTGGCTGGGTCAACGGAATGATCGAATTTGACGGAAATGAGTGGTCGCTTATGGATCCCACCTTCGCATCGAATACAGAAGAAAAATCCCTTCAAAGCTTTATCGGAGACGGTTCAAATTACTCGGTAAAATACATTTACTGATCATGGAGGCAAAATGAAAAAGAACGGAAAACAAAAGGAGCTTAGAAGCTACGAAATATCAAGCTTTTGCAGGCAGATGGCCCTTCTTATGAAGGCAGGCATCGCTCCGGCAAGCGGAATCGATATTCTTCAGGAAGACACCTCCGACGGGTCCGCCAAAAAGATCTTATCCTCCATCGGACAGGTCCTTAAAAGCGGAGAAAAATTCCATACAGCTCTCAAAATGAGCGAGGTCTTTCCCGAATACGTGATCCACATGGTGACCATCGGCGAAGAATCCGGAACCCTGGACACTGTAATGGATTCCCTTGCGGACTACTATGAAAGAGAAGAAAACATCGAATCCAACATAAAAAGCGCCGTAAGCTACCCTCTCATAATGGTATTTATGATGCTGGTGGTGGTTATAGTGCTTGTTATGAAGGTTCTGCCCATATTTGACCAGGTCTTTTCACAGCTTGGAACCAGCATGAACGGATTTGCCCAGTCCCTTCTTAACATGGGAAATACCCTGAGTAAATATTCCTTTGTGCTGATCGTCATCATGGCTGTCCTTGCACTACTTATCATGTACTTTGGCGGCACTGCCCACGGAAAGCACAATTTCAGAAAGCTCATGCTCAGGATCCCCGCCACAAAAAAGCTTATTCAGGAGCTTGAGACAGAGCGCTTTGCAAGCGGCATGGTCCTTACTCTTTCAAGCGGCATGGATACTTATGAAGGCCTTGGCCTTGTAACCAGACTTGTTGAGAGCAAAGAGATGAAGGACAAGATCGAAAACTGCAAAAATCTCCTGGTTGAGGGAGAAAGCTTCCCCGAAGCTCTTGCAGCATCAAATATCTTTTCCTCATTTTATTCCCAGATGATCTCCGTAGGCTTTAGATCAGGTTCAATGGACAAGGCCATGGAGCAGGTTGCATCAAGGATTGAAAAGGACACCCAAAGAAGGATCTACTCTCTCATCTCCGTCCTTGAGCCCACGCTTGTTATCGTGCTTTCGGTCATTGTCGGCGTAATCCTTTTATCCGTTATTCTTCCTTTGATGGGCATTATGTCCACCATAGGTTAACAGGGAGCTCTTATGGCAAACAGATTTGAAAAAGAATTTAACAGGACTCCTTCCGAAGGTTTTTACCGGGTTGCCTCCATCCTTCTTTTTGTTGTTATAGCAACAGCTTTCTTTTTTGCTGTGGATGCCTCGGGAAAAAGCTCTGTAAAAAAGCAGCAGGAATCCCTTGAAAGCGCCATAGCAAGAGACATCGTACAGTGCTATGCCATTGAAGGCCGCTATCCTCCAAGTCTTGATTATATGAAGGAGCACTACGGTCTTACCTATGACGATTCCACTTTTTTCGTGGACTACCAGCCCATAGCGGCAAATCTTTATCCCGATTACACAGTTATTTTGAGGTAGATGCATGAACAATGATCTGAAACAAAATCACATGATAGATTCCATATTTGTCATATGCCTGATGCTGCTGTTTCTGATATCAGCTCTTTCAGTCATTGCCATCGGTGCCGGCATCTACAAAAAGAACGTTTCCGGCATGTCGCATAACTATGAACGCAGAACAGCCTGTGCTTACATCACGGAAAAGGTAAGACAAAACGACAACAACGGCGCGGTGTTCGTAAGAAACCTCTTTGACGAAAACGTTCTGGTCCTTCAGGAAGAACTGAACGAAGATCTTTATAACACCTATATCTACTACTACGACGGCCATCTTATGGAGCTCTATGCAAGAGCTGACCTTGACAATTTTTATCCCCAGTCCGGTCAGAAAATCCTTGATATCAGCAGCTTTGATATTGAGGAAAAAGAGCCGGATCTGTTGTCCGCCAGCATAACGCTTACCGACGGAAAGACAGAAAACATCTATATAGCAAAAAGAAGCAGGAAAGCCGATTGATATGTCAGATAGAAGAAACTCAAGACTAAGCCTGTTCCTAATGGAACTCATCATAGCGATCTTTTTCTTTTCCCTTGCCAGCGCTGTCTGCGTAAGGCTTTTTGTGGGCGCCCATGTTTTGTCCCGAAAGTCCGAGGATGTCAGTATGGCTGTTATATGGTCCCAGAATCTGTCGGAAGTTTTCTGGAACACAAAGGGGGATGTGGAAAAGATGCACGACGCCTTCCCGGGCTCCACTTCCATTCTCTATGAAAACAAAGAAAAAGAAGGAACTCTGATCCTTTTATTTAATTCCGACTGGGAAATCATTTCATCTTCCGACAGTGGTATAGCCTATGAGGCAATGATCGACATAGAAAGAAAAAGCGCAGCCGAGGTTTACAGCGATGTTACAGACTACGGTGTAACCCTCGTGGGAGAAGCCAAAGTAGCTCATATCTGCATCGCAGACATGAGTGGTTTTGACGATATTTTGACTATTTTTCCACAAACCTCAGAAAACATCATACTTTCAAACGATGTAGACCTTTACATCGGAGAGGAGGTGCTGTAAAATGCGTAAAGAAAAAGATCATGGATCCCACGTAGGAAGTGCATCCATTCTTTTGATTTTTGCCGTTTTGGCAATCATTTCTTTTGCAACACTTACCCTTGTGAATTCCAAGGCAGATCATAACCTAAGCGACAACCTGAAAGAGCGACAGATGCAGTATTATGCGGCATGCCACAAAGGTAACGCTTTTGTTGCAGCCGTAAATTCAGGCTACAACACAGGTGAAAGTGATGGTATAATAAACGAAAGTATACCAATTACCGATAATCAGTCACTGGAGATCGCAATTAAGGCAAATCGTGCAAATAACTTGGACAATTCGGACAACACGCTCCCGATTATCCGATGGCAGATTGTAAATAACGGAGATTTCGAGTACAACTACACTCTTCCCGTTATGAAATAATGAGCCTGATTTTAAAACAATTTTTCTAAGACTTTATATAATTTTAATTTTTTGCATAACGATTTAAGTGTTACAATCGAAATTACGTGTTACAATAGTAAATGTAGTCAATAAATATTATTTGGAGGTTCGACATGGGAAAAAGAATACTCATTACAGATGATGCCGCTTTCATGCGCATGATGCTCAAGGATATCCTCTCCAAGAACGGATATGAGATTGCTGGCGAGGCTGAGAACGGAAAAGTCGCAATCGAGAAATATAATGAGTTGAAACCCGACCTTGTTACTCTTGATATCACAATGCCCGAGCTTGATGGTATCGGAGCTCTTAAGGGAATAAAGGCTGCAGATCCCAACGCAGTATGCATTATGTGCTCAGCTATGGGTCAGCAGGCAATGGTTATTGAGTCAATTCAGGCAGGAGCCAAGGACTTCATCGTTAAGCCTTTCCAGGCTGACCGTGTTCTTGAGGCCGTAAAGAAAGCTATAGGTTAATCCGGACAGCTTTCCTGATATTAAAAAACAGGAGCTGCAACGAAAGCTGCAGCTCCTCTTTCTATGCCTGTTTTATCTCCTCTTCTTTATGAAGACTATCTTTACAAGCTCAAATACGGTATCTATCATCAGAAGCGTTCCGCAGGATATCATGTACCATCTGTGAGGCAGCTCCGGTGTTATGAGAAGATACCCTCCAAGTAAAAACGTCACTATTCCTTCAAAGGAATATCTGAATCTTTCAAAGAATCTGTTATTGTAAATCCTGAAATTTATTACATTCTGATAAGCAAGGGCAAGTAGTGCGATTCCCACAATAAGCGTTGCTACCAGTAAAAGCGCACCCTCCTTTACAAAAACGCTTGAGGATAAAACCCACAACGTTATGCAGAGCATAACCCTTGGTCTTTCTTTTCTGAAGTTCCAGTCAGATTCCTTAAGATGTCTGACCGTCAGTACCACTTCATAGATGCAGATCACCACAAGAGCGGCTATTACCGCAGATTCCATTGCAAAATCAGGAAAACAGAAACAAAGTACACTTAAGAATAAAGTGATGGCAACTCTTATTATCTCTTTTCTGTTTATAAGTCCCCAGGCTCTTGAAAAAATGCCTCTGTTCTCATCATCCTCCGCCTTTATCTTTTTCTTTTTATTCTTAAGGTCGAAGGCATCATTTCCCACCATCTGTATCATTATGTTTTCAAAGGCCGAAGGCCCCATGGCGGTAAAATCGTTTATGGTCACAGCTCCTGTTTCAGCCATGGAATCAAAAAGGCTGTCTACGAAATTAGCTCTAGCCTTAAGCTCCATTCCTCCCACAAATCTGCCTATAAGATCATTTACAAGGTAGCTTTCGGGAGCGTGATCAGTGCAGGTCACAAGACCGTCTCCGTCTATTTCCCAGGAATGCATATTGTGCTGCATCAGCGCAACCGCAGAGCTCTTTACAATAATGCTCTTTCCTTCCGATATCTCAAATATCCTGCCAACAACGGAATATTCCGGAGTGATCCTGATGATCTTATCATCCAGCTTTTTAAGGCATTCACCATCTGTTACATCTTCGCAAAAACCGGGACCGTCATTGACATACACCCTGTCTACTTTTTCCTGCATCTCTTCATCAAGATGCGCTGCCGCAAAAAGAGCCAGATTGGCGCCTTTGGAATGTCCGCCTATCATTACACGCCCTTTCGCTGATCCAATGTGGCTCTGAACATAGATAAGGGCAAGCTCCTGAGAAGGCACTTTGGTGTAGCTGATCATAAAGTCTTCTTTCCAGCCGATTATGGTGTTGTCCGTTCCCCTGTAGGCAATGTATATACTGCCGTCACCAAGGATATAGGTGATTGCGGCAAACTGCTTTTCGGATACGTCTGTAATATCCTTAAAATCTGAGAGAACTATATCTCCAAAACGACGGGACCCTGCACAGATGCAGGCAAATTCCTCATCCTCCTTTGTGGATGCGGCTCTTGTTATCTTAAGAGCGCCTCTTTTCCGAAGGCTATCCACAGCATCCGTCAAAGTCATGGACATGCCTTCTTCCATGACAGGTGAAAAATCAATATAGGCCAGTTCTGACAGGACCAGATTGTCCTCTTCCTTGAACTCTCTTTCCGCAAAGGTCAGGTCACCGCGCCATTTCACGTAATCAGTCAAATGAGCCATAACAACGTCCCTTTTGTATAGATAAGATTTTATGCAAGTTCTGCAGTATTTCCGGTATAGAGATGATAGTATCTCTGCTTCTTGGCAATGAGCTCATCGTGAGTTCCCTGCTCTACTATCCTTCCCTGCTCAAGAACTATGATGCAGTCGCTGTTCTTTACAGTGGATAGTCTGTGGGCGATAACAAAGGTAGTTCTTCCCTTCATAAGCTTGTCCATGCCGTCCTGTACGATCTTCTCGGTTCTGGTATCGATGGAGGATGTAGCTTCATCAAGAATGAGCACAGGAGGATCTGCGATGGCGGCCCTTGCAATTGCAAGGAGCTGGCGCTGTCCCTGTGAAAGGTTGGCTCCGTCGCCTGTGAGCATGGTGTCATAACCCTCGGGAAGCCTTTTAATAAAGCTGTGTGCATTGGCAAGCTTGGCTGCTGCGATAACTTCCTCGTCAGAAGCACCAAGCTTTCCGTATCTGATATTTTCTTTTACGGTTCCTGTAAAGAGGTGAGTATCCTGAAGTACTATACCAAGAGATCTTCTGAGATCCGCTTTCTTTATCTTGTTTATGTTTATGTTGTCATACCTGATCTTACCGTCCTGAATGTCATAGAATCTGTTGATCAGGTTGGTGATGGTGGTCTTTCCCGCACCTGTCGAACCTACAAAAGCGATCTTCTGACCGGGCTCAGCGTGGAGCACGATGTCATGAAGGACCATCTTTTCATCCGTATATCCAAAGTCCACGCCGTTAAAGGTAACATCGCCTTCCATGGGCTGATAGGTAGTTGTATCATCTGCCTTATGATAATGCTTCCATGCCCAGTGACCTGTGTGGTGATCGGCTTCTACGATCTCGCCGTTTCTTTCCTCGGCATCCACCAGCATTACGTAGCCTTCGTCAGTCTCGGGCTGCTCATCCAAAAGTTTGAATATCCTGTCTGCTCCCGCAAGAGCCATGATGATTGAGTTAAACTGCATGCTGACCTGGTTGATGGGCATGCTGAAGCTCTTATTAAAGGTAAGGAAGCTTGCAAGGGCTCCGACGGTAAATCCAACTGCGATGTTGTCGCTAAGGGCAATTGCAGCACCTATGACAGCACAAAGAACATAGCTGGTATTACCAAGCTGAGCGTTTATAGGTCCAAGGGCTCCCGAATAGGCGTTAGCCTTAAATGCGCTTTCATAAAGAGCTTCATTGAGCTCGTCAAAATGCTCGATGCTCTCTTTTTCATGGTTGAAGACCTTGACCACTTTCTGTCCTGTCATCATCTCTTCGATGTAACCGTTGAGCTGTCCCAGATTTTTTTGCTGAGCTATAAAGTTCCTTCCGGAAGATTTGGTAGCCATACCTGAGCAAAACAGCATAACAGCAACCATGAAGAGAGTTACCAGAGTAAGAGGTATACTCAGAACGATCATGGAAGCAAGAACGCTCACAATTGTTATGGCACTGTTCATGACCTGAGGGATACTCTGGCTTATCATCTGCCTTAGGGTATCGATATCATTGGTGTAGACCGACATGATATCGCCGTGGGCGTGTGTGTCAAAGTACTTGATGGGAAGGCTCTCCATATGTACAAAAAGGTCTTCTCTGAGTCTTTTTAAGGTTCCCTGATTGATCTCTATCATGACCCTTGACTGCACAAAAGCAGCTATGATGCCAAGGCAGTAGAATATCGCCACTCTTCCCATGGCCGCAAGAAGCGGGCCGTAATCGGTGCTTCCGCTTTCAAGCATTGGCTGAATATATGAATCTATAAGGGTCTTTGTGAAAAGAGTTCCCTGAACGCTTGAAAATACAGTGACGAAAATACATATAACCACTGTAAACATGTGAACGGGATAGAACTTAAATACATAGCCCATCACTCTCTTAAAAAGTCCCATGGGGTTTTCCAGTTTAGGTTTTGGCATTCCCCGTCTGTTTCCTCCGCCGGGGCCTGTCTTTATCTTGTTATCTGCCATATCTTATCCTTTCCGGTGAATCACATCTTATCAAAATCCGCATCTCCAGAAACACCTGTCTGGGACTCGTAAACTTCTCTGTAAATATCGTTAGTCTTAAGGAGCTCGTCATGAGTTGCAAAGCCGTCGATCTTGCCGTCCTCCATAACGATTATTCTGTCGCAGTTTTGTACCGAACTGATCCTCTGGGCGATGATAAGCTTGGTAGTACCGGGGATCTCCTGTGCAAAGGCTTTTCTGATCTTGGCATCCGTGGAAGTATCTACGGCACTGGTGGAATCATCAAGTATCAGGATTTTTGGCTTTTTCAAAAGAGCTCTGGCTATGCAAAGTCTCTGCCTCTGTCCGCCTGAAACATTGGTTCCGCCCTGCTCTATCATCGTATTGTAGCCCTGAGGCATCTTTTCGATAAATTCATCTGCACAGGCCATCTCACAGGCTCTTTTGCACTCCTCTTCAGTGGCGTTTTTATCACCCCAGCGAAGGTTATCAAGGATGGTTCCCGAAAAGAGAACATTCTTTTGAAGGACTACGGAAACCTGATCTCTCAAAGTCTCTATGTCATAATCCCTGACATCTATTCCTCCGACCTTTACGGATCCGCCTGTCACATCGTAAAGACGACTTATGAGATTAACAAGTGATGACTTGGCAGAACCTGTTCCACCGATGATACCTATGGTCTCTCCGGCGTTTATCTTAAGATTAATATCTTTTAACACAGGCTCCTCGGAAGTGCTGTTATAAGCAAATTCCACATGATCAAATTCAATCTCGCCGCTTGGAACCTCTTTTATGGGTTTTTCTTTATTTGTAATACTTGCCTTTTCCTCGATGACTTCTGCAATTCTCTTGCCGCTTGCCTGAGCCATTGTGATCATTACAAAGATCATCCCCAGCATCATAAGGCTCATGAGGATGTTCATGCAGTATGCAAGAAGGCTCATAAGACTACCTGTTGAAAGCTCTCCTCCAACAATAAGGTGTGCTCCGAACCAGCTTATAAGAAGGATGCAGGCGTAAACCGTTCCTGTCATTATAGGGCTTACGTACACAAGATTCATCTCGGCTTTTTTGAACATCTTGTAGATATTAAGAGCCGCTTTTTTGAATTTGTCTTTTTCATAGTCCTCTCTTACATAGGCCTTTACCACTCTGATGGCGGACACATTTTCCTGAACGCTCTCATTGAGGGCATCGTACTTTTCAAATACCTCTTTAAAGTACTTGGTGGCTCTGTTCATGATAAAGATCATGATTATAAAGAGGAAAAAGATCGCCGCAAGGTAGATACTTGCAAGCTTGGGACTTATGATAAACGACATTATCATGGCTACGATAAGAGAAGAAGGCGCTCTCATGGCCATTCTGAGTGTCATCATGTAGGCATTCTGAATATTTGCAACATCAGTTGTAAGCCTTGTAACAAGACCGGAGGTCGAGAACTTGTCGATGTTTGCAAAAGAGAAGGTCTGGATGTTGTCAAACATGGCCTTTCTGAGATTCTTGGCAAGACCTGCGGATGCCTGTGAACCGTAGTAGGCTCCTCCTATTCCCGCAAGAAGTCCCAAAAGTGCTATAACAAGCATCATTCCGCCGACTCTGAAAATGTAAGCCATGTCATTTCCGTAGATACCTCTGTCCACGATCCTGGCCATGAGCACGGGGATGATCATCTCGCAGATAACCTCTCCTATCATGCAAAGAGGTGTCAGTATTGATGGTCTCTTGTACTCTTTTAACTGAGATAACAGTGTTTTTATCATTTATAAATCTCCTTGTATTAAAAACTTCCCAATCTGCAAGCAGACATGGGAAGTTTTAACTAAAGCCGCATCACTTATTCATGAAAGTGCGCACATTAATTCCGTTTACTTCGATGTGGTCATCAACAGCTATTACCAGACACTGCCTTCCGTCCACGATCCTGGATTCCACAAGGTCAGTTCTGTCGGGTTTGACTTTGATAACAACATCAGGAGTCTCAATGTCAAACTTTTTGGTATTTGCTATGTTGGTCGCAAGCAGAGGTATATCCCCCTCTCCTGCACATTTTACGTAATTCTCGTCGAAATAGTCAAGCCTTTCTTCAGGAACACCACTGTCCGCCAGAAGCTGCTTAACATCTTTTTTGGTAAGCTCCAATGGCTCGGGATCGCCCTCGTGATCCTCGATCATCTCATTGAGATTGTCATGAATGTTTTTCATGATATCGTAGTCAGCTTCTTCTCCAATGGTGGTCTGGACTACGGAATCAAACATATCCTTTTGCATGTTTGAAGAAAGAGGTGCCACTCCGCCAAACATGGACTCTATAAACTCAGGCTGCAGATCCTCGGGCTTTTTGGTGAAATAAAGCATGTTGTGGATGTCTGTATTTCGCTCAATAAATGCAGGGAAAAGAAATCCCTTTACAGGCCCTTCCACGATCCAGTCCCTGTGTCTTTCTTCTATAGTATTGTCTATGTCGTTATATCCAAGACCTGCCTTGGAGAGCTTTACAGGGCAAATGCTGCAGAGAATATAATCGTAAATATTCTCGGAAGCATCATCCATCTGCAGTCCGTCTCCCGTCACACCGGGAATATCATATACCGCATGCACCAGGATAATGTAGTAATTTTCGCCGTTTACATAGTTTGCTATGATCTTGTCGTAGCACTCGTCAACCAGCTCATCATCCTCAAGTCTTGAATTTCTCAGCGTCAAAAGAAAATCTTGAGTTCCTCCCGGCTGTTCCTGTTCAAGAGGAAACTCAAGACTTATCAGGTTTTTACCAAAGGTTCCGCTGAGGGTGTGCTGGAAAATATCAAGATATTTGTACATCTCCTCATCGGGAATAGAACCGAAGGCCTTTCTGAAGGTCAGCTTCTTGTTCTTTTCGTGGTCCACGTAACATCCGCAGATACTGTCTATTGTGCATCTGTCAGGTGTGAACTGTTTTTTGATCTCAAGTGTTTCTGCCTTATTCATTTGTAAATGTCATTATCCTTTATTCATAAATTTTTCGCACATATCCAGAGCAAACTGCACGGGATAAAGCTGGACCATAATGGAATCAATAAGATTTCCGATTGTCATCCTGAATGCTATTTTAACAAATTTATCGTAAGTTGTATCAAACATTTTTTCAAAAACTTTGATACTCTCAACATCGATCCTGTTAACTATGGGAGTACTGATGTCCGTGGCAACGCCCAGCATGGAAGAAAGAGATGTGGCCGATGTGCCCATCATCTGATTCATAGCCTCGGAAGCTGCAGACAAATGAAGCTCAGTGATCTCTCCCTGAGTGTTTGTTCCGTCTCCGCCCATCATCAGGTCTGTCATAACCTTGACGTCATGCTCCTTGAGCACCAGAACGTTATTTCCTTCAAGTCCTTTTACATAATGTATCTGTACAAAAATACAAGTCTTTTCATAATCATCCAATGCTTCACTTCGTTTAATGACCTTAACATTGGGAGTTGTGATATCAACCTTTTTGTTAACCATCATACTGAGTGTGGTTGCGGAATTACCCATACTAATGTTAGCTATCTCACCTAAAATATCGATCTGTTCGCTGGTAAGCTTCATCTCTTCCAAAGTCAGTCACCTCCGCTATTTTTTGCCTTTTTCAAACGGCTCATACACTAATATTTTAGATTACTTAGCGCTTCTTTGTAAAGGTCACTTTACGGCAATAAGAAAAGCTTTATTCTTTTTTTAGATAATTTTTTGTTATTATTAAATAATTCGCCGTTTGATTATTTGTGATTATTTGTGATTGATTTTGATTATCTTTGGTGTTAAACTTTGATTAAAGCTACAAATATGCTCATTTTTATGGAGGAACAATGCTTACTCAGGAACGACGCGATCTGATAGTCGCGTATATCAACGACAAAAATGCCGTCACCGTGGCGGATCTTATGAAGGAGTTCGATGCTTCGGCAGCGACCATCAGAAGAGATCTGTCCGTGCTCCACGATGACAAAAAGATCCTCAAGGTATTCGGAGGTGCCACTTCACTTACAGCCTCTGATGTAAATACCTTTGAGCCCACGGTTACAGCCAAGGCTCTTTTAAATATAGAGGAAAAGGACCTGATAAGCAGGTATGCGGCATCCCTTATCAATGACGATGACTTTGTCTTCATAGATTCGGGGACTACTACTCTTGAGATGATCAAGTACATTGAAAACACCAAAGCCAAATACATTACCAACGGAATCGTGCACGCCAAAAAGCTTCTGGAAAAGAACCTTAACACTTCCATCATAGGCGGCAGATGCAAACCCACAACAGAGGCGATCATCGGTCCCGAATGCATAGACAGCATCGGTAAATTCCACTTTACCAAAGCCTTCATGGGAACCAACGGTATATCTTTAGTCGAGGGATACACCACTCCGGATCTTGATGAAGCACTGGTAAAAAAAGAAGCCGTCAAGCATGCATACATTCCCTATATTCTGGCAGACCATACCAAGTTCGGCCAGGTGAGCTCAGTAACTTTCGCGGAGCTTAGGGCCTGCTGCATCATCACAGATAAAGAGGCCGCCGCGGCATACCAGAATAAGACCATTATAAAAGTGGTCTCATGAAGTGAATTTACGGGAGGCTTTAAATGATCTATACAATTACTTTTAACCCGGCCATCGATTACATCGTGCGCCTGGGAAGCGACCTCCTTCCCGGTATGACAAACCGTACCGATTCGGAGGACTGCTACTTTGGTGGAAAAGGCATCAACGTTTCCACTATATTAAAGAACCTTGGCCTTGAAAATACAGCCCTTGGCTTTTGTGCGGGCTTTACGGGAAAGGCCATTGTAGAAAGCGTGATCTCAAAAGGAATACACGCTGACTTTATTGAATTAAAAGAAGGTATCTCAAGGATCAACGTCAAGATCAAGGGCAAGGAAGAAACCGAGATAAACGCTCAGGGCCCTGCCATTCCCGAGGATGCGCAGAAGGCTCTTTTTGAAAAACTGGATAAACTCACGGACGGCGACATTCTCATTCTCGCCGGCAGTATTCCCAGTTCTCTTCCAAGTGATGTTTACGAAAAGATACTTGCAAGACTTTCTGATAAAAAGATCGATGTGGTTGTGGATGCCACCAAGGACCTTTTGAAAAACGTCCTTAAATATCATCCATTTTTGATAAAGCCCAACAATCATGAACTTGGTGAGATGTTCGGCACAGTTCTTCACACCGATGAGGAGTTGGAAATACATGCTAAAAAGCTTCAGGAAATGGGTGCAAGGAACGTACTCATATCCATGGCAGGCGACGGTGCCATGCTCATAGCCGAAAACGGTGAAAAATTCAGGATCGGAGTTCCAAAGGGCAAAGTAAAGAATTCCGTAGGTGCCGGAGATTCCATGGTGGCAGGCTTTATTGCAGGTTACCTTAAAAACAGGAGTTATGAGGAAGCTCTCAAGATGGGTACCGCGGCAGGAAGCGCCACAGCATTTTCCGACGATCTGGCAACAGGTGAAGACATTTTAGAGTTATACAAAAATCTGTAAAGGGGTAAAAGAGGATACGATTCAAGGCCAAGTGCCAAAAGGAGGGTCAATGAAAATCAAAGATCTTTTGAAAAAAGAAGGCGTCATGCTAAAAGTTGACGCAGCAGATCAGAATGCAGCCATTGACAAGCTCATCGAGCTTCACACAAAAGTCGGCAACCTCTCCGATCCGGAGGCTTTCAAGAAGGCCATTCTTGAAAGAGAAGCAAAGGGATCCACAGCCATCGGAATGGGTATAGCGGTTCCTCACGGGAAATCAGCGGCAGTTAAGACAGCCGGCGTCACCGCCATCACTATCCCCGGAGGCATAGATTATAAGTCACTTGACGGCAATCCCAGCAATCTCTTCTTTATGATCGCTGCCCCGGACACCGCTGCAGATACTCATCTTGAA
>JAILOW010000136.1 GCA_024690635.1 Butyrivibrio sp.
TATTCCGTTATGTCGGAGCTGCCTTTTACACTGAGTTTGTAAAATCTGAAAACAAATGCGCCCACAACAAAAGTGACCATAACAAAAAATATGGTCATGGCGAATATAAGATATTGTCTGCCTACGTCGCTTTTAAACCTATCATCCATAGAATCGATTTTACCAAATTGCCCGCGTAAGAAAAAGCTATTGACAAAGCTTTCAATGTAGTTTAATATTTATTTTGCTGTCGGCGACGACAGGTAATGCGATAGTAGCTTAGTTGGTAAAGCGCCACCTTGCCAAGGTGGAGACCGCGGGTTCGAGCCCCGTCTATCGCTCTTTTTTATGCCCGGACTTAAGATCTTAAGCCCGGGCATTTTTTATTTCTCATGCGTCCTGCATTCTCTGAGCTTTTCTTGCTCTTCTTTGCATCCTTCTGTGTTTCATAAGTGCCAAAAAGCAGATGATGGCAAGAACAAGTGAAATCATGCCGATTATCGTAAACTGCAGTATAAGCTTGTTTACATTAACTGCTTCATAGGCAATTGCGTATTCCGAGAATCTGTCGGTCTTGAACCTTACCGATGCAGGATCATCTCCGATGTTCTCAAGAACGTCCACGGAGCCGTTGTGGTCTCTCAGGACAAAGAACTTTCTTCCGGGCTTTTGGTACTGCTCGGGAATAGGGATCACCACTTCCAGTTCTGAGTTTGTGCTGTTTATAACGGTGCTGTCACCGTTGCTGGTCTTTATAATGCTGAAATCGAAATAGCAAAGAGGCTTGTAGCCGACTTTTTTCTGGAGCTGCGCCTTGATATCGGGATCGATAAAAGTTGTGTTGTCGGTGATATCAACGTTAAAGGAAATGGGGGTTCCTTTGATGACTGCCATCTGCTCTTCTTCGGAAAGAGTCTCCATGATCACGCTCTCAAAATTTATAAGTGTAGGATTGCTGTGATAGAGCTCTACGGCAGTCTCCTGCACATCCTGAGCGTAGTTGTTATTTACTGTGATCTGAAGATATCCATCCTCAAAAGCCTGACGGAGCATGGGATTGGCCGCCCTGTCTTTTACCAGCATTCTGGCTGTCTCTTCATCAATACCGAATTTGCCAAGGACTCCTGTAAGCTCTGTGGTTTCTTCTGTAGGAACTATCTCCTCAGCGATGGTGTAGGTGTCATCTTCATACTCTTCGCCATCAAGCTCTTCAACTGTGTCCGCAGGTTTTTCTTCTACAATGTTCTGCTCAGGAACAGCGCCCTTGGCTGCGGTTTCATCGTTGTAAGGAACAACTGTGGTTTCTGCTTTTGCAGTCTTTTTCTTTTCGGTAGCGGAGGTTCTTGTTGTTGATGCACCTGTTGTTGCAGGCTTTGGAGCCTCAGGGATCAGCTCAAATGTAGCGGTTATTGTATGTCCGCCCTTTATGTTATTGAAGGTGTAGCTGGAAACTGCGCCTATATTTTTACCGTCAACAGACAGAGCTGCCACTCTGTAGCCCGCCTGAGGAGCCACATTGTAGGTGACACTGCTGCCCTCGGGAGCTGTATATTCTCCGCTTGGAACTATGGCGCCACCTGCATTGGTGATGCCTGATGTGATCTTGTAGGTTGCTGCCTCTTTTTTCATGAAATTGGCAACAACGTTAAGGTCATTGTTGATATGCTTTACCGTGTACTCCTCGTCCTTGGATACAGACTGACCGTTGATGGTCCATCCTGCAAAAACATAGCCCTCATAGGCCTTTGCGCAAAGCTTTACGTTTGAATCTTTTTCATACTCTCCGGCACCTTCGTATTTTCCGGTATCCTGAGGAGCAACCGTAACATTTACGGTATATTTGCTCTTTTTAAAGACAGCCTGAATATTCCTGTCCTCTGTAATATTGTTAAGTTCGAGAGAAGAAGCTGAGGATATTTTTTTCTTGTTTTCAACAAAGCTGTCAAACTTGTAGCCGTCTTTTGCCTTGGCTGTGATGGTCATCCTGCCGCCGTAGTTTACGGATGCGCTCTTGGTGACGGTTCCTGCGTTGGTGTTGTTTACACTTGTTTTTACATAGCAGGTATTGCGCTGGAATTTCGCAACCAGGACCTTATCTTCTGTAATATTTCCAAGGGTAAAAGACTTGTTTTCGGAGACTTTATTTTCTCCTTCATACCAGCCCATGAACTTGTAATTGTTGTTGGGAGATGCAGATACGTTTATGCTGCCGCCATCACTAACCGCTCCGCCTCCTGCAACTGCGCCACCATCAGCAGGATCAGCTTTTACAGCGACCACGTGGTCTACTGTTGCAACAGTGATGATGGCACTGTCACTCTTTGTTGTATCCTGTCTGGAGGTTGCAATGACTGCGATTGATGATGCGGTCTCGTTTTCAGCTATTGTTACTTTTCCGTCAGCAACTGTGGTATCAACGCTCTGCTGACCTGCAAGAGACCAGGTTACGGAAGGATCAAACCCGTAGCCTCCCGATACAGCAGCCTCGAATTTAAAGCTCTTTCCAACAGGAATGGTAGCCTTTCCGGGAGTTACGTCAACGGATGTCACGTAAGGCGCAGCCTCTTGTATTGTGACGTTTAGAGTAACAACTGCTGTATGTGTCTGGGTCACATCATTTGCAGAGTAAAAAGTCATATATGCAGTGTACTTGCCTGCAGGAGTCTGGGGATTGGGAGTTACAGCAAAGGTCGCAGACTGGCTGGGATCAAGATTTAAGTTCTGGCTCATAAGGTCAACCTGAAAAGCGTTGCCCTGGTCAAGTAAAACCCAAGCCAGAGGGAATGCATTATAGCCGTTATTGTCGATGGTAAAGAGCTTTTGCTGGATCTGCTCTCCCTTGCGGACGGTGCCGAACTGAATATTGGGAGTAATGCAGGTAAGGCTGTAATCAAGAGGATCGTTGTACTGCTGTTCAGGAGCAGGCTCGGGTGCAGGTTCCTGCTCCTCTTGCTGCTCCGGCTCGGATTCCGGTTCTGATTCAGGCTCTGACTCATTCTCCGGTTCGGATTCGTGTTTGGAGTCCTGGTCTGATTCGTGATTTGGCTCGCTCTCGTGCTTGGGAGCAGGTGCGGGCTCTAAGTCAAACTCAGGCTCCGAGTCGATGCCGATGTAATCTATGCCCATATCGCCCTCATCGGCGTAAGCCTTGATGATGGCAGTGCTGGCTATGGCCGAAATACAAAGGCTCGTTATCAGCAGGACCGTGCACAGTCTCACAAACATTTTCTCTCTCATAATATTCCCTCCGTAAGAAACATTTATATATACCGGCTAGTAAGATCAAAGAAGTATTAATTCAGTTCAATTTAAGTCCTTCGCGTCTAAGGGCTTAGTTAACTGTTTATACGATAAAAAC
>JAILOW010000177.1 GCA_024690635.1 Butyrivibrio sp.
AGATCCTTGATCACTTTGATGAATACCTTCCTGACTTTAAAAAGATCGTTCCTAACGATTATCAGAGAATGCTTACTGCCATCAGTAAATTCGAGGAGCAGGGCATAGTCTCCGATCTACACTATCTCTTTAAACGCTTCAAGAACCGCGTTGTCGTAGTCTATGCCCTGCTCCTCGAATTTACTGATGGCAGTAAGCATTCTCTGATAATCGTTAGGAACGATCTTTTTAAAGTCAGGAAGGTATTCATCAAAGTGATCAAGGATCTCTTTTCCGTATTCGGATGAGGTTTCCTTTACATAGTCCTCGATAATGCCCATAAGCTCTGCTATGTCGTACTTTTCATGGACCTCGTTAAGAGAAGCCATATCCTTGTTCATCCTAAGGTACAAGGTGTGCTCTCTGTCCAGAACATAGGCGATTCCGCCGCTCATGCCGGCTGCGAAGTTTTTGCCTGTCATGCCAAGGATAACCGCTCTTCCGCCTGTCATATATTCAAGGCCATGATCACCGCAGCCTTCGGATACAGCTGTTGCACCGGAATTTCTTACGCAGAATCTCTCACCTGCAATACCGCATACATAGGCTTTACCGGCAGTTGCGCCGTAAAGAGCCACGTTACCGATGATGATGTTTTCATGAGCCTTGTAGGTAGCCTTTTCGGAAGGTCTTACCACCAGTTTGCCGCCGGAAAGTCCTTTTCCGAATCCGTCATTGGCATCGCCGTAGAGCTTGATGGTAACTCCCTTAGGAAGGAAGGCTCCGAAGGACTGTCCTCCGCCTCCTCTTGCTTCCACCAAAATGGTATCCTCTGAAAGAGTGCTGTCAAAGTCTGCAGTTATCCTGCTGCCAAGAAGTGTTCCAAAGCTTCTGTCGGTACTTGAAACCTCGGCTTTTATCTTTATCTTCTCAGATCCGGATGATAGCTTCTTTTTATGCTTTTCATACTCAGGGACCAGTATCTTGTGATCCAGAGTCTTTTCAAGGCCGAAGTCGTAAACATCCTTTATATCAAAGTGGTTCTTTTCTCTTCCCGCATATGAAGGATCAAGTATCCTGTGAAGATCTGCCGTATCCTTGCATCTTGCATTGGGAATCGCTCTCATCTGAAGACAGTCTGTTCTTCCCACCATCTCTTCGATGGTCCGAAATCCCAGCATGCTCATGATTTCACGAAGCTGCCTTGCCACAAAGAGCATAAAGTTCATTACATGCTCGGGCTTTCCTTTAAAGCGTTTTCTCAGTTCCTCATTCTGTGTTGCGATGCCCACAGGACATGTATCTTTGGAGCATACACGCATCATCATGCAGCCCATGCATACAAGGGGCGCCGTTGCAAATCCGAACTCTTCGGCTCCAAGGAGGGCCGCAATTGCTACATCACGGCCTGTCATGAGCTTTCCGTCGGTCTCAAGAACCACACGGCTCCTGAGTCCGTTATCTAAGAGGGATTTATGGGCTTCACTCACTCCCAGTTCCCAGGGTAGGCCGGCATGGTGAACAGAGGAAGAGGGTGCAGCCCCTGTTCCGCCGTCGTAACCGGAAATGAGTATCACCTGAGCTCCTGCCTTGGCTACTCCGGATGCGATGGTGCCAACTCCCGCTTCAGATACCAGTTTTACGGATATCCTTGCTCTGTCGTTGGCGTTCTTAAGGTCATAAATAAGCTGTGCCAGATCCTCAATTGAATAAATATCATGGTGAGGAGGCGGGGATATAAGAGATACACCGGGGGTTGAAAATCTTGTGCTTGCAACCCATGGATATACCTTCTTGCCGGGAAGGTGTCCGCCTTCTCCGGGCTTTGCTCCCTGCGCCATTTTGATCTGTATTTCCTGTGCGCTCTGAAGATATCTGCTGGTAACGCCGAATCTTCCGGATGCCACCTGTTTAACCGCGCTGTTTCTCTCTGTTCCGAAGCGGGCTGTATCTTCTCCGCCCTCACCGGTGTTGGATTTTCCGCCCAGCCTGTTCATGGCTGTAGCAAGGGTCTCATGGGCTTCCTTGGAAAGAGATCCGTAGCTCATGGCTCCTGTCTGGAACCTCTTTACGATGTCCTCCACGCTTTCAACCTCTTCGATGGGGACAGGCTCTTTTGCGGGGACAAAGGTCATAAGCGCCCTGAGGGTATGAGGTCTGTCCTCATCATCCACCATTTTGGCGTATTCCTTGAACCTCTCATAGTCCCCTTCTCTGACTGCTCTCTGAAGAGTAACGATGGTCTTCGGACTGTACATATGGTCCTCTTTGTCATCACCGCTTCGAAGAGAATGAAATCCCATGGAATCAAGGGTTGTGTCGATTGAAAGACCAAGAGGATCAAAAGCATTGTTGTGCCTGAACTCAATGTCCTCTCCGATTTCCTTTATGCCAATGCCGCCCACTCTGCTGACGATTCCGGTAAAGTATTTGTCAACAAATTCCTGAGAAAGGCCGATGGCCTCAAAAATCCTTGCGGACTGATAGGACTGAAGGGTGGAGATACCCATCTTGGCTGCGATCTTTACTACGCCGCCAAGAAGAGCCTTGTTGTAATCCGCAATGGCTGTATGGTAATCCTTATCAAGAATGCCGATATCAATGAGCTCCGCAATGCACTCCTGGGCAAGATAAGGGTTGATTGCTCTTGCACCAAAGCCAAGAAGTGTTGCGATCTGATGTACGTCCCTGGGCTCTCCGCTTTCAAGGATAAGAGATACAACCGTACGTCTCTTGGTCCTTACCAGGTGCTGCTCAACAGAAGATACCGCAAGAAGTGAAGGTATGGGCATATGGTTTTCATCAACGCCTCTGTCAGAGAGGATAATGATGTTTACGCCATCCGCAACAGCCCTGTCCACAGAGATGTTGAGCTGTTCAAGAGCTCTGTCCACAGGTGTGTTTTTATAATATAAAAGAGATATCTTTCTTACTTTAAATCCCGGCTGATCCAGGGCTTCGATCTTCATAAGATCTACTCCCGTAAGGATGGGATTGTTTACTTCAAGTACTCTGCAGTTGTCGCTTTTTTCATTTAAAAGGTCACCGTCTGATCCGATGTATACCGTGGTATCGGTAACAACCTTTTCCCTCAGTGAATCAATAGGGGGATTGGTAACCTGGGCAAAGAGCTGTTTAAAATAGCAAAACAGCGGCTGATGGTGCTGGGATACAAAGGCAAGAGGCACATCGGTTCCCATGGATACTGTGGCCTCCACGCCGTTCATTGCCATGGGCATGATCTGCGCTTTTACATCCTCGTAGGAATATCCAAATACCTTATACAGCCTGTCTCTTTGCTGCTGTGAGCTTGTAGGGATCTTTTTGTTGGGGATCGAAAGATTTGCAAGATGCAATAGATGTCTGTCGATCCACTCACCGTAAGGCTTTGCGGTGGCATACTTTTCTTTGCATTCCTCATCGGATATGATCCTGCCCTGACGGGTGTCCACAAGGAGCATATGTCCGGGTGATAGTCTGGATTTTTTAACGATCATATCCTCGGGAATATCAAGCACGCCAACTTCCGATGAAAGGATGAGTCTTCCATCGGAGGTAACGTAATATCTGGAGGGCCTAAGGCCGTTTCTGTCAAGGGTTGCGCCAAAGACTTCGCCGTCTGTGAAAAGAACCGCAGCGGGTCCGTCCCAGGGCTCCATCATTGTAGCGTAGTAGTGATAAAAGTCTTTTCTGTCCTGAGCCATGAAATCATTGTGCTTCCAGGGCTCGGGGATTGTGAGCATCATGGCAAGAGGAAGATCCATACCGTTCATATACAAAAACTCAAGGGTATTATCCAGCATTGCAGAATCTGAACCCGATGATGCGATGACGGGATAAACCTTGGAAAGATCGTCTCCAAATACTGTTGAAGACATGGTCTCTTCTCTGGCCAGCATTCTGTCGCTGTTACCCTTGATAGTATTGATCTCTCCGTTGTGAGCTATCATCCTGTAAGGATGGGCTCTCTGCCATGAAGGTGTTGTGTTGGTTGAGAATCTTGAGTGAACCATTGCAACAGCTGTCTTGTAGTCAGGGTCAAGAAGATCCTGATAGAAGTTTCTCAGCTGTGTAACAAGGAACATTCCCTTATAAACAACGGTTCTGGATGAGAATGAACAGATATATGTATCCTCGGAGGATTTCTCATATTCTCTTCTGAGGCAGTAAAGGCGTCTGTCAAAGTCAAGTCCCCTTGCTACGTCAGCAGGTCTTTCTATAAAGCACTGGCTGATGTGGGGCATGCAGTTTCTGGCAACCTCTCCAAGAATTTCGGGATGTATTTCTACATCCCTCCATCCGAGAACTTTAAGGTTTTCTTTTTCTGCAATAACTTCCAGCATGCGCTTTGCAAACATGCGCTTCATATCATCCTGAGGGAAGAAGAACATTCCGATACCGTAGTCTCCCGCCTTCTTAAGTGATATTCCAAGCTTTGCCGCCTCTTTTGAGAAAAAGCTGTGGGAAATCTGTACCAGTATTCCAACGCCGTCACCGACTTTTCCGGTGGCATCCTTGCCTGCCCTGTGTTCAAGCTTTTCAACGATGGAAAGGGCATCGTCCAGCACCCTGTTATCGGCTTTTCCGTTTATATTTATGACTGCTCCGATTCCGCAGGCGTCATGTTCATTCATCCAGTTGTCCATTGCACTATACCTTTCTATGTTTCATTTTCAGATCTTTATCTGAGTGAAAAGAGCATCTGACCGTATGTAGGATAGCTTAAGTACTTATCGGGGATAAGTGCCTCTGCTGTATCTGCATATTTTCTAAGCTCATCCATATCGGCAAGAATGGTCTTCTGATAATACTCAGCTGTCTCAAGGGCATCAACCTTTCCTTCAGCTGTCTTTGTATCCTCCGAAAGCTTTGCAAGAGCCTTGCACATCTGTCCTGATGCTTCGTCAAGGGACTTAAGAAGTCCTGTCTCAAGCTCTCCGCCTGCTCCCTCAAGAACACTCTTCTTCTGAAGGATCTCTTTTGTCAGGTCTTTCTCATAGGCGATGATGCCTTCTGTCAGGTCTTTTCTGACCATCTCCTGCATTGTAAGAGCCTCGATGTGAATGGACTTGGAGTAGTTCTCAAGAAGGATCTCGTAACGTGAGAACAGCTCTTCTTTTGTAAAGATACCGTGTCTTGTGAAAAGATCTATGGAAGCATCGCTGATCCAGTAAGGCATTGCATCGGGAAGGGACTTAAGGTTAGGAAGTCCTCTCTTTACTGCTTCTTCTACCCATTCATCTGTATAGCCGTTTCCGTTAAAGAGTACTCTCTTGTGCTCTGAAAGAGTCTGTCTGAGCACGTCCATGATCCTGGAGTTAAGCTCATCTCCCTCAAGGCCTTCAAGCTTCTTGTAGAGCTTTGAGATCTCTTCTGCAACAGCTGTGTTAAGTACGATGTTTGCGTTTGCAACGGATACTGATGAACCGGGCATACGGAACTCAAACTTGTTTCCGGTGAAAGCAAAAGGTGATGTTCTGTTTCTGTCAGTGTTGTCCTTGGTGAAGTGAGGAAGTACATTTGCGCCCATAGCCATCTGTACTTTTGCTCCGCCTTCATAAGCAGCGCCCTCTTCTACACTCTTAAGCACTCCTGCAAGCTCATCACCAACGAAGATTGAGATGATAGCGGGCGGTGCCTCGTTTCCGCCAAGTCTGTGGTCGTTTCCTGCAGATGCAACGGAAAGTCTGAGGATAGGTGCATATTCATCAACAGCTGCGATTACTGCTGTGAGGAATACAAGGAAAGGAATGTTCTCGCCGGGCTTTTTGCCGGGATCAAGAAGGTTCATGCCTGTATCTGTGCATACTGACCAGTTGTTGTGCTTACCGGAACCATTGATTCCCTCGAAAGGCTTCTCATGAAGAAGGCATGCGTAGTTGTGCTTGTCAGCAACCTTTTTCATAACTTCCATGGTGAGCTGGTTGTGATCTACAGCGATGTTTGCTGTCTCAAATACGGGAGCCAGCTCGTGCTGTGAAGGAGCAACCTCGTTGTGCTTGGTCTTTGCGGGGATTCCAAGCTTCCAGAGCTCTTCGTCAAGATCATGCATGTACGCGGATACCTTGGGCTTGATAACACCAAAGTAGTGATCCTCCATCTCCTGACCCTTGGTTGCGGGAGCACCGATAAGTGTTCTTCCTGTAAAGAGAAGATCCTTTCTCTTTTTGTAGTAGTCCTTGTCGATAAGGAAATATTCCTGCTCGGAACCGATTGTTGTATTTACTCTGTTTACTTCAGGATAACCAAGAAGGTGAAGCATCTTTACAGCTTCTCCTGAAAGAGCCTCCATGGAACGAAGAAGAGGTGTCTTTTTATCAAGAGCTTCTCCGCCGTAGGAGCAGAATGCTGTGGGAATGTAAAGTGAACCGTCTTTGATGAAAGCGGGTGAAGAAGGATCCCATGCTGTATATCCTCTTGCTTCGAAGGTTGCACGAAGGCCTCCTGAAGGGAAGCTTGATGCATCGGGTTCGCCCTTAACCAGCTCTTTTCCGGAAAATTCCATAATGACTGTGCCATCGCCTGAAGGAGAAATGAAACTGTCATGTTTTTCGGCTGTAAGTCCTGTCATAGGCTGGAACCAGTGTGTGAAGTGTGTTGCGCCGTTTTCAACAGCCCATTCCTTCATAACTGCTGCTACGCAGTTAGCCACGTCCAGCTCAAGGTGTGTACCTTTTTCAATAGTCTTGTGAACTGCCTTGTAAATGTCCTTGGGAAGTCTCTCCCTCATGACTTTGTCATTGAATACAAGACATCCGTATTCCTCTGTAAGTTTTCCTGCTTCTATCATATCTGCTCCTCCTTTTAATAGGCGCTGGCGCCATAATTTGACAATACTCTCGCGGAAGGATCGCTGACATTGCAGCCCTTCCAGCTTTTGTTGGGCATCCAGAAATCAACTACCATATCTGACTGTCCGGGGTAATACTTTTCAAAGATCTCTCTGTACAGCAGAGACTCCTTGGTGAAAGGTCTTGCGTGCTGGTACAGCTTTTTCCTTTTCTCGCACTCAGCCTCGGTATAGGTCTGATCTGCGTATTCCATAAGGTCATCCCTGAGGGAATGTCCCACTGCATCCGAGAAGGCTGCCTTTTCTCTCATGAGAATGGAACGAGGTATAAAGTTTTCCTCCTCAAAAGCCTTCCTGAGGAGGAACTTGCCTATGCCGTAGGTGTTGAGCTTTAATGCGGGATCTATGCTCATGCAGTAGCTTGCAAAATCAAGATCTCCGAAAGGAACTCTCGCCTCAAGAGAGTTGACGCTGATGCATCTGTCTGCCCTGAGTACATCGTACATGTGGATCTCGTGGATCCTCTTTACTGCTTCCTGCTGGAAGGCTTCCTTGGAAGGAGCAAAGTCTGTGTATTTGTAACCAAAGAGCTCGTCTGAGATCTCTCCTGTAAGAACTACCTTGATATCAGTGTTTTCATGGATCCATTTGCACAAAAGATACATTCCTATTGAAGCTCTTATTGTGGTGATATCATAGGTTCCAAGTGCCTTGATAACAGGCTCAAGGGCGTTTATAACGTCATCTTTTGTAATGATGACTTCGTGGTGATTGCTGTGGATAAACTCAGCAACCTCTCTTGCGTACTTAAGGTCGATGGCATCGATATCCATACCGATGGCAAAGGTCTCAATGGGCTTGTCTGAAAGACTTGCAGCCACGCCGCATACCAGTGATGAATCAAGACCTCCTGATAAAAGAAATCCCACGGGAGCATCGGCATCGAGCCTTTTCTTTATGCCCCTAAGGAGCTTCTCACGGATCTTTGAGGTAACCATCTCAAGAGAATCTGTAGAGTATTCCTTTACTTCTGTAATGTTTCTGTAGCATACAAATCTGCCGTTTTCGTAGTAATATCCGGGAGGGAATGGCATGATGCTCTCGCATGTTCCCACAAGGTTTTTGGGCTCGGAAGCAAAGATTATGTTTCCTTCCTTGTCATAGCCGTAGTACAAAGGCCTGATACCTATTGGATCTCTTGCAGCTATAAATCTGTCCTTTTCACCGTCGTAGATAACGCAGGCAAATTCAGCATCGAGCATGGCGAACATTGCTGTTCCAAGCTTTTCATAAAGAGGAAGCAGGATCTCACAGTCGCTGTCACTCTTAAATTCATAACCAAGTGATATAAGGTAATTTCTAAGGTCCTTAAATCCGTAAAGTTCTCCGTTGCAGATTACAGTGTTTTTGCCCCTTGTAAAGGGCTGCATTCCCGCTTCGTTAAGGCCCATGATGGAAAGCCTGTTAAAGCCCATCCAGCCGCCTTTTACCTGAAGCGTTCTTGTCATGTCGGGCCCTCTGGATGCGGTCTTTTCAAGCATCTCTTCAAAGAGTTCCTTTGATATGTCTGTTCTTGTGTATGTAAGTATTGCGCACATACCCTTACCTCCGAAAACGCAAAAAGGCGCCTTAGAGAATATTCTCTAAGACGCCTTTGTCTTATGTTTATGAATTTTACAGATTGGATACCATTATGTCAAGCATTTTGTATACAATTATGCAATGATTTTTCTTATCCGATCTTACGGGCGCGTTTGTTCATAAGTCTGACCATTTCTTTTTCAAAGCCCTCGGTGCTCTCTCCCCGGAACATTACCTTGATGGTTAGCATTATGAGCCTTAGGTCAAGGCCGATGGACTGGTTCTCAATATAGAGCATATCAAGCTTTAGCTTGTCATAGGCTGAGGAATTGTATTTTCCAAAGATCTGGGCATAACCTGTAAGTCCTGCCTTTACCTTCATGCGGTATCTGAACTCCGGAAGCTCCTTGCAATAGATTTCAACGTGCTCAATGCGCTCAGGTCTGGGTCCCACAAAGCTCATGTCGCCGGCAAAGATATTGAACACCTGCGGAAGCTCATCAAGTCTGAACTTTCTGATAATGCGTCCGACTTTTGTAATGCGCTCATCTCTTTCTATAGTAGGCTGAAGTCCCTTTTTCTCTGCATCGGGAACCATACTTCTGAACTTGATGATCTCAAAGACTTCTCCGTCCTTGGTACATCTCTTTTGCCTGAAAAATACAGGTCCTCCGTCCTCGATCTTGATAGCAAGGGCGGTGATGAGCATGACGGGAGAAAACAGGATCAGGAACAAAACGCCAAAGGCTACATCAAAGGCTCTCTTGGCATTGAGCCTTGTCTTGTCCTCGTAGCAGTAGTCATACTTCATAAGAGGAGTGTCGATAAGGTGCCTGGTGGAGCTTCCCTGGAGGATGATATCCTCGATCCTGGGGGTGAAGTAAAATACCTTGTGTTCGTCGATGCAGCGCTGAATGTAAAGCCTTCTCCGGTCAACGGAAAGGCCGTACATAATTACGGTGCAGCACTCCTTTAGATGCTCATCAAAGGTAATAGGACTCATGGTCTCGTTTTCGATATATTTAAAATCAAAGAGATGGTGATACTTTTTGAGAAGTCTTTCGGCGAATCTGTCGGCCTCGTCCTTGGTAACCCAGCTTCCTATAATAAGAAGAGTTTTTTGCGGGCTGACAACTGCCATGAAATAGCGTTTGGACAACGTGACAATAAGAGCTGTTCCCAGCGCCTGCAAAACAACCGTCGCAAGGCCCGGTACAAAGCTCGTATATCTGTTTCTTATGAGGTTACACTCCACATACAGTATCAGATCCGCAATGCCAAAGGATATGGACTGGGACAGCACCATTTCCGATATGGAAGATGATGCGATACGGAAAGCATTGTAGAGATTGCACAGCCCGTTGTAGATGAAAATGTAGATGATAACGGAGATGATGCCACCAAGAACATAGTAGGTCTGGAAAGCATTACGGTTGTAATACCCGATCCAGATGGCCGCAAACAATCCGATATTCCACAGCATCACAAGAGCTCTGGCTGTATGCGTTACTCTTCTACTCTTCACTTTGTTCCCTCTACATAAGAAAGGTTAATCACTGCAAAAGAAAAATGCAGATGATCATCACTTAATATCTCGGATGTTTTCATAAAAAAATTAACCCCAAACTAGTTTTATTATAATCTATATATTGTTATTTGTCATAAAAAAAGGGCAGATTTTGTGCTTTTTGCATCAAAATCCCCCTTTTAATAATCTTTTAATTATTTAGACCCTCTCAGCTATGACCACAAGTCTGTGACTTGCGATATATATGGGCGTGCAGGTATAAAGAGTAAGTATCTCTTTATCAGTATCCTGCTCTAAGATAGATACATCATCAGGATCTACCACCCTTATCTCCGATACCATGTATTCAAAGGTATCGTCCTCGGTGTCTATGTAGATCATATCTCCGACTTTAACTTCATCAAGTCTGTTAAAGTATTTTCCAAAGGTATAATTTCTGTGACCTGCAATAACGCAGTTTCCTTCGTTGCCGGGAAGGGCTGTGCCCGTCTCGTGCCCTAGGGACCTGGATAATGCCTCCTTGGTTGTTCCCTCAGATATGGGATTTTCCGAATCTATCACAGGGATCCTGAGGATACAGTCTTCGATATTTACTTCTTTGTCTTTCTTTTCAATACCCGTTCTGGCATTTTCCAGCCTCTTTTCTTTCATATCGGAAAGAAGGACCTTATTTTCTTTTTCCTGGCTGACATTCAAAAGGATGGAGCTTCCTATAAGGAAAGCTCCCATCACAATTATCAGCAGTCCAAATGCTCTTAAAACGAGCTTTTTATGCTTCCTGTTTTTCATCTTCTTTTCTCTTTTTGAAGGTTAAGACGCCTCCTGCTACCATAAGTATTCCAATGATATAAGCAGGAAGAGTTCCCACAAATCCGCCTGTCTTGGCAAGTTTTGTGCCTTGAGTAGCGCCGCCTGCTGCTGAAGTTTCTGCGCCCTGTGCTGCTCCTGCTGCCGCTGCCGCATTTGCAGCAGTTCCTGCAGCATTTGCCTTGGCGGAGAGGTTAATTACGGCTGAATCCTCTTTTTTGTCATTATCAGTATTGCCACTGCCTGACTCATCCTTTTTATCGCTGCCCTTGGAAGCAGGCTTTTTCTTGGTTATAAGAACAACAAGTCTGTTGTCCTCACAGTCTTCCCAGGTTTCAGAAGCGCCGGCTTTTTTAACCTTGATATCGCCTTCGTTATCTACGGTAAACTCAACAGTCTTGGCCTTTACATATCCCTTAAGACCCTTTTCCTCAACAAGAAGGTATCTGGACTGATAATTTACATCCATGGTCTTGGGCTCTCCGTCGGTTACCCACTCCACAAGCTTATTAGTGGTCTTTCCGCCCTCTGTCTTTTCGTAAAGAGCAAGAGATACCGGTTTAAGAGAATTTCCAAGATTGTCTCTTTCGATAAGATTAACTGTTACGGTCTGAGTCTCATCAATGGTATCAATAAACTCAAATTTGGGCTCTGTGCTTACAAAATCAATGGGATTACCATCCTGTGTCTGTTTGTAGAACACACCCTCATCTATCTTTATAGTAAGCTCTGTCTCCGAATAGGGCTCATAGCCTGTAGGAAGAGTAGTCTGAACTATATCGTAGGTTCCGTCGGGAAGAGAAAGCTCAAGGGTGCTTCCCACAGTTGTCTTATTTATAAGAGGATTTGTATGTGTAGGATCTTTTTCGCTGTCAAATGCTTCTACAGTAGCTCCGGAGAGGCTCACATTGTTTCTGTTAAGAACCTCAACGGTGAAGGAATGGAAGTTTCTGTTAACATCAACCATTGTAACTTCATTTGATCCGGTATCTGCAAAAGCTCCGTTCTCATCCATGATCCTTACATTGCCGTCCTCACCAACATAGAAAGTGATATCATCAGCAAGATCATAAGCATGTGAAGGTGTATTAACTTCATGAAGTGTATATCTGACATCGCAGGATGCAGTGAACTCATAAGGATCTGCCTCAGAAGTAAACTCTGTTGTCTTAACGGTTCCGTCTGTAAGAGTTCTGCTGATGGTAAGCTCAGCGCCTGCAAGCTTTTCTCCGAGGCTGTCTGTCTTTATGATCTTTACGGTCTTTGACTTCTTTGTAAGCTTATATTCAAGGCTTGTGGCATTTTCTTTTCCGCCTACAGGCTTTGTTGTGAAAGTTACAACTTCATCTGACTGCTCATAGCCTTCAGGTCCTGAAATCTCAGAAAGCTTATAGGTGGTACTGTCCTTAAGCTTGGTTCCTACGTAAGACTTCTTGCCGTCAGCTCCTGTTGTAAGAGTAAGGACTGTGCTGTTTCCCTCAGAATCCTTGACTGCAAGTTTGGTTCCGGGAAGCTTTATCTCATTATCATCTTTATCAACAACGGTAACGTTCAAAAACTGAGGATCTTTCTCCCAGCCACCGCTGAAATCACCGGCTCTTACGTCCGCTCTTGATGAGCCATTATCATCGGAAAGATAACCAACCAGCTGAATGTTGTTGGTGTAATCTCCGTTTGAGCTGATCTCAAGAGGCATTGCGGAATATGTAAGAACGTAAATGTTTGTGTTGTTCTGTTTCTGAGGAAGGGTAACCTCTAAAACGGTCTTTCCTTCTTCATTTGTTGTAACTGCTGTCTTGTAGCCGGTCTCTTCTCTTCCTGTTGAAGAGATAACTCCGGTAACAGGATCGATCTGTCCAAGCATGAGCTTTACGGAAGTCTCATCAAGTGAAAGTGTCTTGCCCAGTGTATCTCTTACGATGAGATTAGCAGCAAGGACCTGCTTGTTTCCGTTAAATGTAACTGTATAGCTGATGTTCTTGGTAACGGGATCTATGCTCCTGGTCTTTTTGATGACCGTATTGTTCCATTTGGTGGGATTTGCTTCTACAACAACAGGTGCGATAGTATCGCCTGTTTCAAGCTGTGCGGAGTTGGTTACGGAAACCTCTCCTCCGTTTACTGAAGTGTAGATATCGCCGTCATTTACCTTTGCAGTAAAGGTAATAACCTTCTTTTCGTGGATCCGGGGAAGATGGATCTTTAATACGCCTGAGTTATAGGTGTAGTAGCCATTTTCTGAATCTGTGGTAGTAAGGAGGACATCATTTCCATTTCCATCCCCTATCTTTACAGTTCCATCAACAAGTGAAAGACCTATATTTCCAAGATCGTCGGTAACAATACCCCCTGCCATATCCATCTTGTTTTCATTTACAGTCAGTCTATAGGCGATCTCATGTGTGTCGTAGTTATAGGTTCCCGCAGCCTTATCAAATACTTTGCTGACAACCTTGCAGTTTGCAGAGTCTGTAACTCCCTCAGGATGCTGCGCGATCACAAGCTGATCTGTTATCATAACTACTTTATTGGTATAGGTTTTTTCTTTATTGTCTGACCAGATGTTTCTCTGATCGTAAGTAAGCTTTGTTACTACGGTAAACTCAGCCATTTTGCCATCAAGGGCATCACCAAAATCAATTACTGTGTTTCCGTCAGTGTTTACAGATTTCTGCTCATCTCCGATGACAAAGGTGGATGTAGCATTACCCTCTGCAGTGAGCTTGGCATTGCTGATGCTCACAAGCTCCTGGCCTTCTCCCATGATTTCCTCTACGATAACTCCGGTAATAGGCTCCATGGTCTTATTTGCTACAACCTTCCAGGTAATCTCCTGAGTGGAAGCATCATATTTATCAAATGACTTGTCTATAGCCGCATTTACAACGGCACCTTTTCCTGTTACACCCTTCTTATCAAGAGTGGGTCCCAAAAGGAGCTTGTAATCACCGTTTCCGGTGTAATCGTATTCATACTCAAGGAAAGCATGGTTACTGGGAATAACATCATGGTTGGAACGAAGGAATTCTATATAGTCCTCGATCTTGGTGGTATAGGTAATGGTGTAGGAATGGTCTCCGCGAAGCTTGTAATCGCCGTTTTCTCCAAGGAACTTAAGACTCCAGGTGTAAGCCTTTCCTTTTCCTGAAGTTCCGGGTGTATTGGAAATTACGTAGTCATCACCTTTTGTAAGAGTTGAACCACCGTCCTTTACAACGATACTGTCTTCTTCCAGTATCATTGAGGTCTTGTTATCAAGAGTAAATACATCGTAAAGTACGAAGTTCTTGAAGTTATATCCGTTGGTATTTATGTTGATCTCCCAGGTAGCTTCTCCCTGAGCATTAAGGCTTCCGCCATCCTTAAAGAGCCACTGTGCAAGAGCCTTGGATGTTACTTCGTCTGTAACCTCTGCGGGATCCGCTATAGGTGTCTCGGTATCATCCGCGTCGTAAAGAGTTGCTTTGTTTTTTACAGCAAGGGTGATAGCTCCGTTATTCTGCTCTGATCCGCTTGAAAGGAAATCCACATGTGTCTTGTAGGTAATATATGTTGTGGCAGATCCTCCGGGGAAAGAAGCCGTAAGAGTCTTGTCGTTATTTGAAAGCTCGGGTGTAGCTCCTACTCCGTTTACTTCAAGAGTGCCTTCCACATAGCTCTGAGTTGAATTAAAGGTATCAATAAGTGTATATCCGTTCTGATATACTACGGGATTTGCTGCTTCTTCCACCTTGATGGTCCAGAGGATATCATCATTGGCATCAAGGTCTCCCATGATCTTTGAAACTGTGGGCGGAAGGGGCTGATTCTCACCGATCTTTACGGTCACAGAGCTTGTTCCGTTCGCAGTAGGGAACACGATCTCATAACTCTCACTGTCACCTACAGATGATGCATTAAGTGAAAAATCAAGTCCAACAACTACGTCATTAAGATCTTTGTTTGCCTGGGAATATGTAACGGTAAGGGAAACCTGTCCGTCTGTTCCGACTGTAGCCGTTCCAAACTCTGTTCCGTTATTGAGTCTTACAGTTACGTTAATGGGCTCGCTAAGATTAAATACGGATACATCAACGGAAGGAAGTGTATAGGTCTGTCCCTCATAAACATTGGCACCGTCATCATCGGGCTCATCATAATTGACATGAATAGGGCTCTTTAGCTTGTAAGCAATTCTGAAAGCATCATCCAAAGATACTGTAGTATTGTCTGTTACCTCTTCTCCGTTGACAGTAATCTCTGTAGAAGCAAGAATATCAGCTTCTCCGGCATGTGTAAGCTTTTCGTTCTCCCCGGAATTCTCCTCGATCTCTATGATCTCTTCAGATTCTTCTGTAGCCTCAGCAGCCTCTTCTGTTTCCTGCGTCTCTTCTTCGGACTCTGCAGGGTTCTCTGCAGGTTCCTCGGGATCCTCATTGTCCTTTTCCGTATTATTTTCAGGATCCTGCTCTTCCTCAGGTTCTGCTGAAGGCTCTTCCTCCAAACTCGTCTGAGCTTCTTCGGCATATGTGTAAATAGGTGAAAAACTGTTAATTGTGATACAAAATCCAAGTAAAAGTGTAAATAATTTCTTTCGCATTGCGCCTTCATCTCCAAGTAGTATTCCAGCAGGATCCGCAGGCCTTTTGGACCTGATTTTCCAATATCCGCAAACGATCTAAATAATACCATATCAGACACTCTTCTGTAAGCGATTACAGACACTTTTTTCACTGTTTTGAAACAAAATTTCAATTTTTCACAATCCCTTCACAAAATCCCCCCTAAAACATGAAAAAAACTGCCGCATTTGCGCGGCAGTTTCTGATCCACAGACTTTATTTTTATCATATTCTTGTAAGTCTGACCTTAAATGAAATTGCTCTTGGCGTTTCAAGACTGTCAAACTTTACTGTATAATTTTCCTCCCCGGTATTAAAATCAAGGATCGTCCCCTCCCCCATAATAGCGTGGGTAACTCTGGTACCCGGCTCAAAGAGGTCAACCTTGGCGGCGCTCTTAAGATATCTGGAGTCATTTTCCAAAAATCTCCTGACGGAGCGCATCATCTCTTCATTGGGCTCCTGAGTAAATTCCAAAAGTTCCGGGTCGATATCCATAATAAATCTGGAGGGATATCTGGGAATGCCTTCAAAGGTCTGTCCTCCCGCCTCCGAGATAAAGAGTCTCTTTTTGGCTCTGGTCATGGCCACGAAAGAAAGACGCCTCTCCTCCTCCATGCCCTCAAGAGTATGGATCTTTCTTGACGGGAAGATTCCTTCATTCATACCGCAGAGAAATACATAGGGAAACTCCAGACCCTTGGCCGCATGAACAGTCATAAGCCTTACCTTGTCACTTCCCTCTGCGTCTGCATCGGCATTGGTAAAGAGCGCGATGTGCCTGAGATAATCCTCAAGTCCCACTTCCTCTCCGCAGGTGGTCTCATATTCAAAGATCGACTGTTTAAGCTCCGCCAGATTATCAAGTCTGTCCTGAGCTCCTTCCGTCCGAAGCATCTTTTCATAGCCCGTATCCTGCAGCACCTTGGTAAGAAGCTCCGAAACCGGCATACCCTCATAGCTGCCGGCATATTTTTCTATAATGTCGATATAGCCCTTTGCCCCGGTTCCCTTTATGGGCTCATTTTCAAGATTCTCATAAAGAGCCATATAAAGAGAGCATCTGTTGTCCCTTGAATACTGCTCAAGAAAAGCCATTCGTCTCTTTCCCAGATTTCTCTTTGGGATATTTACCGTTCTCCTAAAGGAAACATCATCGCGATAAAGGATCATGCGAAGGTAGCTCAGTGCATCCTTTATCTCCATTCGGCCGTAGAACTGCACTCCGGAGTAAATGGTGTAAGGGATCTTTTCCTTGAGAAGTCCTGTTTCAATGGTCCTTGTGACATAATGAGCCCTGTAAAGAACCGCCACATCCCTGTAAGGAATGCCCATTCCCTTAAGAGCAAGGATCTCTCCCGTAATCCAGTCCGCCTCATCTGCAGTATCCGGAGCAAGATGGCAAAGAACACTGTCACCGTCTTCGTTTTTGGAAACAAGATCCTTTTTAAGCCTCTGTGTATTTTTATCTATAAGACTGTTGCAGGCCGCCAGTATCTGAGGTGTTGACCTGTAATTATCATTCATGTAGATGGTCTTTGTCCCCGGATAGCTCTCTTCAAAAGACAGCAGAAAATCAACATTGGCTCCTCTCCAGGTGTATATGGTCTGATCCGGATCTCCCACCACAAAAAGGTTTTTATGATAACCGGAAAGCACATCCATAAGCTCGTACTGAAGGCCGTCTATGTCCTGAAACTCATCTATCATGATGTATTCAAGGCGCTTTTGCCATTTCAGTTTGATATCCTCATGCTCCCTGAACAGATACAGCGTAAAGTTTATAAGGTCGTTGTAATCA
>JAILOW010000199.1 GCA_024690635.1 Butyrivibrio sp.
CCATGAACCGTGAAGCATCATAGCGCAGGAACCGTCATAGAGGAGCTGCTTGTCCTGTCCATCATCGGGAGACAGTGAGTTAACACCATCAGGGAAGTATCCCTTCTTTACCCAATCCTGGATCTTGTCGCTTGCAAAGAGGAATGCCTCTGATCCGAAAGAGCCTTCCTGTGTGTAAGCTGCATCGAACTCATCATTTCCTGAGTGACGCGCTACAAGGTACATGTAATACATGGAACCTGTCCACTTGGGGGCATTAGCAAGAGCAAAAGGAGTGATGTTGTTTGCTTTGAGCTTTGCGCAAACATCTTCAAGCTCATCAAGTGTTGTGGGAACTTCAAGGCCGTTATCCTTGAAGATTGTCTTGTTATAGAAGATATCGCATCCTGAAAGGCTTCCGAAAGGAATACCAAGGATCTTGTCCTTGTAAGAACCCTGTGCAATAGCTGCATCGATGAAATCAGGATGATCGTACTTGTTGTACATTTCTGTAATATCATCAGCAAAACCTGACTTGTAGTACTCAGCCATAGGACCGCCGCCCCATGATACGTACATATCAGGACACTGGCCTGAACTCATGGCAACTACCAGCTGCTGCTTGTAGTTATCATTCTGCTGATGGATCTGCTCAACATGGATGTTGGGATAGTCATTCATGAAACGTGCTACAGCAGCTTCCTGTGTAGGTCTGCCGGGCTCTTCTGTTGCGATATCCCAAAGAGTGATGGTCATGGGCTCTGTGGTAAGCTCAGGGAGGTTCTTGCCATCCGTCTGCTTTCCTGCTGAAGCCTGTGATGCATCAGCCTGTGTGGTATCTGCCTGTGTGGTATCTGCCTGTGCGGTTTCTGTCTTTGTTGTGTCAGATCCTTCCGATGCAGGAGCTCCGGTAGATGCGCTGCCACATCCGGCAAGTGCTGTTACGGAAAAAACTGCTGCAAGGAAAACTGCCAATACTTTGTTTTTCATACTACTTCCTCCTGTTATATTTGTTTTTTGCTATTTACTATGTTTGAGAATACTCATGTTTCGAAACATTTTTCTTTTCAGTTCTGTATACTACTCTAATTTCACATGCCAATTTTTGCTAACAAAAAATTGCTATGTACCATACAAAAATTGCTATCATGAATATACAACTTTTTATACTTGCTTTTTGCTAGTATAATGAACATTGTACAAATTGCTGTTATAAACCGTTATTTTCAGTCAATTGTATGTAACATTATCCATTTATTTGACTGCCAAAGGTAATATATCAGTATTTGCAGGTATAAAAAAAGCAATTTTTTAATCCTTACATTCTAGGATAAAAATTGCTCTTACTACAGGGGGATCATTACAAACATGAAAAGCGAATTAGTCCTTGCCGCCAGCGCCAAAGAAAAGGTGCAGCATAAGATAAACACCAATCTTAGGATGTTCATAAACAGGATGCATGCGGATTTCCCGCCCCACTGGCATACGGACATCGAGATCATATGGCCCAAAGAAGCTCCTTACAGAGTTGTCTGCACCAATCAGACCTATGACGTTGAAATTGACGACATCCTCCTTATCTGCCCCGCAGTTCTTCACGAGATCTTTTCTCCAACTCCCGGGGCAAGGGTTTATATCCAGGCTGATTTTTCGGGGATAATCTCCTTAAAAGAAATAGAAAAGGCATTCCGCCTTATGTCTCCTGCTCTTCATATAAAGAAAAAGACCTGTCCGCCTGAGATCTACGAACAGGTCTGCAACTATTTAAATAAGATCATGGAGCTGTATTTTGGTTCCACTCCTTCCATCTACAGTAAGGACGATCAGCTGGATGAAAGCGTTATAGCCTACACAGAGCTTGCTCCCTACGAGGAGCTTCAGATTTATTCCATCCTTTTGGAGTTCATTGCTTTTTGCGGAAAAAACATAAATCTGTTCAGGGGCTCGGACAACATATCGTCTTCCGGTACCTACAAAAACACCATATCCTTAAGTAACGTCTGCGCTTACATCTCAGAGCACTTCACTGAGGACTTCACTCTTGAGAGCATTGCCAATTACGCAGGCTTTAGCAAATATCACTTCGAGAGGATATTCAGCGATTACACCGGCATGACCTTTTATCAGTATCTTCAGCAGATGCGAATAAACTATGCCCAGACTCTTTTATCAAATCCTGAACTGTCCGTAACCGACATCTCTTTTCAGGCAGGTTTTTCAAGCTGCACCGCATTTACAAGAGCCTTTAAAAAGAGCACCGGTTATCCGCCTTCAGCCTTCAGAACCCTCAATGAGGAAAAACACCCGCTAAATGCCAATCCTCAGTTTGCCAAAAAGAAGAAAAAACAGGAGCTGCCTCAGTCGGGAATTTCACAATCATAAAAAAGCCACCGACGCTGATATAGCGCCGATGGCTCACATACGTATTAACTTGCACTAACAAACTGTGATGAATACAGATCGTAGTAAGCGCCCTTCTTGGCCATAAGGGTTTCGTGGTTGCCCCACTCAAGTATTCCGCCGTCATCTATAACAAATATCCTGTCGGCGTTTCTGATGGTTGAAAGCCTGTGTGCCACCACAAAGGAAGTTCTCTTTTTAAGAAGCTCCTCAATGCCTTCCTGAACCAGGATCTCCGTCTGCGTGTCTATGCTGGACGTAGCCTCATCAAGGATAAGGATCCTGGGATCAGTAAGAAGAGTCCTTGCAAAAGCAATAAGCTGTCTCTGGCCGTTTGACAGGCCGCCGCCTCTTTCTGTTATCTCGGTATCATAGCCCTTTTCCATAGCAGCTATGAAATCATGGGCATGTACAGCCTTGGCTGCAGCCATCATCTCTTCATCCGAGGCACCCGGTCTTCCGTACTTGATATTGTCTCTTATGGTTCCGGAAAAGAGGTAGTTGTCCTGCGTCATGATACCAAGCTGGCTTCTGATGGACTGAATTGTAACCTTGCTGATATCTATACCGTCTACCAAAACTCTTCCGCTCTTTGTGTTGTAGAAACGGCTGATAAGACTTACGATAGTTGTCTTTCCGGCTCCTGTAGGTCCTACAAGGGCTATGGTCTCACCCTTTTTCGCCTTGAAGCTAACATCATGCAGGATATCAACATCAGGCTCATCGGGATAAGCAAAGGTCACATGATCAAATTCCACATTTCCTTCTATATCAGGCATGTCAAAAGCCTTCTCTCCGTCTTTTACCAAAGGCTCCATATCCATGATCTCATATACTCTCTCTGCAGAGGAAATGTTGGTAATAAGCTTGTTGTAGTAGCTTGCCAGGTTCCTTATGGGATTAAAGAACATTCCAAGGTAAAGGACAAATGCAGACAAAGTTCCAATGGACTCAGCCTGTACTCCAAGCTTTGTAACAGCCAGGTAATACAAGGTAGCTGTTCCAAGTCCGCCTGCAACCTCAATAGTCGGGCTGTAAAAGTCCGTAACGAAGACCGCAGATCTGAATGCAGCGATAACTTCGTCAACGATATTATCAAACTCTTTAGATGACTCCTCCTGAGCATTAAAACTCTGAATAACGGATACTCCCTCTATTCCCTCATGGATAAAGGCTGTCATGTTGGAATCCTTTTTCTTCCACTTCTGCCATCTCTTGTGGGCAAGGATCTCGCAAAAATACAAGCCAAGCATAATGATAGGAATAGCTACAGCCGCTGAAAGAGTCAGTACAGGGCTCTTTATCACCATGATAACTATTATCACCACAAGGCTTATTCCCTCGGGAGCCAGCACGGTAACAGTATTTGAAAGAACCTCTTTTAAAGAGTTTATATCACCCGTAACCCTTGCAAGGATCTTGCCCGAAGGTCTCTGGTCAAAGAAATCAACGCCAAGCTCCTGAATATGCACATAGAGCTTTCTTCTGATATTGAGGATAAGGTCGTTTGAAATGTCGGCCATCATCCTTCTCCAGATCCTGGTGGCACCATAGCTTACAATGGCAAGAACTGCCATGATCCCTGTCATTATGAGAAGCCCTTTGGTATCTCCCTTTAAGATCTCATCATCTATAACCTTTTCTATCAAAAGAGGGTAAGCTGTGGAAATAGCAACAGTCAGAAGGATCAGCCCTGTTACAACCACGATCTTTCCCTTGTATTCAAGGAGATTTTTCAAAAGCCTTGAAAGCACTTCAAGCTTTAAGCTCTCCTTTAATTCTGCATCTTCTCTTGTTCTGTTTATAGCCATATGTACGCGCCTCCTTTATTATTCGCCG
>JAILOW010000098.1 GCA_024690635.1 Butyrivibrio sp.
TTGACTTTGCTGACGTTCAGACAGTTATGAAGGACAAGGGCATCGCACATATCGGTATCGGAACCGGTAAGGGAGATGATAAGGCTGCTGACGCTGTTAAGATGGCAGTAGAGAGTCCTCTTCTCGAGACCAAGGTCAACGGTGCTACAGATGTCATCATCAATATTTCAGGAGATATCACTCTTACAGATGCACAGGAGGCTTCCGATTACGTTCGTGGCCTTGCCGGAGATGATGTTAATGTTATCTTTGGTTCCATGTATGATGAGAGCAAGACTGATTCCTGCACAGTTACTGTTATTGCAACAGGTATTGATGACAAGAGCGCAACAGCTCCTGTTCAGCAGACAGCCAAGACACCTGTTCAGACACAGCCTCAGGTTCAGGTACAACCCCAGGTTCAGGTACAGCCTGCTCCTACACCTGCACCCACACCTGTTACTCCCAACCCTGCACTTGCAGCAACACACATCGGAGTTATAGGCACACCTGCAGAAAATCAGACGGTTCAGCCTATTTCTACTGCAAGACCCGGCATGAGCATAAACAGACCTTCAAACATCACAAGCACTGTAGAACCCAAATCACTTAAGATTCCTGATTTCTTACAGAAGAAATAATATATGTATTTTCAGCCCTTTGTCTTTTGACAAAGGGCTTTTTTCTTGCAAATATTGTAGAAAAGTACGAAAAAGCGTGATACAATAATTGGTAGAAATGTGTTAATTGGGTACAATATACTGTGGCACGAAGGAGGATTATGTATGAAATGCCCATTTTGCGGTAAGGATGACACAAGAGTAATCGATTCAAGGCCTGCTGACGAGAATACATCCATCAGGCGCAGAAGAGTATGTGATTCCTGTGGTAAACGTTTTACCACTTATGAAAAGGTTGAGACTATACCTCTTATCGTAATCAAAAAGGGAGATGTTCGTGAACCCTATGATCGTGCCAAGATTGAGGCCGGTGTATTCAGAGCCTGCCATAAGAGACCTGTAAGCGCTGAGCAGATCACCAAGATGGTGGATTCTGTTGAGACAGAAGTATTCAACATGGAGCAGAAGGAAATTCCCAGCCGCGCTATCGGTGAGATAGTAATGGACAAGATGAAAAACCTGGACCCTGTTGCTTATGTAAGATTTGCATCGGTTTACAGAGAGTTCAAGGATGTTAATACCTTTATGGATGAACTCAAGAGCGTTCTTAAAAAAGAAGCTGAGGGCACCATTACAGATGCCACAGACAAGAGCACGCCGCTCCTTAAAAAAGAGATCTGAAATGCCAGCCCCGGAGCCTAAAGCCGGGGCTTTTTTATACCTTAAGTTTTCCTCCGGAAATCACCTTGACTTTTAATTAACAAAGTTTTATATTTGTTGAGTAATCGACCCGCCAAGGTCAATGGATTACATACAATTTCATATTAGGAGGAAGATTTTAACATGATTAGAAGAAGATTTGGCAGAAAGGTAGGATCTGCTCTTCTGATGGTTGTGTTAACGACACTGACTGTTGCATTGAGCGGATGCTCAAGTGACAAGGCAGGGGATCAATCCAAACTTGTCGTAGGAATACCTCAGGACATTTCAAGTCTTGACCCCCACACAGGAGAAGGGGCAGGAACGAGAGAGGTACTTTTCAACGTGTTTGAAGGGCTTGTTAAGCCTGATGAGAATGGCAATCTTAATCCCGCTGTAGCCAGTGAGTTCACAGTATCAGATGACAACAAGGTTTATACCTTTACGCTCAGAGATGGAATCAAGTTCCATGACGGAAGCAAGGTTACAGTAGAGGATATCAAATATTCACTCGACCGCAATTCAGGTGCGGACGGAAGCGAACCTCTTATTTCTTCATTTTCCAACTTTGACAGCGTAAATATCATTGATGACAAGCACGTGGAGATAGTGCTTAAGGAAGCTGATTCCGAGCTTTTACCTCAGCTTACCGTTGCTATCATCCCTGCATCCAACAAGAACCCTGAGACCAATCCTATTGGTACAGGTCCTTACAAGTATGTCTCCAATTCACCTCAGGAGAACTTCATCATGACAAGATTTGATGATTACTGGGGAGAAAAGGCATATATCAAGGATGTAACCTTCAAGATCGAGTCCAATGCAGACGCCATCGTAATGGATCTGGAAGGCGGCTCCATCGATATGTTTGCAAGACTTACAAACGCTCAGGTAGATCAGCTTTCAGATAAGTTTGAGATCTACACAGGAACCATGAACCTTGTACAGGGTCTTTTCCTTAATAATGCAGTTGAGCCTTTCAACGATGTAAGAGTAAGACAGGCACTTTGCTATGCGGTAGATCCCAAAGAGATCATGGACTTTGTATCTGACGGAGAGGGTGTAGAGATCGGAAGTGCTATGTATCCTGCATTTACCAAGTACTTCATGCCTGAACTCAACGATACATACAATTATGATCCTGAGAAGGCAAAAGAGCTTCTTGCAGAGGCAGGACTTGCAGATGGTTTTGAATTTACCATCACAGTGCCTTCAAACTACACACAGCATGTAGACACAGCTCAGGTTATTTCTGAACAGCTTAAGAAAGTGGGCGTTACAGCCAACATTCAGGAAGTAGAGTGGAACACATGGCTTAGCGATGTTTATGCAGACAGAAAGTATGAAACAACCATCACGGGATTTGATGCTTCTACACTTTCTGCAGCAGCTCTTCTTGCAAGATACGAGTCAACATCCAAAAAGAACATGTTCAACTACAGCAACGAAGCTTTTGACGAGGCTTTTCACAACGCTCAGTCAACAGCAGACGATGCAGAAAAGACAGCTTATTACAAAGAATGTCTCAAAATCCTTTCAGAGGATGCAGCGAACGTATATATTCAGGACTTCCCTGAGTTCGTAGCTCTTAACAAGAAGTTTACCGGATATGTATTCTATCCTCTTTACGTGCAGGATATTGCCAAGATCAAACTTGCAGAGTAATGGGATTTAATAAAAACAGTTAACCTTTATGCGAGGGATATGCAGATGAAATATATCATTAAAAAAATTTTCTCTATGATGATTACTTTGGTGGTGGTTTCCTTTTGCGTATTCCTCGCTTTTAACATTATCCCCGGAGATCCTGCCCTCAGGCGCCTTGGAACCGAGGCTTCAATAGAGCTCATTGAGCAGACAAGAGAGCAGATGGGACTTAACGACCCCTTGCTTGTAAGATATGCAAGATGGTTTGTGAACTTCCTCCATGGGGATATGGGAACCTCCTACAATTACAGTGTTCCCGTTGCGGGTATGATCCTTAATAAGATTCCGATCACATTTACCATGGCTATGATGTCATTCTTTTTGACGGTTGTGGTTTCGATACCGATCGGCATATTTACCGCCAAGCATGAAAACGGAGCTCTCGACAGAGCCATAACCGTTGTGAATCAGCTTTTTATGGCGGTTCCGCCTTTCTTTTCAGGTATCATCATTACATTTGTGTTCGGGATGATATTAAGGCTATTTACCCCGGGAGGCTTTGTCTCCTATACGGATAACTTCGGAGGATTTATCAGA
>JAILOW010000204.1 GCA_024690635.1 Butyrivibrio sp.
CGTAAAGCCTTTTTCCTTGCAGCGTTTTTCGTAGATCTTTAGCCAGTTGGGATCATCTGTATCCTCAGGCTCGTAGTTTGCTGTATCGATATAGTCTACCTTGCACTCAAGACACGCATCCATAATGGTCAGATCCTGATAAGGAAGAGCAACATTAAGGACCGCATCGGGCTTGTAAACTTTGATAAGCCTTACTACATCTGCTGTATCATCAGCGTTAACCGTATCCGTGATGATCTCTACACCGCATCCCTGTTTTTCAAGCTTTTCCTTGAGAGCCTCGCACTTGCTGACTGTTCTGCTTGCAAGGCACATATGTGTAAATACTTTTGAATTCTGTGCACACTTCTGAATGGCAACCTGAGCCACTCCTCCGCAACCTATAACCAATAATCTACTCATCTTGACATATCCTCCTCTTCCTGCAGCAAATCCTCAACATATTTGGGCAGCATAAACGCTCCCTTATGCAAATGTGTGGTGTAATACCAGGTCTTTATTCCTCTCTCATCCCATCTGTCGGGGTTGAAATCCTTGAGTGGATGATACTTTTTGCTGGCAAATCCAAAGAGCCAGTAGCCTGCGGGACAAGTGGGAATATGAGCCTGATAAACCCTGTTTACAGGAAAAACTCTGTAGGCCTTCCTGTGCATGGCTCTGCAGCTCTCCTCATCCTCATCATAGAATGGGCTTCCGTGCTGATAAACCATGATGCCGTCATCGTGAAGCGCCTTGTAGCAGCTTCCGTAGAACTCCTTGGTGAAAAGACCTGCCTCATGCCCAAGTGGTTCTGTAGCATCGTTTATGATCAGGTCGTACATATCCTCGCATTTTCTGAGGTATTTAAGACCGTCCTGGTAAAAGATATGAACTCTGTCATCTTCAAGTCCTATGGCATTGTCCGGGAAATACTGTTTGCAGACATCCACAAACATTGAATCCGGCTCAACCACATCGATAACCTTGATCTCCTCATAATGAGTAAGCTCTCTGGCAACACCTCCGTCGCCGCCACCAAGAACAAGAACTCTCTGTACCTTAGGGTGAACCGCCATAGGTACGTGAACGATCATCTCGTCGTATGTGAATTCGTCTTTTTCCGAAAATATGATGTTTCCGTCGGATGTAAGGAATTTACCAAACTCAGGTGAATCAAAAACATCTATTCTCTGAAACTCACTGGTTCCGGAAAAGAGCTGTTTACTGAGCCTTATGCTAATCTTTACATTTCCCGTATGCATGTCGGAAAACCAATAATCCATATCAGCCATAGTCATTCCTCCATATCACTTAATAACAAAAAGCTCGGAAATATCTTCGCTTTCAGGGCCCTGCATTGAGCAGCCCTTTTCTCTTGCAGTCTTTATATAATCAAGTATCTCTTCTGTGATAACTTCGCCCGGTGACAAAATAGGTATTCCCGGGGGATAACACATTACAGACTCGGCACTTATCCTGCCAATGGACTTATCAATGGGAACAGACTCTTTTTCAGCATAGAAAGCTTCCTGAGGAGTTGCTTTAACAATGGGAGTTACATATTCCGCAGAGAAAAAGCTCTGTTCGGGTTTTGAATAAAGCCTTCTGATATCAGCAAGAGCACCTGCAAGCCTCTCAATATCCTGAAGCCTGTCACCGATTGAAATATATGCCATAACATTGGACAGATCTCCAAACTCCATCTGGATATCGTATTCATCTCTCAAAAGGTCATATACTTCTATTCCTGTAAGTCCAATGCTCCTGGTATTTACAACCAGCTTGGTCTCATCGAAATTATAGATGCTGCCGCCGTTTATAAGTTCGACACCGTAAGCGTAATATCCTCCGATGTCATTTATTTCTTCTCTTGCATACTGAGCCATTTCAGTTACTTTTTTAAAGCTGTCATAGCCGTTAAGAGCAAGGTTTCTTCTGGAAATATCAAGGCTTCCAAGCAGAAGGTAGCTGGCGCTTGTGGTCTGTGTGAGGTTTACTATCCTGCTGACATAGCCTACATTTGCATCAGGTCCGCAAAGAAGAATGGAGCTCTGGGTAAGGCTTCCTCCTGATTTATGCATACTGATGGCCGCCATATCTGCTCCTGCCTCCATGGCATTTAAAGGAAGTCCCGGTCCGAAATAAAGGTGAGTTCCGTGCGCCTCATCCACAAGGGCCTTCATTCCGTTTTCGTGTGCCAGATCAACAATAGCCTTTAGATCCGAACATATTCCGTAATAAGAAGGATTATTTATAAGGATGGCCTTGGCGTCAGGGTTTTCCTCAACTGCCTTTCTCACATCCCCTATTTCCATTCCAAGAGGAATACCAAGTTTTGTATCAACCTTGGGATCGATATATACAGGAACAGCACCGCACAGGATAAGAGCGTTGATGGCACTTTTATGCACGTTCCTTGGCATGATGATCTTTTCACCCTTTTTAACGGATGATAAAACCATAGCCTGAACAGCACCTGTTGTTCCGTTTACCATCATGAATGCATGGGCTGCGGAAAAAGCATCCGCCATGAGTTCCTCTGCCTCTTTGATAACGGATACGGGATGACACAGGTTATCAAGGGGCTTCATGGAATTGACATCAATACCTACGCACCTGTCTCCCAAAAATCTTACAAGCTCGGAATTGCCTCTTCCTCTTTTATGGCCGGGAACATCAAAAGGCACTACCCTTTGCTTGCGAAATCTCTCCAAAGCCTCATAAATCGGGGCTCTTTTTTGCTTCTCAAGATCCAACTAAACTATCCTCCAAAAATATACATTCGAAAACAAGGAGCGGTACGCTCAGCGCACTGCTCCTTGATACATACATAATTTGCAGTAATGATATGATACTATAAATGGACCGTTAATTAAAGAGTAATTTCATCATTCTCTTCCAGGAGTTTTATGGCTTCAATATAAATATTTTCATCATTAACATCCTCATCGGTACGCATCTTAAATGCGCTCTTTATCCTGATGGTGATATCCTTGCCGTCAACCTTTGATACATACTCAAGATTACCCTTTACCTGCTCCATCATTTTGGCAAGCTCTTCTCTGTCTTCCGCATACAGCAAAAGTGAAAAAACGTTCTCTTTCGTTCTTGAAACAGCACTGGTAAGTCCCGTAACTTCAAGTATCCTTTCAGCCATCTCTTTTAGTACCTTGTTTCCAAACGCCTCTCCAAAAGAGCTGACTATCCTGTCATGATAAACATTTTTAAGCACTATTACACCGAAGTTTTTGCTGTCGATATTGTATTTAATGGAGTAATCAATAAGCGCTTCCACAAAGCCTCTTGTATCCATAAGCCCTGTGACATTATCGATACCTGCAGAGTCAACCTTACCCTCCATACGCTTCTTTTCCTGGGTACTGTCGATGAAATATCCCATAATACCCGAAATAACGCCGCTATCATAAACCGGGAACTTGTTAAACAAAAGCTTGTGAGATACTCCTTTTACTATCATGTCGTCGGAAATATCATATCTTTTCTTTCCGGTCGCAAGTATCTCCAGCTCGTCATTTATAAAAGTATCATCTTTTATATGCCAGTGAAGATCCTCATCGGTCTTTCCCACCACCTCGCTTTGATCATTAAATCCGAAGAAATCAAGAAAGGCCTTGCTGACACCGCGGTATCTGCGGTTTTTATCCTTCCAGAAAAACTTAATTGATGTATTCCATATAAAGTTCTCCAAAAGCTTGGCATATTCATATTTATCCGGCATCTTGTCGCCGAAATTATCCTGTTCAAAAAGCTTTGCAGTTCCGTTAAGTACATTCTCAGCATCATCGGAAGTAGCTTTTATGCAATACAAAAACTCTTTTCCGTAGGTTCCGGGAACCATCATCAGCTCTACTTCTCTCCATTTAAAGCCGCCGTCGCCCTGCCTTAACCTGAAGATATTTTCAACATACCCCTTACCGGAGTCTTTTATCCTCTTTTTCAGAGATGAAAAGTCTATAAACTCCCTGAATTTCGCTTCATCTGTAGGGAATACTATCTTCTTGCTGATATACTCAAGGCTTGCTTCAAGATCTGAATTGCCATTGGTATGTTCCGTAAGATACATATAGCTTCCAAGAAGTGGTGCCATCGTATCTTTTTCCGGATTCATCAAAAGAACTGATTCAAAGATATGATTAACTTCTTTGAGCTTTGAATCAATATTGTTCTTGGTAGAAATGTTGGAATCCATGCTGATATTGTAAATAGATCCCTTTATAAGATGTTTTCCGGCATTCTCTGCGATTTCCTTAAGGGTAAGCCTTAAAATACTTCCTCCGTTTGTATAAAAAAAAGTCTCTGTATTTTTGCTCTTTTCAACAGCATTGGCAAACTGTCTGTATTTCTTTAAAAGAGGTGAAGGGGTATTGTAGATTCTTTTGTCAATCTCCTCAATATCGATCTGTTTTTCATCACCGAAGATCTGCGCCTTATAAGCGTCATTCATAAATAGCGTGGTGAAGTTCTTGCCGTCATCCTCCACGATCTCCAAAGGCACATCTGTAGATTTTATGTTAAAGCAGGCAAGTTCATAGTAGCTTCTCCACTGCCTTCCTTCTATGCCAATATCCTTTTTGCGAAGGTGCGTTATCATTTCATCAAGAGGCATGGGCTGGCCGTAATAATAGCCCTGGAGGCGGCCGCAGCCTATGGATTTCAAAAACTCAACCTGTTCTCTGGTCTCCACTCCTTCTGCGAGGGTGTTAAGTCCGATATCCTTTGCCATGGTTATAAGATGCTGCATAACAGACTTGGACTTTGGTGTAAAGGATGAAAGGAAATCCATATCCATTTTCAACATATCAAAGTCATAGTCCTTCAAAAGAGTAAGGGATGAATATCCGCTTCCGAAATCATCCATCCAGATCTCATAGCCGCAGTCTCTGAAGCGCTCAATCTCTCTTTTCATAAGATCCGCGTCGGATGCGATCATACTTTCCGTAATCTCTATATGAATAAAATCCCTGGGAATATCATTTTCATAGACAGCCTGCTCCACCACTTCCAGCATGTCGCACATAAGGAAATCAAGGCGCGAAAAATTAACGGAAACCGGCACTACCGAATGTCCGCCAAATAATCTGTCATGAATGTCCTTACATACGGTTTTTACTATGTGACAGTCAAGCTTATGTATCTGCTTGCTTTTTTCAAGAGCCCCAATAAAGGAATTGGGCGCAAGAAAACCAACCTCAGGATCGATCCACCTTGCCAGAGACTCACAGCTGCAAAGTTCCCCTGTAAGAGAACGTATGACAGGCTGATAATACACTTTGATAAAGCCCTTTTCCAGAGCTTCATCGATCCTGTCTATGACATATTCTTCCAATGCTTTCTGTTTTTCAAGCTCTCTACTTAGTTCATCTACAGACATACAACACCTTCGAAAACATCATAATATCGTGTGAATATATACAGTATATCATGCTAAATATTAAAAGTGCATAAATTAGTGTTCATGGTATAATTAAGAATGATTATCAATACGGAGGATTAAAATTTGAGTTTTGCTATTGTATCCGATACATCCTGTAACGTCCCCATGAGGCTTCTTACTCCTGCGGATGTGAAACTTGTTCCTTTTTCTTTTTATCCCAAAGATCATGAAGAAGAATTACAACATTGTTTTGATATAGACAGTTTTGACGGTCCCGGGTACTACAACGAGATCCTTAGCGGCAGGCTTTACAACACCTCACAGGTTTCACCCGGTGATTACGTGGAATGCATCAGTGAATATGCCAAAAGAGGTCTTGATGTTCTCTACGTAGGCATGTCGTCAGGCATAAGCGGTTCCTACAATTCATCTCTCGTGGCTCTAAACGATCTTCAGGAGCAGTTCCCGGACAGAAAGTTCTATATGCTCGATACCAAAGCAGCTTCACTTGGTCAGGGAATCGTACTGTTAAAGGCTATTGAGCTTAGAGACAGCGGCATGAACATAGACGACTGCTATAAAGAGCTTGAGAGAATATCCAAATGCGTTTATCAGATATTCACCGTGGATAGTCTGCGTCATCTTCAAAGAACCGGAAGACTTTCAAACGCTGCCATGATCTTAGGAACAGTACTTAACATCAAACCTATTCTTCGAGGCAACGAGCATGGTCAGATCATAAATATAGACAAGGTAAGAGGCAGCAAAAAAGCCATTCAGGCCATGGCTGCAGCCTACGACAGACTGGTAAAGGATGCAGGCAGTCAGATTGTCGGAATCGCTCACGCTAACAATCAGGAGGATACGGATTATCTCATCGAGCTCCTTAATAAGAACAATCCGCCAAAAGAGATCCTGTCCGTATGCTATGAACCCGTTACCGGCTCCCATGTGGGTCCCGGAACCGTGGCACTCTTCTTCCTTGGCGACGAAAACGTAAGATACAATTACTGATCATATACTCATACGCAAAAAATGCCGAAGCTCTTCAGCTTCGGCTTTTTGCCGCATACTTCTATGCGGAGGGTAAAAAGAAAATGAAATATCATCACAGACCAAGAATTTTAATAAGGTCTGTAATAACCGTAAGATTATAATGGGCTTTGCCATTTGCTGTAGCAGACCCTATGGCAGCACATTTCATACCAGCTGCAAGTGCGGCCTCCACTCCTGCGTCGGCATCCTCCACAACAATACAGTTTTTCGGATCTTCCGAAATAAACTGCGCCGCTTTTAAGAACACTTCAGGATCAGGCTTGGACCTGGTAATATGAGTTCCGTCAGCCACTCCGTCAAAGCTGTCTGTAAGATCCGTCTTTTCAAGAATAAAGGCTGTATTTTTACTTGAAGATCCTACCGCAAGCTTTAGCCCGCCATCTCTGATGGCTTTTAAAGTCTTTCTGACCTCAGGGCTTACATCCTTTGGAGACATCTCCTTTAGATATTCCCTGTACAGATTATTCTTTTTTTCAAGGATCTTTGCCTTCTCTTCCTGGCTGAGCGGCTCTTTTTTATATTTTTCAAGAATGATCTCAAGGCTCTCCGCCCTGCTGACACCGCGAAGTCTGTCATTGTCCTTTTCTGTAAAATCTATCCCAAGCTCCCCGGCGATCTCTTTCCAGGCCATATAATGATACTTGTCCGTAAAAACAAGCACGCCGTCAAGATCGAATATTACTGCTTTAATATCCATGTCATTGTCACTCCGTTTTCTGCAAGTGAATACTTTTCCCCTGCATGAAAGAAATCAAGTGTATCGCCTTCCAACAGCTTTACAGACATCTGGGAATCCGAAACCTCAAGCCTTATCCTTTTGCCAAGATAGGTAAAGTTAAAGTTGTAGCCCTTTATCATCCCCGGAAGGAAAGGATCTACAGAAAGCCCCTCTTCGCTGATCCGTACCCCTGCAAAGCCGTAAACGATCGCCATGTAGGCTCCGCCCATGTTGGCTGTATGTACACCGTCTTTGGTATTGCCATGCATATTGTATAGATCGAGCTTTGCGGAATCTCCAAAGTACTTTTCAGCCTCTTTGTAAAGCCCAAGTCTTGAAGCCTGCATGGAAAAAGCGCAGGTTGAAAGAGACGAATCATGAGTAGTGATCTTCTCATAGTATCTGAAGCTCTTTTCCATGGTGTCTTTATCTGCATATTCAGGGAACAGAAAATGGGCAAGCACCGTATCAGCCTGTTTGCAGACCTGATATCTGTACAGATGAAGCGGATGAAAATGAAGAAGAAGCGGAAACAGCGATCTGTCCGTGTTTTCAAGGTCCCATACCGGCTTTTGAAGGAAGGAATCATCCTGAGGCGTTATTCCAAGTTCCTCATCATAGGGTAAATATATATTCTCCGCAGCTTCCAAAATGGAATCAAGCTCTTCGTTTGTAATATCAAGCCGTTCCATGAGATTTGCAATTTCATTTCTGTCGCTGAATCTCTTAATGAGTTTAACCGCCCACTTCATGCCGTGCGCAGCAACCACATTGGTGTAATAATTGTTATCCACCATGCAGGTGTACTCATCGGGGCCTGTGACCTCATTTATGACAAAGCGTCCCTTTCTGTCATAATTGCCCACATCCCTCCAGAGTCTTGCTGTCTCTATCAGTATCTCCGCACCCTTAGTAAGGATAAATTCCTCGTCATGGGTTGTAAGATAGTATTCAACAATTGCTCTTGTGATGGCTCCATTTATATGATAAGCCGCCGTTCCGCTTGGGAAATAACCGGAGCACTCTTCTCCGGTTATGGTTCTCCAGGGGTAAAGCGCACCTTTCTTATGTCCCAAAAGAGCCGCATTTTCCTTGGCCTTACCAAGCGTCTCATATCTGTAGGAAAGGATCCTTTTGGCGCTTTCCGGATCAGTCAGGATAAAGAAAGGAAGCATATACATCTCTGTATCCCAGAAGTAATGTCCCTCATAACCTTCACCTGAAAGGCCCTTGGCTGCAATACTTACGCCTTTTTGTCTGGGAGATGATATAAAAAGCTCATACATGTTAAAACACATGGCGAGGTTAAGCTCTTCATCTCCTTCTATCTCCATTCCTGCGTTGTTCCAGAATTTGGATAAAACGCATTTCTGATCAAAATACAGATCGATAAGAGGGATCCCTGTAGCGTCCTTTAATACTGCAACTGCCTTTTGGGCGGGATCTTTCTCTTTTAAGGAATCAGCAAGAGCTGTGTACTTAATAAGTACTACCTCATGATTCTTCTTTACCTTTACTGAGTTTGCGGAAACAAAAGTTCCCTTCGCCTTTGCACTGTGATCAAATGGGCCAAGTCCCGTGATATTTCCGGTATCATCCATCACATAGCCCTTATGTGTAACCGCAGAGGCAACGCAGATATTGCTTACCTTCGTGCGGGATACACACAGGGTGATTCCATCCTTTAAAGAAGTATTTTCCGTGAAAAGATATGTGGGGCTTTCAGCTGCAAGTCTTGGATCTGTGGGATCCGAATAGTTTTTCACAACTGAAGTATGAATGGATTCAAAAGCTATCTCACCTTCAAAATCAACAGGTTTTACTCTGTACTCAATAGTGAAAAGATTTGGCTCCGAAAGGTGAGCCACTCTCTTTACAGATATTTCCACAGTCTTCTTTTTAGGGCTTTTCCAGGTAATGCGACGCTCTGTATAGCCCTCGTCCATATTAAGCACCCTTTCGTTAGATAAAAGAGTACCCTCAGACATATCGAATCTTTCGCCATCCACATACATGTAGATGGTCTGAGTATCTGCAACATTGAGCATAGTCTGCTTCTTTTCTATGAGATTGCAAAGGCTTTCAGCCTGCTTCATGGGAATGATCTCATAGACACCGCCCAAATACATACCACGCATGGTTGAGAAATTTACGGGCACACCCTCCTCGAGTGTGCCCCTGATTCCTATGTACCCGTTGGCATTACAGAACAAAGTCTCATTTAACCTAAGGGAATCGTTATCAAATTTTTCTTTTCTGACTATAACGCGATTACTGCGCATAATATGTCTCTATCGCTTTCTGAAGTACGCTCAGGAACTCGTCGGAACTCTTGATTGTTCCCTTTGCGAAATCCTGGAAAACTACACATGTTACGTTCTGTGCAAGGCCGTCTTTCCATCCCTGCCAATGCCATGCTGAAGTCTTTCCTGCTGCTGTGTACTCAGCAATTGTATCTGCGAAAGGATCGTCAGGGCTGAAGGTTGAAGACTTGAAAGGAGAAATGCATCCGCAATCCTTTGCAAGGAATTCCTGACCGCCGTCATTCTGTGAGCACCACTGAATAAAAGCCTTGGCTGCATCAACGTTCTCGCCGTTGTAAAGTCCCCACCAGTTGGGTGAATTGGTCTGGATAGTATCCTGCCCCTCGATGAATGCGTAAGGGATCATACCAACCTTGAAGTTACCTGCATCAGCATACATCTGAGCATCGTTTCCTGTAAGAACAGCGCCGATCCATGAACCCTGTGAAACAAATGCGTACTTGCCGGAAGCAAAGCCTGCGATCTGATCATCATATGTTCCTGAAATACCGTTGGGATCTGTGTACTCATTGAAAAGAGCTACCATGTCAGCCCAAGCCTTAGCACGCTCAGGATCAAGCTTTCCGCCATCATTGATCATATCAAGATAAGTTGTATCATCTCTTGCAAGACCTACATCAAGG
>JAILOW010000205.1 GCA_024690635.1 Butyrivibrio sp.
GATATTATTGCCCTTTATAACAAGAACAGTCATGATCAGGACTCTTGGTATGAAGTACCTTGGACTTAACAGTCTGTTTACGTCCATTTTGTCCATGCTGAATCTGGCTGAGCTTGGAGTTGGCAGTGCCATGGTCTTTAGTATGTATGAGCCCGTTGCAAATGATGACAAGGAAAAGGTATGTGCCCTTCTTAATCTCTACAGGCTTTATTACCGTATCATAGGCCTTGTGATCGGGGTTGTGGGCGTAGGTCTCATCCCTTTTCTGCCAAAGCTTATAAAGGGAAGTGTACCTCCGGACATAGATCTGACGGCTTTGTACCTTTTAAACCTTGGAGCGACGGTTTTATCCTACTGGCTTCTTGCCTACAGGGGAAGCGTTCTGTCGGCACATCAAAGAGAGGATGTTGCCAGCAAAGTCAGGATCGTGATGACCATCATACAGAATATTTTGCAGATCGTTCTTTTGTTCATCCTGCCAAATTATTATTACTATGTGATCATCACACTGTTTATTCAGGTGTGTACCAATGTTACCATTGCCTTTTTTGCCAAAAAGCTTTACCCGGAGTATTCTCCCCGCGGAAAGCTTGATAAAGAGGTTGCCGGGGATATCAACCGTAGGATTGCCGACCTTTTCACCTCAAGGCTTGGAAGCGTTATTTTTTCCTCCGTGGATTCAATGGTTATTTCCACCTTTTTGGGACTTGAAATGGTGGCGATATACCATAACTACTATTATGTGGCCAACGCCCTTATAGGTATCCTGCAGGTGGTATATCAGGCATGTATGGCGGGCATCGGAAACAGCATCATAACCGAGACCAGGGAAAAGAACTTTAAAGACCTTAACAAGCTTACTTTCATAATAGGATGGGCAGCAGGCTTTTGCTCCTGTTGTCTGGTTGCCATGTATCAGCCCTTTATAAGGCTGTGGGCAGGGGAGGAGTCCCTGCAGCCCTTTGGCTTTGTTGTTTGTATGGCGATCTTTTTCTTTGTATGGGAGATGTACAGACTTCTTAATGTTTACAAGGATGCTGCGGGAATATGGCATGATGACAGGTTCAGACCCCTTGCCAGCGCACTTACAAACCTTGCCATAAACATTATTACAGTAAGATACTGGGGACTTTACGGAATAATACTATCCACGGTTTTATCTGTCTTGTTTGTGGGAACCCCATGGCTTATACACAATATTTTCAATACGATATTTGACGTAAAATACAGAGGAAGTTATCTGAAAAAAGTTGCTTTTTATACGGTTGTTACCACACTTGCATGCACCATAAACTATCTGGTATGCAGACTGGTTCCCGGAAAAGATTTGTTTGTTCTTATAATTCGGGCTGTTATTTCATGTATAATACCTAATGTAATATATTTTCTGTTTTATTTCAGAACAAAAGAATTTGATGATGCCCTGAGCCTTGTAAGCAACCTTACAGGGGGCAGGATAAATCTAAAAAGATCGTAACCGGCAGTGCTTTTTCAAGGAGATTTTTGATGTCATTTTTAACGGTTATTACCCCTACCTACAACAGGGGAAATAAGCTAAGTGCTTTATACAGATCTCTTGTTTCCCAGACAGACCAGGGGTTTGACTGGCTTATTGTCGATGACGGAAGCTCTGATGAGACTTCGGATATCGTAAAGAAATGGGAAGAAGAAAAAAAGATCAGTATCAGATACATAAAAAAGGACAACGGAGGAAAGCATACCGCCCTTAATGTTGGTATAGCATCCATAGATTCCCCATGGACTTTTATTGTTGACAGTGATGACTATCTTACGGAAGATGCCGTCGAGACCATCAGGAAGAAGGCTGAAACTGACGACGGGCATGATATCTGCGGACTGGCTTTCCTTAGAAAAAGCAGCACCGGAAGCTTTCTTACCAGTAAACAGGTGCCAAAGGACGGCTATAAGAGCGATTTTATAAACTGCAGATACGGACTGGAAATAAGAGGAGACATGGCTGAGGTGTGGAAAACCTCCTGCCTCAAGGAATATCCTTTCCCTGAATATGACAATGAAACCTTCTGCAGTGAAGACGTTGTCTGGATCGAATTGGCCGGCAAATATAAGATGCGTTTTTATAATATTCCCATCTATATCTGCGATTATCTTGAGGATGGGCTTACAAGGTCAAGAAGACTTCAGAACCTGAACTCCCCCAAAGGAGTCATGCACAGAGGAGAAGTTCAGCTTCAGGCAGGCCTTCCTTTTAAATTCAAATGCAGGGCGATGCTGTATTTTCTTGTTTACGGAAGAGTGGCCGGTTATTCATATTCAGAGCTTTTTGAAAGGTCCGAACACAGGGCTTTGTTCATACTGCTTTTCCTTCCTTCACTTGTAGCCCGCAGAAAGCTGACATGACCAAATGAAAAAGAAGATTTTGTTAGTGATGACAAGTCTTTATAACGGCGGAGCCGAAAAGAGTCTTGTCAACCTGCTTAATGAACTTGATTATGACAAATACGATGTTGACCTGCTTCTTTTAAAGAAAAAGGGAATCTTTTTAAACCAGGTTCCGGAGAGGGTGAACCTTCTTGAGGTCCCTGAAGGAATAAAGCTTATGTACAGTCCGGAGCTTGTTAAAGGTCACTTCTTCAAAAAAGCAAGGCGCCTTATCGTCAATGCATTTGTAAAGACATTCATAAGGCGCGACTGCTATGCAAGGGCTGCCCGCTGGAAGCATCTATATTGCAAAGAGATAAAGCAGCTTGATAAAAAATATGACATTTCCGTGGGTTATATCACCGGCGAACTTTTGTATCTTATAACGGAAAAAACAAAGGCTGACAGAAAGGTTCTCTGGGTTCACAACGACTATATTGCGGAGGACCAGCCAAGAGAGTTTGACCTTCCCTACATGGAAAAGATGGACGCAATTGTTTCCATTTCCGATAAGTGTGTAAATGTTTTAAAAGAGGTCTTTCCTCAGTACAGTGACAAGATATATGAGATAGGAAATATCACATCCTCTGTCGTTGTGAGAAAACAGGGAGAGGATTTTTTACCTTCGGAGTATAAAAAAGACAGACTAACCCTTGTATCCGTCGGAAGACTGGCAGAGCAAAAGGGCTTTGATATAGGCATCAGAGCAGCAAAGATCCTAAAGGATAAGGGGCTTTCCTTCGACTGGTTTGTTCTTGGAACCGGCGCCATGGAGGATAAGCTTCGCAGCATGGTAAAAGAGCTGGAGCTTGAGGATTCATTTCATTTGATAGGTGCAAGAGAAAATCCCTATCCATATATTAAAAACGCGGATTTTCTGGTTCAGCCCTCAAGATATGAGGGGAAGTCCGTAGTTCTTGATGAGACCAAGATACTGGGAACACCCATAGTGGTTACGGACTATCCTACGGTAAAAGATCAGATAAAACCTGATGATGAGGGAATTATCGTTCCCATAACACCTGAAGGCATAGCGGATGGCATCATGAAAATGGCTGATGACAGGGAACTTAGAGAGCATATAAGGAGCTTTCTTCTTTCTCATGAATATGGCAATCAGAGCGAGATAGTAAAGTATGACAGGGTACTTACGGGAGATTTCACATGACAGACACCCCGTTTTTTAGCATAATACTGCCAATATATAACGTGGAAAAATATCTGGACAGATGTATGAAGTCCATCCTGTCCCAGAGCTTTTCGGATTATGAGGTTATCCTTGTTGATGACGGCTCAACCGACAATAGCCCAGAAATATGCGATGAGTATGCAGGCGGCAGCAGGATATTTGCTGTGCACAAGGAAAATGGCGGGCTTTCAAGCGCAAGAAACGCAGGGCTTTTAAAGGCAAGGGGAGAGTATATTTTCTTTCTTGATTCAGACGATTACATCTCCGAAGGAGCGCTTGAAACCATGCATGCAGCTCTTTTGGACAAAACTCCGGACATTCTGAAATTTGGATTTAAGTCTCAGCCGGGGGGAGAGGATAATCTGTCATGCCTTTCTGCGGGAAGGTACAGCGTTGATGATATTAGAAAAGCGGTGCTGCCACTTGCTCTAAAGGATACGGGAAACTTTATATTATCTGCCTGGAGCCATATCTATAAAAGGAGCTTTCTTAATGAGAACCGGCTAACCTTCGTATCCGAAAGGGAGATAGGAAGCGAGGATTATCTTTTTAACCTTCAGGCTTTTCTTGTGGCAGACAGCCTTTTGAATATAGGAGAGGTTCTCTATAACTACGATTACAGAGAGGGGAGCCTTACAAAAAGATACAGAAAAAACCTTCCTTTGCAATATAAAAAGCTCTACGAGCTGATGCTGGAAGCGATAAAAGAATCAGAACTTCCTGCTTCGGAAAAAGCTGTGATAGAAGGCGCCGCCGATGATTTTTATTTAAGAAGCAGCTTTTATGTGGTCATGAAGAACGAAAGGATCATAACAGAAGATCATTCTGAAAATGACAGAGACAAAAATATCAGAGAAATC
>JAILOW010000101.1 GCA_024690635.1 Butyrivibrio sp.
GTACATTTCCTGTCATACTCAGGGCGAAGAAGGGTACGATTTTATGTACAAGCTTCGACGGTTCTATCCGCTTCTTCGCTTCGTGGGGAAAGACGGGAAAAGATTTGGCTACCGCCAGACTCGTTTAAATGAGTTTCAGGACAGACACGGAATCGATCGGACCGCTAAGTACAGGGATATTACCTGGTACAAGGGGGATCAGTGGTTTAGTATCACCCATGATTTTTCGGTATATCTGTTATCCAGAAGAAAAGATATCATGAAAATGTTTTATCTTACCAATGGGCCGGATGAAATGTTTGTGCAGACCATTGCCATGAACAGTGAGTTTGCAGAGCGGGTTAAAAATGACAGCCTTCGTAAGATAGACTGGAGAAGGGGATCTCCGTACGAGTTTACTTACAACGACCTTGAAGAGCTGAAAGGGGCAAAGGAGCTCTTTGCAAGGAAGCTGTCTTATGAGAAGGAGCCGGAGCTTTTGAAAGCTGTTTTGGATCATTGGGGGAGGAAATAAAAGGAAAGAGAATTAGGAGAAAAAATGGTTTTAGGTATTTACGGCGCCGGAGGCAACGGAAAAACTGTTGTTGATCTGGCAAGATACATTAATAGGCATAAAAAGACCTGGGACAGGATAGTTTTTATCGATGATGTTACACAGGAAAAAAACGTATACAACACCGATGTATATCCTTTTAAAGAGGCAATTGAGATTTTTGATAAAAATGAGATCGAATATGTCATAAGTCTTGGAGAGCCGGCGGACAGAGAAATGCTATTTAACAGGCTCAAAGAAAACGGATGCAGGATGGGAACACTTATAAATCCGAATGCATGGCTTCCGGATGACCTAAAGATGGGTGAAGGCATTATCCTGGGCGACTGCACCGTGGGAAGCGACACATACATAGGGGATAATGTTTTTGTTTCTCAGGATGCCGTAATAGGTCATGATACGAATATTGGAAGTCACGGAGTGGTATCCGCAGGCTGTTTTATTGCAGGTCACTGCAATATAGGTAATAAAGTTTATGTTGGACCAAGGAGTGCTCTTCGCGACCGTATAAAGGTTGAAGACAATGCCATAATAGCTATCGGGGCAGTGGTGTTTAAGGATGTTCCGGGGAATGTTATAGCTTTGGGAAATCCGGCAAAACATATAAAGAAAGATGACAATTACAGAATATTCTGATTTTCTGATCGAGGGGAAAAAGTGGGGAAAATAAAGAATAAGATCAAGAATTTTAAAGGCGGTATTATAAAAAGACTCTATTATGATCTGAAGTGGATATACAGTTTTTTTGGAAGCTATATGCCAAGGATATGGCTCTATGTTGCAATTGAAGTTGTACATATGGCTATCAGTTTCGTTATCACTTACAAGCTGGGCTCTTTGGTTGATTATGCGGTTGATAACAATATGGCCAAGGTCCTGACCATGGGGATCATTTACATAGGGCTCTTTATCATAAACGCCATTATCAGCATCGCATCCAACAGATGCGCAGCCTGGAATTACAACTCCATGCAGGCGCATCTTGTGAAAGCTCTTTATCACAAGATAGTTCATGCGGACTGGGAGGAACTTACAAGATTTCATTCCGGCGATCTTATTACCAGAATGAGTAATGATGCCAAGATCATTACCAATAACGCAACAGTTTTTCTTACAACCATAATCACCAATTCAGCGCTTGCTTTTGCGGCTCTGGTGGTGATCCTTATAAACGATGCCAGCATGATAATTGTTGTTATCATAGCGGCACCTATCATTTTTTTCTCATCCAGAGTGTTTATGGGCAAGATCTACGAATATCAGTCTCAGATCAGAGCTGTTGAGAGTAGAGAAAACTCATATAACAAGGAGTCTTTTCACAATATCCAGGCTGTTAAGGCCTTTGGTCTTGCAGAGGAGTTCTATGACAGGATAAAGGGACTTGAAAAAGAAAGATATGAAGCGGATATGAAGTCCAATCTCTTTTCTCTGTTATCCTGGGGAATCACCTATCTTAGCGGAATCATTTCAGGAATCATCTGCATATTGTGGGCATTCTACAGAGTAAATTCGGGAGCCATGACACTTGGCGCTCTTACCGTTGTCATTGCCATGGCAGCACAGATCGCTATGGCGGCAAAGACTGTGCTTAATCAGATCCCGGTGTCACTTCAGCTTGCAGTTTCAACGGAGCGTGTATGCGAGCTTCTTGATATACAGGATGAGGAGGAGATCATTTCTCCTGCCTATGAAAAGCTGGTGGAATCCGGTAATGAAAAGGGAATTGCCGTTCATGTAAAAGATATGTCTTTTGCCTACAAGACAGGGCGTCAGATATTTAATAACGTCTCACTTGAGGCTCATCCGGGTGAGATCATAGCTCTTGTGGGCCCTTCCGGTGAAGGAAAGACCACGATGCTCAGGATCCTTCTTGGAATCCTTAATATACAGGCAGGTGAGACTTTCGCCTGTGTTGAGGGGGATGCCGGCGAAAGACTTGATTTTTCAACTGAAACAAGGCCTCTTATCGCTTATGTTCCTCAGGGCAATACAATGCTTTCGGGAACCATTGAGGACAATATGAAGCTCATCGCACCGGATGCTACCGAGGAAGAGATAATTGACGCTCTCAAGCAGTCCTGTGCCTACGATTTTGTCAATAAGCTTCCTGATGGGATACATCACAATATAGGTGAGAGCGGTATCGGATTTTCGGAAGGACAAAACCAGAGACTTGCAATTGCAAGAGCGATTCTTCGAAAGACGCCTATCCTTCTTATGGACGAAGCTACCTCTGCTCTTGATGTGGCAACAGAGAGAATGGTTCTTAATAATATCATGAAAAAAGATGCAAGACGCACCTGTATCCTTACAACTCATCGTCCCAGTGTTCTTTCAGCCTGTGACAGAGTGTACAGGATAAGCGACGGAAATGTTACGGTTATTGGGGAAAATGAGATTCATAAGCTTATGAATGAGTTCTGATGTCGGGGGAACATTTTTTATGAGGGAAGAAATATTTGTAACAAGGCCTTATCTTCCGCCAATGGAAGAATACATGGAATATATCAGGCAGATCTGGGATTCCAGACAGCTTACCAATATGGGCCCTTTGTGGAGAGAGTTTGCGGATAAACTGTCGGATTTTTTAGATGCTAAATACTGTATGCCCCTTACAAACGGGCATATGGCTCTGGAACTTACAATTCAGGCTTTTGAACTTTCGGGTGAAGTGATCACAACGCCCTTTACCTTTGCTTCCACAACCCATGCCATTGTAAGAAATGGTCTTACACCTGTTTTTTGCGATATCAGAAGAAGCGATTGTACCATAGATCCTGAAAAGATCGAGGAGCTTATAACCGATAAGACATCGGCCATTGTTCCCGTTCATGTGTATGGTATGCCCTGTGACGTGGAGGCCATCGAGAGGATTGCGGGGAAGCATAACCTCAAGGTTATCTATGATGCAGCCCATGCCTTTGGAGAAAAGATAAAAGGCAGAAACATTTCAAGCTTTGGAGACGCAGCAATATTCAGTTTCCATGCCACCAAATCTTTTAACAGTATAGAGGGCGGATGCACCGTGGTAAGAGATAAGGCCACACTTATAAGGGCGTATCAGCTCCATAACTTTGGCATCATGGACGAAGAGAGCGTTGAGTTTGTCGGGGCAAATGCCAAAATGAATGAGTTCCAGGCGGCTCTTGGTCTTTGCAATTTAAAGCATATTGATGAGAATCTGGCAAAAAGAAAAGCTCTTTTTGATATATACAAAGAGAGACTGTCAGCGATTCCCGGAATCAGGATGCTTGACTATGATGAAGAAAATATCGAATACAACTACAGCTATCTTCCTGTTTTCATAAATAAGGATGAATATGGAGAAGACAGGAATGAAGTATATGATCGCCTCTTGAAAAATAAAGTTCATGTCAGAAACTATTTTTATCCTTTGACCAATGATTTTGCCTGCTACAAGGATAAAAATTTCAGGGGCGATACGAAGATTGGAAGGTAGATGTCGGAGCAGGTACTGACTCTTCCCATTTATGCGGATCTTGAAAAAAATATTGCTAATGAGATCTGCGATATGCTTGAAAAAAAGGCAGGACACTGAATTGGCACAGGATATTATAAAGGTCAGCGTTGTAGTTGCTACCTACAATCAGGAAAAATACATAGGTCATACTCTTGAAAGTATAGTTACGCAAAAAACAGATTTTGCATACGAAGTAATAGTGGGAGAGGACTGCTCCCCCGATGGTACAGCGGAGGTGGTAAGAGAGTACGCCGGGAAGTACCCTGATAAGGTAACTGCGGTCATTCGTGAAAAGAATCTTGGAATGACAGGAAATATGACCGATATCATAAGCCGGGCCAAGGGCGAGTATATCGCCATGATAGAGGGCGATGATTACTGGACAGATGAAAAAAAGCTTCAAAAGCAGGTGGACTTTTTGGATGCCCATCCCGACTATGCAGCCTGTTTTGCTCTTTGCACTATCGTTGATGAAAACGAGAATCGCCATCCCGAGGCAGAAGAGATAAGCGGCTTTGTAAAAAAGGGCGGCGAATATACCATAAAGGATTTTGAAAATTATCTTCTTCCGGGACAGACTGCATCATCTCTTTACAGAAGAAGTGATTTTGTAAGGCTTCCGAAGGTTCTTGCTTCTTCAGGGCTGGATCTGTCCAGATTTATAGACAGGTATATTGTACTTATCATCTTTTCTTTCGGAAAGATCTATGTTTTTGATGAAAGCATGTCTGCATACAGACGTATCATGACAAAAGGGTCCGGAACATGGTCTTCTGAAAATGACTATTACAGTTTAAATAATCTGATAAATTATCTTGACGGTTTAAAGGAAATGGAATTGATAGCACGTAAAACCGGTCTTGAGCTTGATTTTGACGAGCGAAGAATCTATGAGTTTAAAAAACTTATGGATAACAAAGATGAATTCAGTAAAGAGGATACAAAGACCATAAAGAAAAAGCTTTTGGATGAAAGCAATAATAGAGGAAGGATTGTCGCTTCCGTAACAAAAAGAAATATAAGATTACTGGCAAGAAGAGTTTTGAGGAAAAGCTAAAAGTGAAAAAGCTATTGATCCTAGGGGACAACGTACATTCCGAAAACCTTATAAGAATAGCTAAGGAAAGAGGAATATACACTATTCTGACAGATAACAGAGCAATAGAACGCTCGCCTTCCAAGCTTGTTGCTGATGAATACTGGGATATCAGTATCAGGGACACAGATGCTCTTTATGAAAGATCAAAAATAGAGGGTGTATCGGGTGTTTTGTGCGGAGCAAGCGAAGTTTGTACCGAGGCAGTAAGGACTTTATGCAAGAGGCTTGATCTGCCTTTCTGGATAAGTGATAAAGCATGGGAAATAACAAATGATAAAGTAAAATTTAAGGAACTTTGCAAAAAATGCGGGCTTCCGGTAGCTAAAGATTACAAACTCGATTCGGAGTTAAAACAGCAGGATCTTGAAAAAATACAGTATCCGGTGGTTGTAAAACCGGCAGATGGATGTTCGAGTGTAGGAATGCATGTCTGCAATAATGAAGCCGAACTGATAGAGGGCTACAGGGACGCATATGATCGTTCCTCTACAAAAAAAGTTGTTGTGGAAAAGTATATTTCCGGAATGGAACTGGGGCTGATCTATATGTTCCATGAGGGAAAGCCTTATTTCTTTTCCGACTTTGATTTTTACGGAGACAAGGATAACGGCCATCCCATGGCTTTTGGAGCTGAACCATCAATAAGCCATGCGAATTTCAGGGAGAAGTATGAAAGTGAGTTAAGCAAACTCGTTGCGGAACTAGATTGCAGGGAGGGCTCCGGATTCATTCAGGTTTTGTATAACGGAAAAGAGGAAGCAGTCATAGAGATGAATTACAGACTGGCAGGAGGGCATTTTTTCAACGGAAGGCTTCTTCATGAGCATATGATCTCATGCGCTTTTTCTGAGAATGCAGATATTGATGAAAAAGCTCTGAGTCACAGAGTGCAATCCTTTATTTACTTTATATGGCTTAAAAACGGAGTGATAAAACATATCGAGGGACTTGATAAAATAGCGCAAAACAGTGCATTTCTTGCTATGAATCCCCCAAAAAAAACAGGGGAGAAAGTTGTGGCGGGGACCGGTATGCAGCAGATGCTTACAGGAATTCTTTTTAAAGCCGAGCGCGATAAAGCCCATGAGGTTGTTGATTTCATCAATGAAACTCTTTTAGTAACAGATGAAGATGGTAATGATATGGTCTGGAGGTATGGATTTGAACTAGTTGGATCATTGATACAGTAAATCAAAATGTATGGGGGGATTTACTTATGAAACTTGGAATAATGCAGCCTTATTTTTTCCCTTATCTGGGATACTGGCAGCTGATGGATGCTGTGAATGAATATCTTATCATCGATGATGTCAATTACATCAAAAACGGGTATATCAACAGAAACAAGATCCTTGTAAACGGAGAACCTTTTAATTTCGGAATCCCTGTGAGAAAGGCATCCCAGAATAATCTCATACGAGAGCATGAGCAGGGACTTGATGAAGAGGGGGTTCATAAGCTCCTTGCAACCTTAAAAAGCGCTTATGCCAAGGCCCCTTTCTTTCAGGAAACCTATGATCATGTAAGGGAAGTTTTGGAATTCGGCCTTACGGATGAGGGAAGAAATCTTGCGGATTTCCTTGATAATGCCAACAGGCTCACTGCCAAAAAGCTGGGGATAACAACGCCCATTTATCGGACTTCCAGGGATGTTAAGCTTGACGGGGAGTATAAGAGAGAAAATCTGGTTGTGGCTATCTGCAGAAAAAGAAATGCTGATGAATACTATAACGCTATAGGAGGCGAGTGTCTTTATTGTCAGGCGTTTTTCAGAAGTAAGGGCATTGGACTTAAGTTTGTGAAAATGAATGAGGACATTCCAAAGCTCTCCATCATTGACATTATGATGAATAACGACAGTGACAGGATAAAAGAATTATTAAGCTGTTACACGCTGGAAGACGGACTTGAATCGTTTGAGAAGAATGAATAAGGCAGTAACATAACTTATTTTAATAACTTCCCGAGAAATACCGGAGAAAGCTCATAGATAAGACGCCTTTTGCTCTTAGCCGCAAAGGGCGTTTTGGTGTTTTTCATTTCCTTTTGAAGAAGCCTTATCTGAGAAAGCGTTTTTGATGACTTACTTTTTTTGTAGTCGTTTATAAGAGTGTACATGCTGTAATTTAGTACACTATTGTAGCTTTTTAGTACGAGATCTTTTGGCGCAAGCTTAAAAAGCCTGTCGTAGGCTGGTTTGTAGATAAAGGTGCCGCCATTAAAAAAGTTCTTTGCTCCTGTGGCGGAAAGCTCGCTTTGGATGTAGTGGTAAAGAGGCTTTGAAACGCAGGCAAAGGACATGTCACCGGCAGATAAAAGCTCTGCCTGAAAGAGCAGATCTTCGCAGTAGCGAATATCCTTATCAAATAAAATATCTTTTATCAGATCTTTTCTAAAAAGCCTTGTGAAGAGAAATCCCTTAACGGAGTCATCTGTGAACATGGAGTTTAAGAGATATTTTGATGAAACGCTCCTTTCAAAGGCAGGTACATAAGAAGACACAACAGCATCTTTATGAGTGTAATAGCCGCAGATACAACCGGCAGGGGATGAAGCTTTTTCAAGTTCAGCCATCATATCCCTGTACATGGAAGGCTCGATGTAGTCATCGGCATCAAGGAAACTGATCCAGTATCCGGTTGCTTTAGACAATCCCAGATTACGCGCCGCTGATACGCCACTGTGGCTTTGGGATAGAACCTTTATAATGGGATATTTTTCCGAGTAGGAAAGAGATAGCTCTTTTGAACCATCGGTTGAACCGTCATCTACCAGTATGATCTCTGAAGGTACAAGGCTTCCTGCCAGGATGCTCTCAAGCATCTTTGGGAGTGTGTCTATGGAGTTGTATATCGGAATAATGATTGAAATTGTATTATTCATGTGATAATTATAGATTAACGGGCTCACGGATTCAATGAGTGAAAATGGGGAAAGGAGCCATTGTCTGGGGGATATGAATAAAAAATATGATCTTGTTTTCAGGTGTGGGGTTATATTATGCCTTGTTCTTATATTCTTAAATGCTTTAAGGTTTGAGCTTAAAAAGCAGGATTATTTTTTTGATGAGAAATGTTCTATTTATATTGCCAATTCTCATGTTATGGATTTTGGAACTTTTGCGGATATCATCAGAAACAATGACCTATATGAAGCAGTGGATAAAATCAATGAGTATATGCTTCCCGTATCAGACCAAAAGTACAGCCTTCAGGAGATTGAGGCTATTATGGATGCCTCAAAGGGATACAGATTCGACTATCTTAGTACACTTATCCATGATTTTGGGGATTCTCATCCGCCTTTTTATTATCTGTTACTTCACACGGTTAACTCTGTACTACCTTTTCTTTCTATAAAAGGTGCAGGTTTTTTCATCAATATCATTGCACTTATTCTTTCCTGTCTTTTCATTTATCTTTCCGCCAAAATGGTGACTGACAGAGGGTGTGCTCTTATTTGCACGCTGTTTTACGGACTTAGTTTTGATTTTATCAATAACGTCACGTTCATGAGAATGTACGGGCTCATGACACTATTTTTCATGGTGCTTTTATATCTTCACTTTTCTCTTTCGGAAAAGGAGTTTAAGAATGAAGATAAAATACTTACAACAATATGCGTTGTAGAGTTTTTTGCCATGTACACGCAGTTTTTTGCGGCGATTTTTATCATTCCTCTTTTTGTATTGACGATAGTTTTTTACAGAAGGAATGGCATTTCTATAAAACAATATGTTAAAAAGCAGGTTATTACCGCTGTTTTTTATCTTTTGATCTGGCCGTTTTCAATATTTCAGGTGATATTTGATGAAAGCGGAAGTGATGTCAGAAACAATTTATCATTTTCAGGTTTTATGATAAAAATACATGATTACCTGTTTTTGCTTAGAAAATCCCTGTTTTCCGGAAGCTATGTGCTTCTTTACGGTGCATTGGTGTCGGTTTTTCTGTTTGCGATCGCTTTTTTGCTGATAAAAGCAAAAGAAGGAACGTTGACCGAATTTGTAAGATCCGAAAAATTCGAAAAGATTCTTTATCTTATTATATCCGGAGGAATGTACTATCTTATCATAGTCAAGATTTCCCCCTGGGCGGCGGACAGGTACGTTATGCCTGCTACTCCGATCCTAAGTATGATATTTATCATGACATTTTGGGGAATCTTTTCCATGATCTTTCGAAGAAAAGATATACCATGTTTTCTGATTCTGGTATTTGTGATCCTTGTCTTTGCCAGAAGTACAAGACTTGCTCCTTATTATCTGTATCCCGCTTCCGAAGAACGATTGGAATTTGAGGATAAGTATGGTGATTCCACAGCTATTATAGTGGATGCAGATTTAGACGAGGAGTTTACGGATGTATTTCTTTCCATTGCTCATCCATTCTTTATAAGGACCCATGAGTCCGATCTTGATAAGCTTTGTGAAAACACTTTGAATGATGGCGGAAAGTACACTGTGTATATTAACACCCTCGCTGATTCTGACCATGTTTTAAAAGTGTTTGAAGAGCAGGGATATACACTTAAGAAGTGCAGTTATGAGAAAATCTTTTATATGGTTTATGCCATTCAGTGATATTGTGAGAATCTATAAAGAAGGTTGAATATGAATAAAAAATATGAGCGTGTTTTCAGATATGGGGTTATCTTATGTCTGATCCTGATATTTCTAAATGCCTTTAGGTTTTATCTTCAAAAACAGAATTTTTTTCTTGATGAGAAATGTTCGTTTTACTATTCCAACGCACATATTATGGACTTTGGGACTTTTGCGGATATTATCAGAAATAATGACCTAAATGAAGCAGCGGATAAAATCAGAGAGTATGTGCCTCCCGTATCTGATGAAAAGTATAGCCTTCAGGAGATGGGGGCTCTTGTGGATGCATCAAAAGGACACAGGTTTGATTACTTTAGCACGCTTGTCCTTGATCTTGGTGATTCTCATCCGCCTTTTTATTATCTGTTACTTCACACGGTTAACTCTGTACTACCTTTTCTATCCATAAAAGGTGCAGGATTTTTCATCAATATCATTGCACTTATTCTTTCCTGTCTTTTCATTTATCTTTCTGCCAAAATGGTGACTGACAGAGGGTGTGCTCTTGCCTGCATGCTTTTTTACGGACTTAGTTTCGATCTTATCAATAATGCCACTTTTGTAAGAATGTATGGTCTTATGACTTTGTATTTTGCGGCGCTTTTATATCTTCATCTTTTGTTGGCTGAAAGTAAATTTGAGGATGATGGAAAAATACTCAGATTTGTATGCATAACAGAGTTTTTTGCCATGCTTACGCAGTATTTTGCGGCAATTTATATCATTCCGCTTTTTGTGATCACATTACTTCTTTATATACGTCACGGAGCATCCGTAAGGAAATATATTACAAAGCAGATCATCACTGCAGTGTTGTATCTGTTGCTATGGCCTTACTCTGTTGTCCAGGTGTTTTTTGATAAAAGAGGTGTTGATGTCAGAAATAATATTTCTTTGCATGGCATTTTTTACAGAATAAAAGAGTACCTCAATCTTTTGAGAAACTCACTTTTTTCAGGCAGTAAAGTGCTTTTGTTTGGTGCAATGGGAGCTGTATTATTGCTTGCAATCGTGGCTTTGGTCAGGAAGGCAAAAGAAGGAACAATAAGATCATTTGCAGGATCTGAATCTTTTGAAAAGATTTTATACCTTGTTATCCCTGGAAGTATATATTATGTGATAATATCCAGAATTTCTCCATGGGTTGAGGACAGGTATGTTATGCCTGTTATTCCGATCCTAAGCATGATATTTATCATGACATTTTGGAAGATTTTCTCCATGATCTTTAGAAGAAAAGATATACCATGTTTTCTGCTCCTGGTATTTGTGATACTTGTTTTTGCCAGAAGTGCAAGACTTACTCCTTATTATCTGTATCCCGTTTCCGAAGAACAATTGGAATTTGCCGATAAATATGGTGATTCGACGGCTATAATAGTGGATGATGATATAGAGGAAGAGTATCCGGATTTATTTTTGTCAGTTGACCATCCATACTTTATAAGGACCCATGAGTCCGATCTTGATAAGCTTTGTGAAAACACTTTAAATGATGGCGGAAAATACACAGTATATATTAACACCCTCGCTGATTCTGACCGTGTTTTAAAAGTGTTTGAAGAGCAGGGATATACTCTTAATAAGTGCAGCTATGAGAGAGATTTTTATATGGTTTATGCCATTCAATGATATTGTTAGAAGCGATAAATAAGGTTGAAACATATGGACGTGCAGGAAAAGATTCCCCACATCATCCATTATTTCTGGTTTGGGGGAAATGAAAAAAGCGAATCGGTAAAAAAGTGCATAGAGAGCTGGAGAGAGTTCTGCCCTGATTTTGAGATAAAAGAGTGGAATGAGAAAAACTATGATTTCCACAAGCATCCTTTTATGGAAGAAGCCTATCGTGAGGGAAAGTGGGCTTTTGTTTCGGACTACGCAAGGCTTGATGTTTTGTATGAGCATGGCGGAGTTTACCTTGATACGGACGTAGAAGTGCTAAAGGATCTGTCGCCTCTTTGCGAAAACAGGGCATATATGGGCTTTGAGTCCAAGGAGATGATAGGAGACGGCGCAGGCTTTGGATTTACTGCGGGTAGCCCTCTTTTAAAAGAGATGATGGCTGAGTATGACTCTCTTTCTGAGTATGTGGAGAGCCCCAAGCTAAGGACCAAAATCCTTGTGGGTCATGGCCTTATACAGGACGGTACCAGACAGAAGGTTGATGGGGTGGAAATATATCCTTCGGAATATCTTTCTCCCAAAAACTATTATACCGGCAAGGTCACCATAACCGAGAACACCTACAGTATCCATCATTTTGAAGCCAGCTGGCATGAATCCAATACCGGCTTTTATAAAAAACTCATGAGATCTCTGACAGGGACATTTGGAGAAAAGACAGGAATGGCTATATTTAAGGGGATTGTGGCGGTAAAGGATGCGCTCCTTGGAAAAGGAGGTAAGTCATGAAGAATCCTTTGATCTCTGTGATCGTTCCTGTTTATAACGTGGAGCCCTATCTTATGGAGTGCCTTGATTCCATACTGGGGCAGAGCTTTAGCTCTTTTGAACTGATAATAGTTGACGACGGCTCAACGGACGGAAGCCCCATGATATGCGATACCTATAAAAACACCGATGAAAGGATAAAGGTCATCCACAAGGAAAACGGAGGACTTTCATCTGCAAGAAATGCAGGGCTCGATATAGCTCTGGGCGAGTATGTTTGTTTTATTGATTCTGATGACAGGATTGCCCCGGACTTTTTGGAAAAACTGTTAGATCGGATAAATGAAAAAGCTGCGGATATTGCCTTTTGCGATGTGGATTTTTCAAGGATGAAGGGTGCCTGTGAAAAGGATGTTGATGTTCTGAATCTGACATCTAAAAATGCAAGAGAATGGCTATACGATCACAATTCCAGAGAGTATGTCCTTATGGTCATCACCTGTAACAAGCTGTTTAGAAGGGCTTTGTTTGAGGACTTACGATACCCGGAAGGAAGACTCCATGAAGATGAGTTCATGATCTGGCCACTTCTAAACAGGGCAAAAAGAATAGTATATATTTCGGAAAAGCTCTATCTGTACAGAGACAATGAAGCAGGAATAACCTCAGGTTCTAACAGACTAAATGTAAGGCATCTTGATGTGATCGATGCCTATGAGGAAAGAATCCGGGGAGCCATGGAAGAAGGAGACAGGGCATTTGCCTGCAAGTCCTTTAAGACAGCTCTTTACAAGATGGCGAGGCTTTATAAAGAAGCTGATGAAGAAAAGGGAAGTGACCAAAGATCTGCCATGCTGCGAGCTTCAATGAAAAGGTACAAGGAACTTTATAACGGATATAAACAGCTTTTTGATACGAGGCAAAAGCTCAAGTACAGTCTGTTTTTTATAAGCCCGAAATTATTTTTAAAAAAATTTTTTTAATACTGCAACATTTTGATCCCTCCGATTGTATATAGGGTAGAACGGCAAATAAAGCCAATACGATCGGAGGGATTATATTATGAAAAAGAATTACAGAGCACTTACAGTTTTACTTGGAACAAGCATTTTGGCAGGAGCACTTACAGGGTGCGGCGGAATGAAAAAGGAGAGCGCTACAGCTCCCATGGCCAGAGAAGACTATGCCGTGTGCACAGAGACAGCCTGCGAGGAGATTGAGGGCGAGTACGAAGCACCTCTAACAAGCGCCAAGGGGATCGATGAGTTTTTTGCACCTGAAAGAGACTGCCTTACCTATGTGATCCCAAACACAGAGGAATATGACAAGCCTTCGGAGAACGGATTTTTCCTTTCTCAGGCTCAGCCTCTTTCAACCTTTGCGGCAGACGTTGACACCGCATCCTATGCAAATATCAGAAGGATGATAGAAAACGGCTACAGTGCAGGTGACATTACAACTGAGGCTGTAAGACCCGAAGAGTTTTTGAACTATTTTTCCTATGATCTTAAGTCTCCCAAAAAAGGAGAAAAATTCGGAATTACTACAGAAGTTTCAAAGTGCCCCTGGAATGAAGATCATGATCTTATGTTTGTTGGCATCAAGGCAAAGGACGTTCTTGACGGACAGATGCCCAAAAGTAACCTGGTATTTCTCATCGATGTATCAGGATCCATGGATGATGAAAATAAGCTCTATCTTTTAAAGAAGTCTTTTAAGGAGCTTGTTGATAATTACAAGGGTGAGGGCACTGTTTCCATCGTTACCTATGCAAGTGAGGAAGAGGTTGTTCTGGACGGAGTATCTCTTTCAGATAAGAGAACCATTAAAAAAGCTATCGACAGCCTTTATGCTTCCGGATCCACCAACGGCGAAAGAGGCATGGAGATGGCCTATGAAGTGGCTATGGAGAACTTTATAGAAGGCGGAAACAACAGAGTTATCATGGCTACAGACGGAGATCTTAACGTTGGCATCTCAGATCCCGACGAGCTTGAGAGATTCATAGAAAAGAAAAAGGACAGCGGAGTATTTTTATCTGTTCTTGGATTTGGGGAAGGCAACTACAAGGACAACAGGCTTGAAAGACTTGCCGACTGCGGAAACGGCAACTATTCCTACATCGATTCAATGCTTGAAGCAAGAAAAGTTCTGGTTGAAGAGATGACTTCAACACTTGTTACCGTAGCCAAGGACGTAAAGTTCCAGATCGAATTCAATCCCGCAGTTGTAAACGGCTACAGACTCATCGGCTACGAAAACAGACAGATGGATGCAGTGGACTTTAATAATGACAAGAAGGACGGAGGAGAGCTTGGCTCAGGACACACCGTTGTGGCTCTTTATGAGATAATCCCCGCTGACAGTGACTCTTCCATAGAGCTTAAATATCAGGATGCTCCTAAAGGCGGATCTTCCGAGTATGCTACATTAAAGCTTCGCTACAAGGAGCCTGAGGAGGATTCTTCCAAGCTTCTTACCGTAGCCATTTCTGATGAGGCTTACAGTGAGCATCCCAGCGAGAACCTTTTCTTTGCAAGTCTTGTTTCGGAGTTTGCAATGCTCTTATCTGACAGCGATTATTCAGGGGATGTTACTTACAAGGATATTATGAAGGCGTACAAGGAACTTGATACCACAGATGAGTACAAGGATGAGTTCTACAATCTGGTCAGAATGATGGAAAAGCGCGGCTGATATTTGATATACTGTCTTACGGGGAGATAACCCGGGGGACAGTAAATGAGCGAATTAGTTATGACATTTCCCGTCAGAGAAAAAGATCCTCTGGCGGGATTATTTGAAAGATTAAATAAAGCCTTTGACCGCGCAGCAGCTCTGTTTTTTGAGGCGAAAGGAAGCGCGGGAAAGGACTTGTCTGAAGATGCCGGTACTTCTGAGGAAGCGCTCAGGCTTAACGAAAAGGGCGCTGCCTACGGTAAAGCGGCAGCAGTTCTTGATAAGTACGGAAACAGTATACTTCGTATCGCGTATTCATATCTTCACAACATGAGTGATGCTGAGGATGTTTTGCAGGAGACTCTTTTGCAGTATGTAAAGACAGATCCTTCTCTTGAAAATGATGCTCACGAGAAGGCATGGCTATTAACCGTGGCATCAAATATCAGTAAAAACAGGATCAAATACAACAAGCTTCGAAAGACCGATGAACTGATGGAAGAGCTGGTGGCAGAGGAGCGCGAGGACCTTGGCTTTGTATGGGAGGCTGTTAAAAATCTTCCCGAAAAGTACAGGGAAGTTATCCATCTTTTTTATCAGGAAGGATATTCCACAAAAGAGATAGCGGACATTTTAAAGCGAAAAGAGGCTACGGTGCGCTCAGATCTTTTACGCGCCAGGGAACAGCTTAAGAAAATATTAAAGGAGGCCTATGACTTTGAATAAATATAACGAAGTAATGGATAAAGTCAGGGTCGACGATGATATGAGAAAGCGGATCCTGGAAAATATGGAAAAAGAGATGATGGCGGAGCCTTCAAAGGGCAAAGTCATCAGAATGAGTGATAAGAAAAAATACAGATCGATCCTTAGATATGCCGGATGGGCAGCAGCTGCAGTGATACTCTTTGCCGGAACCACAGTTGTTATGCAAAACTCAGGCAAAAATCACATGGACAGTGCTACGGTATCCTATGAAGCCCAGCCTGCGTCAGATATGGCAGCACCCATGGAAGCAGCTGAAGGAGCTATGGCAGAAGAAGCCTATGATGAAGTAGAAGAGGCTGAAGCAGAAATGGCAATCGAGACAGAAACCGAAGAAGCGATGGTGGCTGAAAATGAGGCTGATGCTGAAAAAGCTGAGGCACCGGAAACGGCTGATGATACCACGCTTGCGGGGCAGGCAAATTTGGCATCGGACACTGCCAAGCAGGAAATTGAAAAAGAAGATCAGGCAGACAGCGCACAAAAAGAGCACTTCCCTGTGGCAGTAGTTGTGGTCGCTTTGCTGGTGGCAATTGCGGCAGGACTTCTGGCTGCGGTAGTTCTGAGGAAGAGGAAACGGTCCTAGGGGAGGGGGTAGTGGTTCTTTTTTAGTTCCTCTATGGTCTTGGGCTTTCCCTCATTTTGATGTGAAGGGTTCGGCGCTCCGCAGGAAGGGCATTTCTGCGCGGTATCTTCGTAAGTGTTACCGCAATAATCGCATTTAATCTTCATATTACCCTCGAAACAAAAAACTATATCATGCTTTTGCAATACTACCATAGATGCACCGGGGGTTCAATGCAGAGGCCGGAATGAACCTCGTGCCATATAGCGTTGTGAAGAATGAATCAGAGTTCAAAGAAGCTGTACTTAGGATGAACACATAAAAATGGACATCAAGGTCTGCCTATATTTGAATATAATGAAAGGAGGCAGGTGATATAAGAGAAAATATACTGCCTATATAATGAAATCTTAGAATAGAGCAGTTGAATTGAGGGAAATTCATCTGCCTCTTTTGGGAAATACGAGATTTAGGCAGGAAAATGGGCTTAAATAGCACTGCCACAATCAAGGAAATTGCAATATAGGCAGTTTGGCCCCTCTATAATGATCCACTAACCCCGTCCCCCAGGTCCATTAGTAGCGAGAGGGGGACTTGAACCATTTGTTCTCCCGTAAACAAAGGAAGTGCGTTGACACTTCCTTTTGTAGTTTAATGCACTTATCATTTATGACTCCACTTATTCAAGGAGCTGTTCCAAAAAGGTAGAGATGCTTGCAAAGATATATGATCATGCTAAAAATATGTATCTTTAAGGATTCAGAATGCTCACTTTGGAAATTTTTTCAAACATGATGATAGAAGAATTTGATCTCGATGTAAAAAAAATATCTTTAATGATAGACAAGTTTGTATCTGCGAAGTTTCAGTAAACTAATCATAAAGAAAAAATAAACTTCATTTTCTACCCCGAAATATGATTACCGGCCTCCGTATTACATATCATAAGAATTCAATATGTGAATAATTGAAAGGAGAAGGATTATGATGTATAAAAAAATTCTGGCAAC
>JAILOW010000037.1 GCA_024690635.1 Butyrivibrio sp.
GGATGTTTTCCCTGTTATATATCCTCTACTGTCGGTATCTATAGTGATTTCATCATTCTTTTTCATCAGCTCTCTTACAATAGAGTATTCATATATGCATGATTCCCTGTATAGATTACGTATTGTCATGGTATAAAACCTCTCTTTCATAATCCATGATAGTACAAAAAAGCGATATATTGGAGATAGAATAGTTCAAGTTATGTTGTATTTTTCTGATAGAAATACAACGTTTATTGAACCATATCAAAGTTTTTCTTATCATTATCATATGGAGGAATTATCATGGCCAAGTTTGAGTTCAGGGATAAGGAATACGAGAAATTTGAAACCGCCTTTATACAGAGGCTTGTTATGTACAGGAGGGGCTTTAAGCCTCACGCAGAAAGAAATGGCAGATAAGCTCGGATGCAGTAAAACACACGTATGTAATATTGAAAACGGGCACACGAAAATATCAGGATATATGCTAATGAAATGGTGTTACGTTCTTAATATATCGCCCAGTGATATGCTTGGCTACCGTTCCGATGAGGAAATGATGCTGCTCATAGAAAGGATCAGAACGCTTACGCCATCTCAGTTCAAAGTGGTATGGGATATGGTACGCGAGCTTAAGGGAATCAACGAAAAAGATATCGAGAAGAATTTGGCTCAATGATTGTTGGGCCTTGGTCAACAATACTACTAACATCATAGCGTATGCTTGTTTTAGTTAAGCAGTGGAGTATAATAAGAATAGAACATGTGTTGCGACCACATGTTTGTAACAAAAAATATCAGTTAGGTTGCGACCCTAACTGATACATGATTCCGATGCACAAGAAGTACATCCGTTCTTCTGTTGTATCTTTAGTTTACTCCCCGTGGAGCAGACTGTCAAGGACGGATTTTACTTCCTGTGTGTCCTCTCAGGAGGTGATCTATGAATGAAGAAACCCAGTAACCAACCCAAATATCACAGGCTTGATTCCGACAAAAGGTACAGTATCCAGCACGGCCTTGATAACGGGGATAAAGTGAGTCATATTGCGAAAGAGATTGGACTTCCTACATCTACTGTTACCAGAGAGATTGAACGGCATCTTGACGTGATAAAACCCAAAGGCAATGACTGTCTTTACTCCAAGACCTGTAAAGAGAAATTCGCCTGTATCAGACAATGCGGGCAGAAGTTATGCCGAAGATGTAGTTCGGTTCCCTGCTTTAAACATTGTTCCAACTACACACGGGCTTATTGCAGCAGACTGGAAAAAGCCCCTCATGTGTGTAATGGATGTTCAGATGTAAGGTCTTGCAGATTTGAAAAACAATTCTATCGTTCCAAAGCTGCCGATGATAAGGCTATGAAGGATTCAAAAGGCCGGAAAGGTGATACATTATTTTCACCACAGGAACTTAAACAGATCGATGAACTCATATCCCCGCTTATCATCAAGAATAAACAGTCTCCCAATGCAGCTCTTGTAGCCGTAAGAAGCGAACTTGATTTTGACTTGAGCCTTACCACTCTATACAGGTTGATAAACTCATCAAAACTTACTGTAAGGGCAATCCATTTACCCGAGGCAGTAGGTAGAAGAAGGCGCAGATCTTCCACCAAGAAGAAGGGTGCAGACGCATATGCTACGGTGAAAGTTGATAAGCAGGGTCATATGTATGCTGATTTTGAGGAGTATATGAAATCTCACGATATCGTTCATGTCGAGATGGACTGTGTAGAAGGCAGAAAGACTGATACAGCCGTGATCTTATCCCTTAATTGGAAGAAGCACCATATGCAGCTTTATTTCATGTTAGATGCGCATGATGCATCCCATGTAGTAGAGATGTTGGATATCATTGAAGCATCACTTGGTTTTGAACTGTTCAAGGAATGCATACCTCTGATCCTGACCGACAACGGCGAGGAATTTACCGACATTGAGGGTATGGAGCGTTCCATTACAAGACCGGGTGAAAAGCGCACTATGATATTCTTCTGCGAACCTAATCGCTCTGATCAGAAAGGCAGTGCAGAACGTACCCACAGACTTCTCAGGCGGATAGTAAAAAAGAGGACATCTGCGGATGATAGTCGCAATATGTCTGTGCAAAACCTAACCCAGGCGGATATGACACTTGTGAGTAATCATGTGAACAGTTATCCAAGACCTGAGTTTGAGAATGTGATCCCTTATGAGCTGGCATCAAAAGCAATGCCGGAAGATTTCTTTATTCTGTTAGGGCTTGAACAGATACCTCAGAAAGAAGTTATTCTCTCCCCAGACTTGATATACAAAACAGCTTCATAAACATAACAAAGACCACTGCAATCACACTGCAATGGTCTTTGTTTTTGTCAGGAAAGATTGTCACATCTATTGCAAAAAATGTTTGTCATATCTAGCGTAAAAGTTTATTGCACTAAATAAAGAAAGTTACCGATAAAAGGCAAAACAAAAGACGCAGGAAAACCTGCGCCTTGTTGTTAAAAGGATTAAGCAACGATGTCAAACTCGATATTATTTAGGGTCAAGACCTTATCAGCCTCGTCCAAGTCACTGTCACTTACCATGAGTCTGTCCCCACAGTCAAGATCGCAGTCGATATTGTTTGTATCAAGTGCGTTTAAAGCGTCGCTTATCTGCATAACTGGAACAAAAAGTCTAATCATGTTAATTCCTCCCTAAAAAGACACCTCTCCCCATACGAGGGTGTCAAAACAGCCCTGTATGGGTTGGCTTTTCTATTTAGTTCGGGAAGGCTTATCTTATGCAGACGATGCCTTCAAGCTCCTCTTTGCTCATCTTCTCAAACATATAGTGAGAAGTTCTGAGCTCTTCGCCTGTAAGCATCCTTACATCGCCTTCGTTAAGTCTGTAAGAGCCTCCAAGATAAACCGTCTTATCAGCATTGCCTTTATGAATCTCTTCTCCAAGCATGAAAAAGAGTTCTTTTACGGTAACAGTTTTTGCCATAACGTGCCTCCTTAAGCTGCCAGGTATTTTCTGTACAGGGTTTTAAGCCTGTCAGCTTCCTTGCCTGGCTGTGTGTCAAAGAGATTTTCCATGTACTCAGAGTCTTTATACTCTGCATCAAGGAACTCTCTCTTACACGCAAAGAGCTGTCCGCCAAATCCTGTCTCGTTGAGGAAGTAGTCCCTGCCCTTCATGGCAGCGTCCACGATCTCATCCTCACCGATATATCCGTCTGGCTTCTTTTCAAGGAAGTCGCTCGGGTCAAACGCCCATCTGGCGCACTGCACCATCTTCGAGAAGAGGTCTGAAAGAGAAAAGCCGTGGCTCATCATCCATTCAAGCTGATAGAGCCTGTAAGCTTTCTCTTCAATATAATTCTTCTCTGCAGCGCTTTCTGCCGCACAGAGCATGACATCAACATCGTGATCAATGTTTGAGTCATAAATGTCGCCTGTGTAAACACAGACCATCTCCGTATTATCAGCTGAATATACGAAGTATCTGCATCTGTAAAATGTGCCGTTTTTATCATTAAAGATTTCCGCCTCAATGTACTCTGGTCTTGTAAGATCCAGAGAACGATTTATCTTTGTCTTGTCCTGTCCGCTCTCATAGAGCTTTTTAAGGCTTTTTTTTATCTGTTCGCGAGCGATACTGTGTGTATCGAGCGTCTGAACAACTATTTCCATAGGTTCATCTCCTTTTTTATCGTGGTTTACGCAGGCACTTCCTCTAAATCTCTTCCGAGCTTTAAAAGAAGCGGGTAATCAGCATCGTAGTTATCGGTTACGCCAAATCCGTTGTAATATTCGCCATCTTCGTCGATGCCAATAAAATTGACGTCGCCTTCGATGTCATCAACAGTCGGCAATGGCGTATCATCAGCGCTGTCTTTGCCTGCATCAAGGATCTCTTTCCTTTTTGCCTCAAGCTCTTTTATGTATCTCTCGGCATTCTTTCTTCCTGTATCTGTAAGAATAAAGCTCATAACGACCTCCTTTTTATCATCACTGATCCTGTAAGAGGTCTTCTCTTACATCGCTACCGTTTTCGATCTCGTATGCATCAGCCATACGCTCTCCGCCAGGAAATCTGTAAACAGGGATGTCTCCTCTGTCTACTCTCTGGAAGACTCCGATATATCCGTTAAATGTTTTTACATATTTTGGGTACTTTGCTTTCATCTCGTGTTCTCCTTTTTCTCGCCACTATTCACTACTGGTCTCACATGAAGTGCTCTTCATCATCGATACCGTTGTAGTAAACTCCAGTAATGACGATGCCACTTAACTCATCCTCGCCGACAACCTCTTCAATGTCACCCACAAGCCACTCAAAATAATCCTTCCAAGTGGTGTTTTTGTGGATGTCACCTTCTGTGGTGTAGGTTTCATCGGTATAAGTGTCCGTGTATTCAGCTACCCAACAACCCTTTTTAAGGTGCTCCTTATCAAGCTCCTTAAAGTCTTCCCAGAGCATCGGGATTGAATCGTCGAGCATAAGGACAGGGATGTCCCCGTCGCAAGTGGGCGAGGGTGTAAATCTTGCATCTGCAAGACCCTCTTTTGCAATGAACTCTTTGAAAAGAGCCTCATTGTCAAACCAGATGGGTGCTTCTACTGGCTCAGCATCCCTTATCACAAAGATAAGGTTGTCAGAGTCCATAGCCCCGTTGTAATAAACAACGTCGTATTTGCCTCTGTTCTTTCCCGTTGTATGGCATATTGCCATCATAATGCGGGTATCTGATACCCTGTAAAAGAATTTAGGATCAACAAGGTTGTAGCCCAAGTAGCCTTTTTTAAGCCATTCTCTTTCAAGACTGTCTTTTATCGTATATTTTTGCTGATAAAAGCTTCTTGAAGAAGGAGCTTTCTCCTTTTTGCACATCATTTCTTCCATTTTGCATTCTCCTTTACTCTTCGCTCATTGATGTTTTCATATCATGCTCTTCAAGACATCCATTGGGCTCTGGAATGGGCCCGAAGAAAATCTCATCAAGAGTTATTCCGATATGGTTACAGCACCCCCCGCAGTTGAGGGAGCACATATTTTCTGTACAGCGCATATTCATCCTCCATTAGTAGTGATAATCCATTATTCCTCCGATGTAGAAAACGTCGCCGTTTTTTACCCTGCGCAGGAAATTCATAAGAGTCTGGTTGCCATAACCTTCCTCTCCGTTATCATCCATGTAGATGTCGAATTTGTCGTTGTACATGGAGCGAAGGTGGTACTCATCAAAAGAAAGTTTTGTTGTGCAGAAATCTTCAAGAGTTGCATCGGCAATAGCCTTGGCAGCCTTTTTAAATTCCTCAAAAAAGCCCCTAAGATAGAGCTCTTTGTTAACAACAGTTAGCTTGTCGTTCTTTACGATTGCTGCGTCACCAAGCGCCCTTGCAAGATACTCAAGGTCAGAGCCTCTCTCATCACAGGACTTCTCGATAGAATCCGCAATCTCGCCAAGAAAATTGTCGTAGTAGCGTTCCTCTTCAATGTAGTTTTCCTTGTCTATCTTCTTTTTTGAAATCTGAAAGATACGTGAATGTGACATATAAAACCTCCTTAATTTACGGCAGATAGCTCTCCTTTCGGGGCTGCCTACCAAATGATTGATAGTTACTAGCCCCTAAAGGCGTAAGGATGTGTTTTAGGCTGCCAGAGCCCAAACACCGTCACCCTTTGAAACAAATCTTGGTGACAACTGCAAGGTCTGACGAACCTTTGCTTTCCAGTTCTCGTTCCTCTCAGCTTTCTTGCTTCCTTCAAACTGCTCATAGATTTCACTTAAATGAGCCTCTTTGAGTTCTGTCATAACTGCATTTAAGCAGTCATTCCATGTACCCATCATAGAGTCTCTGATATCTGTTTCGCGTTTTACTGGGAGCATAAAGTCGATGATTAAAGAAGCGAGTTTTTTGAAGATGAGCACGTATTCATGCTCGATGTAGAGATAGTTCCTCTGTCCTGCGTAGCTCTTACCCATAGACGAATAATTGTGCTGACGCTTTATCCAGATGCCCTCGCAAGCACCAGGCTTGACGATGTCGTTGAGCATTGAATAGTAGCGACCACCGCGCCTTATGTCGCCCATTAAAATAGCACCTCTTGAGCCCTTCTCCTGCGCAGCGTACATTTTCATAACGCATACGTTAAGAGCCTTTATAAAGTCATCCCAGTTCATCTGTCCAAGGTCCGACTTATCAAGGTTATGCTCTTTTGTGGTGTCCTTCCACATGCTGTTTGCATAAGGAATTTTGATGAGCTCACTATACGGCGGGTGTCCAAACCACATATCAGATCCATCGAGAAATCCTGTTGGGATATCCTCTTTAAGAACGTCAAGCGAGATGATGTTCTTTCTGACGGGATTGGGGTTTAAATCAGCGCCTATGTAGTCACACCCCCAGTCGGCGCAAACATCTGCGCCCGTGCCCGACCCTGCAAAAATTTCTGACAGTCTTTGCACGTTGTAGGTGTTAAGGAGCTGTGCGATTACCCATCCACTACAATTTCCACGATACTTAGATGAACCCCATGGCCCTCTATCTGGGAAAGATAAAACTGAGCCCTGGTTTTCTGAAAGTCTTTTGATCATTTCCTTCTTGTCCATATTATGTTGTCCTCCATTTTCAAAGTTTTGATTACAAAGAAAATATAGGAGTTTTGAGGGTAAATAAAAAAGCACAGGAAAGCCTGTGCCTTTAATGTTGAATTATCAGATATTTGCATTGTTTTTAGCGGTGAAGATTTGCAATAAATCTTCTGGCCTTTGTTGGTGACAGGTTGTGTATATTGTTTTTTATCTTCCATTCGCAGAGAATTGCATCCCAATCACTATTGGCTTCTACAAAAGCTTTTCCACCTGCTTTGATAAGCATGTCTTTTTCTGCTTTTTCACGCTCTTTGAGGTATTCAAGCATTTTATGCAGGTATGGGAGCATATCTGCAAAGGAAGGTGTAACACCTGGAAGTCTTAGATTGCCAATGCTACCATTCTGAATCACTTCATCGATCCATGATGAGCAAAGGAATGATAATGGGAAGTATTCTTCCTTATAAACTTCAAGGTTTACATGATATGTCGTGTCTTTGAAGCCATTTGAATAGCTTCCGTATCCGCTCTGTTCTACTGATACAAATGTATGCGGTATTTCTTCAATTATCCTGCATCCAGTGATTCTCTTGCAGTACAGCTGATTTTCTGTAACAGTCATATCATCTCCATGTGAAAAGTAATCACGACGATGATAATGGTATATATATCCGTCTTTGCCCTTATAATATAATGCTGGCTCAGAATGATACACATTGCCAAGAGCGTCTTCACTGTTAATTACACACTCTAACAGGTCCTTGTGTTGTGCCTTTATATCTCTGTACACCTCAAATCCGAAGGTCTTTTTGTCCTTGCCTGTAAATAAGACATTCTCAGTTACAGCATATTTCATACACGGCTCTATTTCATTTGTGGTAACACCGTTTCTGGTGCAGCGCATCTCACATTCGCCTAGTGACTCTGTGACTTCTACTGCTTCAAAGTCATACTCTACTACGACGGCGTTAAGAACAAGGTTTATAGGATAGATTGCTTTTCCGTTAAGGTGTGCTTCTGATGTACGGTTTTTGTAGCCGATACCCCTGTCATTACAATTCTTCTTATATCTGCCTTCACGATCTGGGGTAAGGTGAAGGATGGTGATAATGTCGTCACCCTTCTTTACAGGGTTCTTTCTGCTCTTTTCAAGCATTTCAGCAAAGGTCCCGTACTTGTTTTCTGTAATCCAGCCCTCGGCAAGTGAGAAAATCACATATCTCTGTGCTGGATCAAGTACATTTACTGGCTCGGGGAAATCAAGGATATTTTTTGCATCAATCATGCCCTGCAAGATGGCAAGTAGATAATACCTTGAAAGCGCTTCATGGATGCCTGTTTCTGCGTTATTGATGGCTGAGTCAGCACCTTCCGCTCTTTCCTCTGTTTGCCTTGCAGTAGAGTAAAAGGCATTTTCCTCATTGATAACGATATTGTCAGCATCGCACCATGCGATGTAAAGATTTTCGCCGTCACGAAGGAGCAGTGCGAGCTGCTTCCCGTGGTACATCTCATACTCTGTGAGCATGTTGTCTACTTTCTTGTTTGCTCCAACAAACTTGCCTGTACGGGAAGTACGCAAGATAGTAAGACTCTTTTTGCCGGGAGCAAGAAGCTCTGTAATATCATTCCTTGCCTTAAGAAGAGGAATTAGCCTTGTATCATCTTCTCCATCAAAATCAAAGATAGAGATATGCTTACCAAGCTCTTCGTCAAGGAAGCGGATCTTCTGATAAAGGATTAGCGCCTCTTCTTTTGGAGCAGCCTTTCCTTCTCTTATCTTGTGGAATTTGATTACTTCTCCTGTATAGCACCTTATTGAATAGATCTGAGACTCCAGAACAAAGATTTCTTTTTGATATTGCTCGACTTTTTTATTGAGTTCATCAAGCTTGCCCTGCATAAGAGCTTTCATTTCCTCTATTCTCTTATACATTTCCTGCCTGATCTCGTCTTCCTTTGCTCTTATCTCTGCCTTTGCATCTTTAAGGGCCTGCTCAGCCTCGGACTTTTTATCAGTCAGAGTTTTTACGCTGCTTTCTTCGATGACTGATGGGAGAAGACCTGCACCGGATATCTGCCCTGTCAAAGACTTCATCTCACTGCCTGTAAGCTCAGAGTAATCCTTAAGATATTCGGGCTTTACAAACGCAGGGTCCATAAGAAACTGTCTGTTTTCGTAGCCAATGACGCAGGCTGTATCATCAAAATAGAACAGCCAAAGCTTTTCTCCGATGTCCTCAAGGTGGACTATAAGAGCCTTTAAATCCTCCACAGAGGAGCTCTTAAAGCTATGTTCGTCCATGATATTAAGACAGTCCTTAAATAGCCCCTGGCGCTCATAAAAGTAGTCCTGCCAATGATTTGATACCCATGATGGGTTTGCCATCTTTTTGTTTTCCGGTATGTAGTTGTCATTCCATGAGCAGAACCCTTCAAAATCGAAGTCTGCGTAGCCGATTTTATTCATAATTTTCCTTAAATTTTGTAATTTGGCTCAGGTAAAAGACAGCACGGTCCATATCATTATCTGACTCTATTAGACGGCAGAGATAAGTCGGCAAGTGAAAGTAGCCATCTGTCTGTCGTGTGTTAATCTCTACGACCTCAAATTTTGTGCCTTTTGGAATATTTCCTGCTTTATAGCCTAAGTATTGCTTATCGAAAAGGGAAACAACAATATCTCCTTTAGAAAAAGAAGGGACTTTTCCGCTGTTTGAGCCGATGTTAATGCCATAGTCTTTGCAAAAACGCTGAATCTCTTCGTAGGCTGCCTTTCCAATCTGGCTTATTTGTTTTATCTGAAGTTCAGTCACATAAGTAAGATCTTCTGCCGTGTAAAGCCCTGCTCTGAGAAGGGCATTACAGGTCCTTGTTGCAAGAACACCTTTGATTTTATAAGCCGTAAGTCTGTTGTCGCTTATATCAACCTTTGTTCCCTCGGAAATTAACTTTTCTGAAATTACTTCATTGTCAGCCACAACATAGTGACTGATAAGCTTATCGCGGTGATAACCCTGTAATAGCCGTGTTATATCATTCTGTATAGAATGCTCTGTGTCTATATTGACTGCCTCGGGCGACTTATCATCAAATGCCAGAGTGACCAAGATGTATGTCTTTTTCATGCTATATCTCCTTTTATGCCATTGATGTAGGGTAGGTTTCTCCTTATCTATGCTCCAGCTCATATTCTTCGCATTGAATACCTACGCTATGAATATTCGTCGCCTTTATAGCACATTCATCACACAGATCCAGAGTTTCCTCTTCTATTCGAGGAGGGTTGTAATATGTTCTCCCATCTGTGCTGTCGAATGTCCTGTATGTTATTGTTTTATACTCTTTTGCATTTTTCTTGCCGCAAATATCACATGTGCAGATCGTTATCGTCTTTTTCATATCACATCACCCTCCTTATTTGATAAACGCCAGTGTCTTTTCTTTGGGCTTTTCCTCTGAGCGGGTCATGTGCTCCTGCGTGCTTATAGGGTAGTCTGTCGCCTCAAATACGGGGCCCATGTTTGCCTTATATCTGCCGTAAGATACGCCCTTTGTCTTGGCAAGGACAGCATCTTCCCCCATCATTTTCATGCTTTCGGCATTATTTTTATAGCGTATCTTTTCTAATTTGTTATCTCTGGACATCTTTTGTCTCCTTGTTTAGTTGACATATATATCTCTCCGTATACAATAAAAGGGGGCGGTCTAAGCCGCCCCTTTGGCGCTGTTTACGCTATTCCAAGTATTGTGTACTCGCCCGATTTAACCATTCTGAGTTTAAGGCGAAGGTCGATATTACCCTTCTTCATGTCTTTGGACGCTTTTGTCCAGGCATCTTTGTCTTTGCCTGCCATTTCCTGACTTGCAATCCTAAAGACTGAGCTGTTGCCGTTGAGTGTTCCGTTAAAGGAGATCACGTCGCCGTCCTTTGTATAGTCGGAGAGGGTAACGGTTGCTTCCATCATCTTCTCGGCTTCCTGCTTTGCAGGTTCGTTTTCTGAAGGAGCCGCTGCTTCTGTTACCTGCTCCTCATCTTCCGCACTCTTTTCATAGTGCTTTTTCTTGCTCTCATAAGCATCCCAAAATGCCTCATGGAGCATTTTGTGCCAAACATTGTCGGTAGGCTCGGGACCTACAACCAGCTCGTATGCTGAAACCATATCGGTCAGATCTTCCCATCTGATAGGAACGTTGGCGTTGAGCTTCTTTGTGGCATCATATCCATGGATCGTGATACTTCTCTTGCCGGTCTTTGAATTTTTGCTTCCAAGTCCTATTGCAACCATCTTGGAGCCGTTCTGACCTGTTCTGCATACCCATGCGCCGGGGTTGTCGTCTTTATCGTCTTTTTTGATCGCATCAAGGAATGAGCCGTCTTTGATGCTGTCAATGAGCTTTTCAAATGTCTTAAGCGCAACATACACTGTCACATTATCTTTCCCCTGCGTGCCCTTTTTTACAAAGGATACTACCATTGAGTCTCCCTCAAACCAGGGTGCCAAGGTTACAAAATATGAATTTAGTGTGTATGCTTCCATGATGCGTGCATCGCCAAATATTTTATGTGCCATGTTTTAACCTCCCGTATTTTAAGTGGTTTTACTATATAAATATGGGAGATTTTCAGTGTATATCTAATTTCTGTACAGTAAATTATTTAAGTATCCAGTAATGGAGGCTGCAGATTGGTTCTGTTTCGGTGCAGCTGTTTATCCCCGCTGCTAAAAATCTTTCTTCGTATCCGTTTGCCATAAGGAGATTGGTCCATAAACGCTCTGCTTTTACATTGTTTACCATTGTAAAATACGATATGTCCATGCACTGCTTTTTGGATGAGTCTATGACCATCTCAAATACTTTTGTGGCGATTCCCTGCCCCCTATATTCTGGCTTTATATAAAACTCTCCAAGATATATATCGTGCCTTGTGACGGCATTTGGGTATACGCCATAAAAGAAAAACCCTGCAAAATCCTCTCCCTGATATATGGCGACATAGTTTACGTCTTTATTATCTTCGGGGCAAAGGAGGGGTTCCTGCGATACGCCGCTTTGCATTGCAGAGAGTTCTTTAACGTATTCCAAATAAGCTGATGAAATGAGGTTAAACTCTTTGTTTTCTTCATCAGAGCGGCTTCTTTTTATCCATTTAAGCGTAACGTCTTTTGACGTGTATGTAAGGCTCATAATTTACTTTTCACATTTGTGGGTTATTCTACATCTTTTTCTGCCTGCGTATCGTAAATACGGTATTGCCTGTCCGGGTGCTTTTTAGCATCGCTCGTTGCTTTCTGCATCCTGTAGGCTGTTCTTGCCTTTGCTATGTCTGTGTATCTGCACTTTCTGCCCTGATATGAACAGGTATGCCACTGTGCACTTTCACTATCTCTTTTCTGCAAAATGTACATAGTTTACTCCTTTACGGGTGTTAGCGTAAATGCTCTGTCTTTTCCTGTTAAGAGCATCATGCCGTCTTCCATCAGCTCTACTGTATATTTGTCTTCTGCTTCTGAGCAGGTTGTGACGATATAATAGTTTTCTCCGTCACTTGTCATGTCCCAGATGCCGTAATCATCCTTATCGTATGATGAGTAGCCTTCAAAGTAGCCACTCGGGTCAAATGTGAAGGAAAATTCCTGATTTACGTCCTGCTCGTCAAATGCACTGTATTTTCCCTGTACAGTAAATTTATATATGGGAAGAATACTGTCTTCATCAAAAGACTTGGATATGTTTGAATAAGACAGCGGATCCTCGGGATTATCCGTATAAAACATCTTGTCGTCTTCAGGTCCAAAGAAGTGCCTTTTTATAATAAGAACGACAAAAACAAGGGCGATTAGACCAAGAGCTGCAGCAACAGCCCTTATGACTATATTGTTGACCTTTTTGACTTTAAGGTTTCTTTCTCTTATATCATTGGTTTTAAAGACGTTTTCTTTTTCATCCTGTCTTACAAGAGAAGCGTTTTCGTCCTCTGTGTCGTCAATGATAATATCAGGAGGCGCGGAAACCTTTTTCTTAGAAGCTGTCTTTGTCTCTGTCTTTACCTTTTTTGTCCTTTTTACTATCTGTTTATCCTTATTCGTCTTTTTCATAAAAGTTCTCCTAAATAGTCTTTATTTAAGTATGGGATTTATGTTAATGAAAACTTTGTTTTATTATTCATCCTCTTCAGGGAATACAGCCGTATAACATTCTGCATGTTCATTCATAAAATCTGATCCATCAAGTTCACCAATGACTATAGCCTTTCTTAAACACTTATACATTGGTTCCCCGGCTTTATTCACTGTTTTTGATTTCCTTTTACTTCTGTACTTACAATTTTCACAATAACAATATACTGTCATAGCTTTACCTCTACCGTAATCTTCACACCTGTCTATATTTCCCTTCCATAAAAATTAGGTTTTATTCAGTATTCTGAGACACTATTAAGCTGAATAAGATCCACAGTATTTGCCGGAAGTTTGTTTTCTTTACAGAACTCCTTATAAAGAGATTCCAGTTCGGCTGCTCCAACTTTTGTAAGGGGCCACTGAATATCAAAGTCCGTTGAATCTGCTATATCATCTAATGTATTGCGGAAAAATACTTCTACTTCTCCGCAACGGTGAGGTTTAACCTCGCAATCTATTAAAATTCCTTTTGTTTTAATGCATTCTTTTATTGTCATGATGCTTCCTAAAGACGAATAATTAGATCTCTATAACAGAGATTAGATCTAGCGTTCTGGGATCAAGCTCTTCAATACATGCTCTTAATGTATACCCGTCTCGCTTTCTTTCATCCCACTTGCCTGTATCAATTTCTTTTTGTAACTCTTTTACCATTACAATAGCCTTGTTGCGGATATATGTGCTTCCGGGGCCAGGCCATGTTTCAATATCTTTACCTTTTCGCCCAAGCGCCATGCTGACCACATATAAATTTCTCGCCATATCTTACTCTTTTACCTTCGTATACATCTGGCATTTGCCTGTTTTTCTAAGCGCATTATTCTGTACATCATGAAAGCCAATGTACCAAGGACCTGTTGCTCTGCATTTTGGCTTGGTATCACAATATTCGCACGACGCACATGCCGTATATCTGCCAGCTTCCATGTTGTTAAAGTCCTTACTTCTTGCCATTGTATTTTCTCCTTTATAATAAAAATTAAGTTTTATTATTTAGCCTTCTTCATTAAATTGCTTACTCTATTTCAAGTGCTTCAATCACCCAGAAGTGAACGCCTTCTCCATCTTCTATAGATACATAGTCGGGTCTAACCGTATCATCTTCTGTTACTTCTGCCTTTTTCTGAACATCCTCAAAAGAGCAGTTATAGAACTCTTCGACATCTTTCTTTAATTGTTCCTTAGCTGCCTCTTTCTTGTGGTAAAGCTTGATAAGCTCCTCTCCATAAGCATATCCATCACAATACTGTTTGTAGGCGTATACAATTTCACTATCGCCCTCTCCTAAATCCCAAGCTGTATGTGTCATTTTCATTCTTTATTTTTATTCTCCTTCCAATAAAAACTGGATTTTATTTGCTGTTTTGTTTACTGCAAATACTGTTAGAAGTGTAAATAATATAACTGTTAGCTTTTTCATAATGACCTTCTAATATATAGGATGGGCGATTTTGAAAGAAAATCTGTTTTCTGTACAGTAAACAAGCAAAAGCACCGGAAAAAACTCCGGTGCCATGCTTCTTGTTGTCATTTTAAGGTTATAATATGGCGCTTAGCCTATTATACTGTTTACACTGCAAACTCTTCCTCGTAGTCATCGCTGTCGTCAATCTCGACTTCGTCTGCCATGTCCACTTCGGGTTCTGCTTCTGCATCTGTATCGAAGCCCTCTTCGTCGTCAAACTCGTCATCCATAAGGTCGTCGAGGTTAACAGGAGTCTTGGGCTTTGCAAAGAACATCTTGTATACAAAGAACCCGCCTCCACCAAGAAGAAGGAGAAGAAGTATTGCCAGGAAGATGATTGCCTTTGCAGGAAGACCTTTTGAGGTAGCAGGGTCTTCTGGAAGGGGCTCAACGACAGGAGTTTCGTCATCATTATCAGGGTCGTCAAGCTTTAACTCTCCGTCAAGAGGCTCCTGTGCGGGCGATTCGATGGGCGCAGGCTGTACTGACTGCTTATCCTTATCGCCGGCCTCCTGTACAACATCAGCCTTTTGTACATCTTCGGTTTTCTTGTCGGTCTCTGTATCTGTCTTCTTATTCTTGGTAGTTGTTGTTGAAGATGTGGAATTTGAGCTCTTTGCCTTTGCAAGCTGGCTTGTAAGGTCGTTTATCTTATCCTGCAGAGCCTTAATCGTTGTGCTGTTGGATGTATTTCCAGATGAACTCTGGTTCTTGGCAGCCGTTGCAGCGTTATTGGCAGCTGTTGTTGCTTCTTGGAGCTGCTTCTTAAGTGTAGAGTTTGCATCTGTGAGCTGCTTGATCTTATCCTGCAGGGTCTTAAGAGCTGATGATTTGTTTGATGGGCTGGAGGACTTCTTTGCATCTTCTACTGCCTTTTTAAGAGAAGCATTAGAGTCTGTAAGAGCCTTATTCTCGGCTTCAAGCTTTTGAATCTCTCTGATGATCTTTTTTACTTCCTCAAGAGCTGAAGCTGCATCTTTCTTACCTGTCGCGTCAATGAGAGCCTGAAGCTCTGCCCGTGTTGTCACCAGGTTATCTGACATTGTCTTTACATTTAAGAGGAGCTCTTCAAGAGACTGCCTGTTGGCATCTGTTACATCTTTGCCGGTAAGAGCCTTCTGGATCGCATCCTGGACTCTCTTCGTATCGTCCTGAAGTGCCTTGATCTCGCTTTCTACGTCCGTTTTTGAAAGAGCCATTATCTCTTCTTCTGTAAGGTCTCCTTTAAGAGCCTTTACAAGAGCCACATAATTACCTTTCATTGTGCCGTAGTTTGAAAGGATCTGCTGTACATAGGTCTTTATTTCGGCAAGCTTCTCCTCGTCGGTTGTGCCAACGTACTCTTTACCCATTACATTCTGCATGTCTGTATAGAATGCATCAAGAGCGGTCTTTTTAGCAGTCAGCTCAGTGCTGACGCCATTAAGAATAGCGTCTACCTTGATAAGTGTCTCGGAAAGAGTATCTTCATAAACGGTTGTGGATCCGTCAGCGTTAATTACATGTACTCCGCCAAGGGTGATAAAGAAGTCAAATGATACTCCGTGGTCGTTTGCATGATACTTTACAACTGAGTGTGTCTGAGCGTTGGAGTCAACATACTGTATCTCCTGTCCGCTTGACTGGTCGTATGCAAATCCAGTTCCATTGATGTAAACAACGGGTCTTCCGTTCTGTACGCCTGCATATCCTGCATTGGAACTGCCTGAGTCGGTCCTAAGATATGTAAGCTCTGCGTAGAGGTCGTTATACTCTTCGATAAGTGATTTGAGCTGTTCCTTTACTGTGTTATCGTGTTCGGCAAGCTCTCTAAATGCTCTCTGAAGGTCAATGAGTGCTGATTTTGTCTCTGAAAGCTTTGCTATGTCCGCTTCTTTGGCTGCGATTGCTGCCGTCTGTGAAGGATCCATGGCTGCTATCTCGTCTTCAATGGCTGCTATTTTTAAATCGATAGAATTTATCGCACTTGATACATCAGCAGTGTCTATTGTGCTGTCAGAGTATTTGATGCTGTTAAGAGCTTCGTTTACATTTGCAACAACCGTAGGGTCAACGCCTTCAAGCGCAGATACCTTTTCTGCCAGTGCGTTTACTCTTGTTACGATAGTCTCAAAATCAAGGCCGTTTATTACTGTCTCTGTGTTGTTTTCAAGCTCGCACAGTACAGCAAATCCAAATGTGCCATAGAGATTGCCGTTTACGTCAAATACGGCTGCTGTGAGCTGCTGTGAGATCTTGTTTGCAAGACCCATGCCGCTTACTGCGCCAAAGTCTTCATCGTTTATCTCAACCGTAGGGAACGCTGAAAGAGCGCCCTCCTGAGTGATGGCCCTTGTGCCTGATGCGTATGTATTCCAGTCTTTTGACTTAAATACACTTACCTGGCTCATTTTAAGGGAACCGTCCCTGCCACGTCCTGTTGTAAGGTCGATAGATGAGCGGTCTCCGCTTTCAGTAAATATCCTTACTCTTACATAAAGATTTGCCTTTATCTCGTCCTGAGTAAGAACTCTGCCTCCTGCAGGGATTATAAATGAGCTTCCAGCGTAGTCGCCGGTTACGTTATACAGATCACTTGCAGCATAAGCGGTTGTTTTTGCTCCAAGAACCGCACACAGCATAAGCATTGTTGCTGTTAAAAGTGCCACCACTTTATTATGCCTAAAATTTAGTGTCTTCATTGTGTTTCCTCCTCGTTAGGGATGCTGTCTTTCCTGTCAATATTTGTTATCTTTGCATTTCCAAAGATTTCTTTTGGAAGCTTAGTGTTCCCACACATGTATACGTCGGTTATGTTTTCACTTCCTTTGAAACAGTTATCAGAAAAGCTTGTACCTTCTGTGACGTAAAGGTTCTTAAGCAATCTGTTGTTACTAAATGCAAGTTCGCCGATCTGTGCCTCTTCATACAGATAAACCACATCGAGATTTGAACCTGCAAGTCCTCCGTCAAAGCATCTCCTGCCTATTACCGACTGCCCGCAGATATTTGCGTAATCCAGATATCTGCAATTTGCAAAGGCCATATCACCAAGCTCTGCAAAGCTGCTGTTTACTGTAAGCGCTGTGATATTTGATGAAAAGAATGCTTTTTCTCCAACTTTTGTCAGTGCCAACGGAAGCTGTGCTTCAAAGTAGTTTTTGTTGCCGTAGAAGGCTTTATCCTGTATCACCTGCAGTGTGGCGGGGAATACAATACTGTCAAATTCAGCTTTTGCAGGGATAAATGTTCGATTTCCATCTCCTATCCCCACAACAGGAAGATCATCAACCTTTGTGGGCACATAAAACGTTCCGTCTATTATATATGCCTGCAGGTTACTGTTTTCGGTATAGAGCCTATTGATGAGTCCTGTGGGAGTAAGAGTGTACTTCCATGTGACATCACCTTCGTGGCACTCATACCATGTGTCTTCCTTGAAGTATTCTACGACATCCTCGGCGGTCTTTGTTATAAGAAAGGGAATGGTCTTTGTTGCCATCTTTGTCTCTCTTATAACTTCGGGCTCTGCCTCATCTTCTGAGCTTTCTTCTTTGCTTGCCTCATCTTCTGCTTCTACTTCTCTTTCAAAGGTATGGAAGGTTATAAAGGTAAGGTCAAGGATTTCATAATCCCCGTCAAGTTCATCTGTTGTTGTAAACACAGAATTTTCTCTTACTTTTTCTTCCGTAACCTCATCCATTTCTTCGAACTGCGTCTGAGGCATTACATAATAAGAAGCCCTTGGGTCTTTTTCTCCGTTTACGGTTACTTCTACATCTACCATATCAAGAAGGGAAGATGCGTTGTACTCGGTTCCCAGAGAAAGGACTGTGGGCTCTTTCATCCTTACGTTTATAGATACATTTTCAGTATCAGATGCATAAACGTTTCCTCCCGATAAGAGAAGGGCCATTGTGAGCACCACGCCCCGGACTATGCCTTTGCATAATCCTTTGCACATTTTTACATTCATTATCAAACCTCCTGAATTTCAATGCGCATGTATTAACTTGTCACAAGTGGAATATGTTTCCGATTGGAAGGGATTTTCCCTGATTATGACAGCTATTATGCGCTCCCTCTTGAACATGATCCGTAAACCAATGTCCTGCCGGGACTAAAGCCGAAGTGTTAAAGCAATGTGATAGATGAAGGTTGCCTCTGTACAGAAATTATGGAGGACTTTTTTGCTTTAACCTCTTCTATGCGTTCCTGGTCTTTTTCAAGCCACTTTTCAACACTAAGTTTTAGTGAAAGTGTCTTCTTTTCGAGCACTCTTTCCTGTTCCATGCTGATACACTTACATTTTGCAAGCACCGGGAACAGGTCTAAAAGCCTTGAGAACATCTCTATTGAATCCTGTTGTGCACTCTTTCTTGCAGATGATCCTATCTTAAAACTGTTTGCCAGCCTCAGACAGTGGATCGCTTCACAGGTAATGTCCTGAACTTTCTTACAGATGGATGTCCGGTACTCTTTCTGTGAAACCGATGTGAATATGAACACATCTGATGCAAGATCCTGGGCTTTTTCTTTAAGCTCAAAGGAACGTTTTTTAACTTTTGCCGCATCAGCACCGCCGGGCGGTGCCATTGCTGTCTTGTTTGTATCTTTACCCATGTCTTACCTCGACACAGGTGTATGAAGCATTAAAACCTCATACACCTATATTATGGTGGAAATGTTTTCAAATAAAAATTTACGGTTATTATCCCTTAAAAGAAATCGTCCGAATCATCATTTTCAGCCGTCATCCATGCAGGAAGCGGTGCCGCAGGCGAAGGAGCGGGCGATATGGGCGCCATGGCAGGTGCCGGTGAATTTATCTCGGCTACACTTTTCTGTACAGTAGGTGCCTGCGCAGAAGTAAATGCGGGAGCTTTTGGCTCTTCCATCCAAGGAGCTTTTACGGGAATATCGTCATTAAACTTCTCCCTTGCTCTTTCTGCAGCTTCATATTCGCCGTCCTGCTCTGTCATGGGCATGTCGAACTCATCCGTAAATATCTCATCGTCTGTGCCCGAATCGTCCATGCTAAGGTATCCTTCCATGTCTTCATCGTCTATGTATTCATCGCTGTAATCATCAAGGTAGGCATCAAGTTCGTCATTTTCCTGCGATTTTTTCTTCCTAAGCTTCTCGTTTTCTTTCTTGACGATCGCTTCCCTTTTTGCTCTGTATTCACTATCTTTTTTCTTATTTGCTTTAATAAGAAGAAATGCGGCAAGCGCAGCGACGATGACTACGCCGACAACTGCCAGCAGGATATATGTTGATGTATAATCAACAGGCTCGGGTGTCGTATCCTTGACCGTATCTATTGGCTTTAATGATGATTTTGATTTGATCAGATCATTTATCGTGGCAATGGGGACTTCCCTGTATTTACTTGTCCTAGAGTCGATATACCAGAAAATGACGCCGTAGGGCTTTGTAATTATGTCTGAATTAAGTGTCTCCCAGTTGTCGGGGACAGCAGATGATACTGCAATAACTTCCGTTACGCTCTGAGGAGCATTTACTGTCATGAGCCACTTGCCGGGATCCTTGGCATTTGAGATATATATGGTCATATATCTGAAATCATCATGCTCATCAAGTGTAAGGTTCTGCTTTGTGAGGAAGACAAATCCGTCTTCACCGTCTTCTTTCTGGTCAACACCGGCTGTAAGCTTGTACTGCTCAGTAGTTGATGTAAATGTCACCTGAGGAAGCTCTGTCCCTGCCGTATAGAATATCTCATACCTTACTGTGCTTGAAGGAACGGGGATCAAGAACTGCTGTACTTTATTCTTGGAATCGGCGGGTGACCATCTTGTAGACTCTTCCTGAGAGAGCTGTTGGCCCTGCTTTTCTTCCTGAAGGACCTTTTTCTCTTCCTGGTCTTTTAGAGATGCCTCAGAGGGTTCATTTCCTGCAAACCATGTGTACAGAAAATCATTGATGAATGTTATCTCAACGTCTGATGTTCTTTTTACGACGTTTTTAACTATGCCCTGATCTTTAAATTCGATGGCTTTTGTATATACAGCATCAACGGCCATGATAACGTCATCTTCAGGGACGTTTTCGCCCTGTTTATATTCATTTCCCACCTCTTCCAGTGTGGCGACGTATTCTTCAACCATCTCCTGCGTAAGACCGGAGTCTGATGAAGCTTCGCTCGCAGCCTCTGCCTGTTCGAGTTCCTGAGAGACCTCTCCGACAGCTTCTAAGATGTCGCTTTCTCCTTCTGCAAAAGAAGGAAATGTA
>JAILOW010000055.1 GCA_024690635.1 Butyrivibrio sp.
GTAAGGAATAAAAGGATCTGTTTCGGGATTGAACTCATCATACTCAATACCGTTCACGATTCCTCTAAGGTCCCCTGCCCTTGCGCGAAGAAGACCATCCAGTTCTTCTCCGTAGAACTCGGTTTTGATCTCCTCTGCGTAAGCATTACTAACCGTAGTGATGGCATCCGCATAAACAAGACCGCCCTTCAAAAGATCTGCATCCTTATAAAGGCCCAGCTTGTCCGGTGTGAAATAATAATCAGGAAGACCTGTGATATCCTGAACAGTCTTAATATCCCATTTACCCTGGAACTTCAGGTTATGAATGGTCATAACTGCCTTGATACCGCGGTAGAAATCACTTCCCTGGAATCTCTCTTTAAGATAAACAGGAATAAGTCCTGTCTGCCAGTCGTGACAATGGATGATGTCAGGTCTGAAATCAATTACAGGCAGGATAGAAAGAGCAGCCTTTGAGAAATAAGCAAACTTCTCTATCTCAAAAATAACATCATCACAATAAGGCTTCATTCCGTTAAAATAACACTCATTGTCAATGAAGTAATACTTTATTCCGTCAACTTCAGCCTTGAAAATTCCCACATACTCGTTTTTCCAATGGAAATCCATGTAGAAATTGGAGACATACTCCATCTTATCCTTCATCTGCTGATTGATACATTTGTACAGAGGAAGGATCACCCTCACATCAAAATACCTCTTATCGATGTTCTTGGGAAGTGATCCCACAACATCAGCAAGACCGCCGGTCTTGATAAAAGGTACACCTTCTGATGCAACAAAAAGGATTTTTTTCATTAGTCAGTCATCTCCTCATACTTTGCAGCCTGTATGCTGATAAGTTCCTTGTCATCAAAGTAATTGATCTTCATTGCATTCTTAACATCTTCAAGGGTCTTGGCAGCCTTAGCCTCAGCAACCTCACTACCCTTTCTGAGTACTTCATAAACGTAAGGAATGTCTTTCTGGAACTCTTTTCTGCGGTTTCTGATGGGTTCAAGCTCTGCCTGCATAACATTATTGAGGAACTTCTTGACCTTAACGTCTCCAAGACCTCCTCTTGAATAGTGGTCCTTCATTTCCTGAAGGTTCTTGTAATCAGGACAGAACTCAGCAAAATGCTCGTCTTTTGCAAATGCATCAAGATAAATAAATACCGGATTGCCCTCAACCTGACCGGGATCCTCAACGCGAAGATGATTGGGATCTGTGAACATGCTCATGATCTTCTTTTTGATATCCTCGGGCTCCTCGGAAAGATAGATGCAGTTGCCAAGTGACTTACTCATCTTGGCTTTGCCGTCTGTACCGGGAAGACGAAGACACGCCTTATTGTCAGGTAAAAGGATCTGAGGCTCCACCAATGCTTCGCCGTAGATGCTGTTGAACTTGTGAACGATCTCCCTGCACTGCTCGATCATAGGCTCCTGATCCTCTCCAACGGGAACAGTTGTTGCCTTAAAAGCAGTAATATCAGCAGCCTGGCTGATAGGGTATGTAAAGAAACCAACAGGAATGCTGGTCTGGAAATCACGCATCTGAATCTCGGACTTTACCGTAGGATTTCTCTGAAGTCTTGATACGGTAACAAGATTCATATAATAAAAGCTAAGCTCGGTAAGCTCAGGAATCTGTGACTGTATGAAAAGTGTTGATTTTGCGGGATCAAGTCCAACCGCAAGGTAGTCAAGTGCTACTTCAATTATATTCTGTCTGACTTTCTCGGGGTTGTCCGCGTTATCTGTAAGAGCCTGGGCATCCGCGATCATGATGTATATTTCATCAAACTCACCGGAGTTCTGAAGCTCTACTCTTCTCTTAAGAGAGCCAACGTAGTGTCCAACATGGAGCCTGCCTGTGGGTCGATCTCCGGTCAATATAATCTTACTCATTTCAAAATATCTCCTGATCTGTCTAATTTATAAAAATGCATATATAGCATACATTATTTGAGCTTAAGTGACAATGCATATTGTTCCTGAGATACTTTTGTGATCACATTTGTAATATTCTCAGTCTGTCCCAAAAGTCCAAAGGTCTCGGAAAACAGGGCAACGCCAAAATTCAGTTTGCCGCCGCATCTTCTCTTAACAGCCTCCTGAACCCTTCCCATTATGCTCTCCATAACGCTTTCACGAAGACCCCAGCTGTCAAGATGAGCAAGGATTTCATCAACGCAAACGCAGTTCATGATGATCTTGCCCTGATTGGAGGTTCCACCAACAAAAGACGTATGGGCCGCAAAAATCTCTTTTCTTGCATCGGAAGCCGTTGAATTGGTATTCATGATGCCGGCAGCAAGTTTAACAAGCTTGCCAACATTACCAACCAAAAGAAGGTTTTCAACCCCCTGAGCTACTGCCTCATCTATGGCATGTCCCGGGAAGTTATAACATCTTATACAAGTCTTAAGATCCACGTGAAGCTCTTTATATATGGCATCTGCGCAGTAATATCCGGGAGCCACAAGAATTGATTTTACTCCCATGGCTGTCTGCGCCATGATCTGTCTGTCTATAATGTTTGAAATATCTCTTTGATGCAGGCGGTCAATACTTCCGTATTCACCCATGATGGTGATACCGCCGGTAAAAACATTCTGTCCCATTGTCTGTTTTGCGGCAATGATAGCTCCTTCAGGACAAGAAACCCTGATAAGAAGGAGCTGAGCACCATCAGACATCTCGCAAACCTTATTTACTGCATCAAAGATAAGTTTTCTTGAATCCTTCTCAATAAGAGGCTCACCCTTTAACAAACCGGGGCGCGCCTCCGGAGCGGATCCGATTCCTTCTCCGCCTGCCAAAAAGAGATTGCCGTATCTGAGATCAATGTGGGCATTGGCATCAACTGTGCTCATATCATGAATAAAGGAAACCCCCACATGAATATGGGCTTTTTCCCTGATATCCGGAGCAGTTCCGCCTTCCATGACAGCGGAATACTCTTTATAATCTGCGGAGCACTTTTCTTCTATTTTTGTAACGGAAATAGTTCTGGAAGCACCGTTTTTATGATGTACGGTGATGTTTTCAGATTCAATACTAAAGATGAGATCGGCAGCGGCAGCTCTCGCAGCGGCGGCAGCACAATCTCCCGATGACAACGGACTGAGTATAAATCCCATATTTCTGGTACCAAATTTATCCATATGTCTTCCCCGTTTATATGCTGAATTCTCTGTTTGTATTATACAATATAGATAATTATTAACTATATATCGTAGTAAAATTATTTATTATTTCGAATTACTTTATCTTTAATTTATAAACCGTCCATATTTTGTCCAAATTTTGACTTTAAGATATACATATATCAGAAGTGAATAACTTCTGACTCCCCCAACAAAACTTTTTTCATACCGGGTCGATTGGCTCCCCACCGATCGACCCCTCCTCCCAAAAGTATGACACCTTCAGGTGTCTTTTTTATTGGTCAGGCGGGGATAGCCTCTTTTGAAACGGACTCGCTTTCTTCTGTAGTTACCTGATCGGATTTTCTGGGTCCTCTCACAGCAAAACTTCCGTTGTATCTGATCTCTTTAAGAGCCTTTTTTACACTTTTAAGTTCTCTCTCGATATCGGAAACCTGTGCGCAGATAACTGTAGGTACGCTTCCTGTACTCATTTCCACCTTAAAGCCGGCTTCTTTAAGAGCTTTGAAGGCTTTTAACTTGTCTGTTGTACTGATCTGTTCAAGATCCTTTTCATTCTTATTCATAGATATTGTGCCTTTCTTACTTTATAAACACAATATAACATATTTTTATATTGATTTCAAACGTCTGTTCCCACAATATATTGATTTTAAACCGCTCATTCTTAATAAATTGTTTATAGATTTTGCTCGAAATATAGTTAATTAATTTATATTGCCACCGATATATTTATTGAGAACAAAATTCTCACTCCCCCAACAAATTTTTTTTATACCCGGGCTGTTTAACTCCCCATTAGACAGCCCTCCTCCAAAAAAGAT
>JAILOW010000063.1 GCA_024690635.1 Butyrivibrio sp.
GGAGCAAAAAGAGCTGACGGACAATTCGTAAAGGCCGGTAATATTTTATACAGACAGCGCGGAACACACATTCATCCCGGTGTTAATGTAGGAATCGGTAGCGATGATACATTATTTGCACTTGTTGATGGTGTTCTCAGATTTGAGCGCAAGGGCAGAGATAAAAAGCAGGCCAGCGTTCATCCTGTAGAGAATAAGTAATCTGTGTTAAATGGGGCTTCAAACATATGGTTTGAAGCCTTTTTTAAACTTTCTTTTTATAACAAACCGGGAGAGAAAACTATGCCTGCATTTGTAGACAAAGCAAGGATTTATATACAAAGTGGAAAAGGCGGAGATGGACACGTCTCCTTCAGAAGAGAAAAATATGTACCTAATGGTGGACCTGACGGCGGAGACGGCGGCAAGGGCGGCGATGTTATCTTTAAAGTAGACGAAGGCATCAATACTCTTGCAGATTTCCATTACGGCGGAAAATACAAAGCCGAAAGCGGTCAGGAAGGCGGAAAAAGAAGATGTCACGGAAAAGACGGCAAGGACATCATTATCAAAGTGCCTGAAGGAACCGTGATCAAAGAGGCTGAAACCGGAAAAGTTATTGCCGATATGAGCGGTGACAACAAAGAGGTTACAGTGTTAAAGGGCGGCAGAGGTGGAAACGGCAACATGCATTATGCCACTTCAACCATGCAGGCTCCTAAATACGCTCAGCCCGGTCAGCCTGCCATTGAACTTGAAGTCATGCTTGAGCTCAAGGTAATTGCCGATGTGGGACTGGTGGGATTTCCCAATGTGGGAAAATCAACCTTCCTTTCCAAGGTATCAAATGCCAAGCCCAAGATCGCAAATTACCATTTCACAACGCTTACTCCTATACTTGGTGTTGTTGACCTGAAGGATGCAAGAGGCTTTGTTGTTGCGGATATTCCGGGTCTTATAGAAGGTGCTGCTGAAGGAGCCGGTCTTGGCCATGAATTCCTCAGACATATTGAAAGAACCAGAATGATGATCCATGTTGTTGATGCGGCATCAACCGAAGGCCGTGATCCCATGGAAGATATAAAAGCCATAAATCATGAGCTTGAAAATTATAATGCCGATATCACAAAAAAGCGTCAGGTCATCGCAGCAAACAAGATAGATATGCTTGCCGATGGAGAAAACGATGAGATCATACAAAAGATCCGTGACGAATATGAACCTTTGGGCGTAAAAGTATTTCCTATCTCAACCCTGACTGGCAAAGGACTCAAGGAACTGTTATACTATGTAAGTAGCACCCTTTCTGAGATTGACGAAGAGCCTATTGTATTTGAGAAGGAATTCTTCCCTGAAACTATGGCCAGAGAAGCTGATGAAGCCTTCACCGTATCTTTTGACGAAAATGAAAACGAGTACGTTATTGAAGGTCCCAAGATTGAAAAGATGCTTGGTTATACCAATCTGGATTCAGAAAAGGGATTTGCTTTCTTCCAGAAGTTCCTTGCGGATAACGGAATTTTGGATGAGCTTGAAAAGCTTCATATCGGAGAAGGCGATACAGTCAGAATGTACGGTTACAGCTTCGAATACTACAGAAATGCTGAAACAATGCCTGCTGATACCGATAAAGATACTGACGATGATTACGAAGAGGAATGATAGAATATGATTCTTACAAGTAAACAAAGGGCTTATTTAAAGAGCCTTGCAGCGGATATGGATCCTGTATTTCAGATCGGAAAATCAAGTGTTTCTCCTGAAGTAGTGGATGCCATAGCTGAGACATTTAATACCAAAGAACTTATTAAAGTTGCTATTCTCAAAAACTGTGCAGATGATGTTAAAGAGGTTGCACAGACTGTTTCCGAAAGAACAAGAGCTACACTTGTACAGGTTATCGGAAGGAAGTTTGTTTTGTACAAGCCTTTTCCCGACGAACCCAAGATAGTTTTACCAAGAAATAAGAAGACTGAAAAGTAAGAAATATTTTTTGGAGGTAAGTATATGGAAAGCAGAAAAATAGGTATACTAGGCGGTACATTCGATCCTATCCATAATGCGCATCTTTTGCTTGGAGAATCTGCAAGAGAGCAGTTCGGTCTGGACAGAGTAATCTATATACCTAATAATCTTGCTCATCTCCCTAACAGAACAGAGATCACATCCGGAGAGATAAGATATCAGATGGTAAAAATGGCCATTTCTGACAATCCTTATTTTACCTGTTCCCGTATCGAAATTGATAAACCGGAAGGAACATATACTTACAATACAGTTCAGGAGCTTAAGCTCATGTATCCCGGAGATGAGATGTATCTTATTCTCGGCGGAGATTCGATAATCGGACTGGATACCTGGTATAAAGCAAGCGAACTTTTAAGCTCATGCGTTATACTTGCCGCTATTCGTCTTGACGATGATATTGCAGCTCTGGATAAAAAAAGAAGAGAGTTAAACAGTAGATTCGGTGCTGATATAAGGCTAATGACATTTAACAGAACCGATATTTCTTCTACGGAAATAAGACAGCGCATTAGATCCGGACGTTCTGTCAGATATCTTGTTCCCGATGAATGTATTGAATTTATGTGCATTAAGGGATTATACAGATGAAAACACTTGAGATATCACAAAAACTAAGAACGGCTCTTGAAAAAGAGCTAAAGCCTGACAGGTTCGATCATACTCTTGGAGTTGCCTACACAGCTGCAAGTATGGCTTTTATCCATGGAGCTGATCCGGAAAAAGCTCTTATTGCCGGTTTTCTGCATGACTGTGCCAAGTGCATGTCTCATGACGAACAGATAAAGATCTGCGAAAAAAACAAGATTGAAGTATCAGAGGTTGAGAAAAAGAATCATTCTCTTTTACATGCAAAAGTAGGAATGTTTCTTGCCAGAAATAAATACGATGTAGACGATGCAGACATATTAAACGCCATCAGATGGCATACTACCGGCAGGGAGGATATGTCACTTCTTGAAAAGATCGTATATATAGCTGATTTTATCGAGCCAAACAGAAAGCCTTTGGAAGGCATGAGTGAAATAAGAAAAGAAGCTTTTACAGATATAGACAGGTGTCTTGCGCACATTCTGCATGATTCAGTTATATACCTTGAAACTATAGGAAAAGAGTGCGACGAAGCCACAATGAATGCCTATAATTACTACAAAGATTATTACAAAAAGTGAGGTTTATATGTCAGATTTAGAACTTTCAAAAAAGATGGCTCTTATGGCAGTTGATGCCATAGATGACAGAAAAGGTGAAGATATAAGGATCATCGATATCAGTGAAATCTCCACCCTGGCTGACTATTTTATCATAGCTGCAGGAACCAACAGAAACCAGGTTCAGGCTATTGCTGACAATGTTCAGGAAAAGCTGGGAAGAGCAGGCCACATGACCAAAAACGTTGAAGGTTATGACAGTGCAAACTGGGTATTATTGGATTTTGGAGATATAATCGTTCATATTTTTGATACCGAGAACAGACTCTTTTATGATCTTGAAAGAATCTGGAGAGACGGAAAGCTCATCGAAGCTGATGAGCTGAAATAATATCTGAAAAAACATCTTTAATAAAACAAAGCGTGTGCTTATAATATGCACACGCTTTGTTTTATATAAGTATCTATTTAATTATCTATTCAAATTATTCATCGACTAATCTATCAGCATTATCACCAGTTCTTGTAAAATCTCATGATGCCGAAAACTTTTCCGAGTATGCGACAATCGTCAACTATAATAGGATCCATATTATCATTTTCCGGCTGAAGTCTGATGTGATCTTTTTCTTTGTAAAAAGTCTTGACTGTAGCGGAATCATCAATAAGTGCAACAACCTGATCACCGTTATTTGCAGTATTGCAAACCTGTACAAAAAGCTTGTCACCGCTGAATATACCGGCATTTATCATGGAATCGCCCTTAACATTAAGAATAAATGATTCTCCCTTAGGGCACATCTCTGCAGGAATGGGAATATATGAATCAATGTTCTCCTCAGCCAGGATAGGAGTACCTGCCGCAACCTGACCAACTACAGGTATGCTGACAATCTCTGTTCTGACCATATTAAAGCCATCATCACAGATCTCAATAGCACGAGGCTTGGTAGGATCCCTTCTGATATAACCGTTTTTCTCCAAAGTCTCCAAATGAGAATGAACAGAAGATGTTGATTTAAGATTAACTGCCTTGCAGATATCACGAACAGCAGGCGGGAATCCTCTTTGAAGAGTCTGTTCCTTGATATAATCAAGAATCTCCTGTTGTTTTGCGGATATTTTCCCTTTAGACATAAATGATCCTCCTCAAAAACTATTGGTGAAATTGCTCTGTTTTCTATAGTTTATCACAAGCATTTCAAAAAAACAAATATTTGTTCGGAAAATATGTTCGATTTTTGTTGACAAACAAATGTTTGGGTTTTATTATCATATTAGAACAGTTGTTCGTAACGTATGTTTGTTTTTTGATCGTGAGGTGTCATATGAGCGAAGCCATGAGAGTAGTAAACAGAACATATAACAGAGATTTCTACGAGAGCAGAAGTGAAGTGAGAATACGCAATAACAGAGCCAGGAGACAGCGTATTTTCAGACGCCAGGTGTTTCTTCTTTCATTGATCACAGCTTTCATTATTTTCATGATCATTTTCATGGCATCAACAGTTATGACCAAGGCTCAGTCAGACGATTACAAGCCTGACTTTAAATATTACAAAACAGTGACCGTCCATACAGGTGATAATCTTTGGGATATCGCATCTTTAGATTATACCGGTGATCATTACAAAAATATGAATGCATATATCAGCGAGATCAGATCTATCAATCGCATTGGTGATGCAGATCGAATTAATGCCGGAGAAGAGCTTATAATTCCATACTACTCAAA
>JAILOW010000106.1 GCA_024690635.1 Butyrivibrio sp.
TATCAAGGCCGATCCTTGTCCTAATGGCGGCGCCGGAAGAAGTTATGAATCTGGCAATCCTGTATCTTAGGATTTACTTTTTTGCCATGCCGGCGATCATGATCTACAACTACGGATCCGCAGTTCTTCGAAGCAAGGGAGATAGCAGGCGTCCGCTGTATGCCATGATCTTGTCGGGTGTTATAAACATCTTTCTGAATCTTTTGTTTGTTGTGGTTTTCCATTTGCATGTTATAGGTGTTGCGCTTGCCACGGTATTTTCTAATATGCTTGGAGCAGGACTGGTCCTGTTTTTCCTGATGACTGAGGAGGAAACCTTCAGGCTGGATTTCAGAAAGCTCAGGATTCAAAAGAGGTACCTTCTTAGGATGATGCAGATAGGCCTTCCTGCAGGATTGCAGGGCGCGGTGTTCTCTTTATCCAACGTGGTTATCCAGTCCGCGGTAAACAGCTTTGGATCCGATGCCATTGCAGGAGCTACTGCGGCCGCTAATTTTGACTTTATTTCCTACTGTGTGATAAATTCCTTTGCCCAGTCCGCGGTTACTTTTACAAGCCAGAATTATGGTGCCAAAAAGCTGGACAGATGCAAAAAAGTATTCAGGATATGTATGACATGCGGTTTGGCGGCTTCTGCGTTAATAGTCTTTTTGTTTGTAATCTTCAGATATCAGGTCATTTTGCTCTTTACCACCAAGCCTGAGGTCATTGAGTTTGCCATGATAAGGGTGATGAGCGCTTTTGTGTTCCACTACCTTATTGCAACCTATGAAATAAGCGGAGGATGCCTTCGCGGCATGAATTTTTCCCTTGTTCCCGCACTTATTTCAATTATCGGAACCTGCGTTTTCAGGCTGATTTATGTGTTTGCTTATATTTCAAGAGTTCACGATTTTGACGCGTTGTTCAGAGTTTATCCCATCTCCTGGGTGATCACGGGAACGCTGACATTGAGTGCATACTTTTTTATCAGAAACAGGCAGTTTAAAAGGATGAGCTAAGTGCTCATCCTTTTTCTTTAAAGATCATATCAACAAGAGCTCTGCAGTAGTCCGGGATATCCGGGGGCCGTCTTGCAGATATCAGATTTTTATCTACTACAACAGGTTCGTCGAGCCAGATGGCACCTGCGTGTGTCATGTCATCTTTTATTCCCGGGGTGCTGGTCACTTTCTTGCCCTGTAATATTTCTGCGGAAGCCAAAACCCATCCTGCGTGGCAGATTATGCCAATAGGCTTGTTTTGTGCATTCATATCACGTGTTATTTCCAGAACCTTATCAAATCTTCTGAGCTTGTCGGGAGCCCATCCTCCGGGAACAAGAAGAGCATCGAAGTCCTTGGCGTCGAGTTCGTTAAAAGAATCTTTTACCTCGCAAGGTACACCGTATTTTCCATGATACAATCCCGGTTTTTCCGCTGCAAGAACCACTTCTGCACCGGCTTCCCTGAGCCTCATCACAGGGCACCACAGCTCCAGGTCTTCGAAGTCCTCACTTACCAATTGAAGAACCCTTTTCATATACAGCCTCCTTTATATTATTCGCTTCGTTCGTTTTTAGATGCGAGCTTATCCTGATACATCAGCATATCTGCACGTTTGAATACATCGTCGACGGAAATATCCGTTGAGCTGTCAAATACAGCCATTCCCAGAGCCACAGAATAACGATCCCAGGGATCCTTTGTAAGATCGTTGGAAGTCAGCTCGAAGGTGGCGCGAAGCTGCTTGAGCAGGATGTTCCTGTTGCCATAGTCTCTGTTTTCCAAAAGAACGACGAATTCGTCGCCACCGATCCTGAATACGGGAGAGTGATCGTAAATTACGCAGATCTGATGGCAGGCGCCCGATATATAAAGGTCTCCGTTTTCATGTCCGTAGGTGTCGTTTATTAGTTTAAGATGATTAAGGTCGGCCATGACAATGGCAAAGTGCGCGCGTCCGTTCATGATATCGTCGTCGACCCTGGCCTTGACCTTATCATACCAGGCTTTGTTCTTTACGTGGGTAAGTGAATCCTGATAGGCAAGGATATCCATGTGACTTACCTGAGATTTCATGTCTTCGACCTGGAATTCCGCATCAAGGATGTTTTTGGCATAGATTCGCATGTCTTTTGACATCTGTTCAACAGCTTTGGAAAGGGATTCCACCTCGTTGCCTGTGTGTATGGCCGGAGCGTCGTAGGACAGCATCTCTGGATCCTTTTGTTCATGGGAATTTTGGGCAAAAGATACCACGCTTTTTTCCAGTTTGCTGATGGGATCTGTGATGTTGCGATTCATCCAAAGGAGGAAAAGCGTGATGAACAGCGCGCCTAAAAGGATGATAAGTGCGATATTTACCATGGTATATGAGTGGATGGCTCTTTGGAGTTCTGACACTTCCACGTCCACGCACAGCATGGCAAAACGCTCGCCTTTACTGTTTACAAGAGTTTTGGATGCAGTGTAATCATACCCCCAGGAACTGAAGTTTTTAAAAAAGACGATCCCGTCCTTTTCAAAAGCATTCTGATACAGGAGTATGTCTTTTAGCTCATATTCGTCAGTAGAGCGATAGCACAGATACAAGTCGTCCGGCTCATAGAGTCGTCCGTAGTGCGTGTCTGCGGAAACTATACTGACCATACATGAATTGTCACCATCTATGACGGGAAGACAGATATAGAGGTAATGAATGTTAAATTCGTCCATTATACTGTCCATGAAGTCGCGGAGAATATAATATTTTTCAGATTCTATACCTGTTTTTGTGCACTCGGAAAGATCCTCGATGTCAATGTGATTTTCGGTGTACTCGAGGATGTCGGTCATCTGGCTCTCACAGGCATGATAAAGAGCTCTTGTGTAGTTGGTGTAGGTGATCACGCTGAGGATTAGACAAAGTAAGGCAATGAAGATAGAGCACCCGATAAATATGCTTCTTTTAAGAGGCTTTTTGTGTTCTGTCATTTTATCTCCCAAGAAAAAAACAACAATACAACACATTAATAATACCATAATTAAAGTGAAAGATTAAGGAAGATAAGATTACGGTTTACAAAATCGAACAAATGTTCTATAATCTTGTTACACTGATAGGAGCAGGTGTTATGAGCAGGGTTATAGATAATGTTGATGTTATATGTGAACACAAGTCGGACGGCAGTGTTATTCCCATGCGATTCAGACTTATGAATGAGGATGGGGTATACGAGGCATATACCATCAAGGGTTACAGACAGCTTTTTCGAAGTGATGTCTATACGACCCCTGATGGTATCACCGTATGCAGCAGAGACAGGGTGTATGAGTGCAGAGTCCTTATTCTTGATATGTACAGGACAGTGAGGCTGTATTTTGATACCAATGCCTGCACCTGGAGAATTGCCATCTGAGTATTTGGAAATTTAGAAGTTTTTACGTATTTACCGCGTATTTTTGATGTGTTAGAATAGTCAAACAGGTAGATTTGGCGGAATATTATTGTGCGCAACCGTTGAGCAATGTTACATGGCGCTGCGCACCCACGCAAGGTATGGAGGGCTAACTTATGGACAATTCTTTTCCCGAAATTAAAACTTTTTTCGGCTTTGGGTGCATGAGGCTTCCGATGATCGGATCGGAGGTTGATATCGAGCAGTTCAAAGAGATGACGGACTATTTTATTGAGAACGGATTCAACTATTTTGATACTGCGCACGGTTATATTGACGGTAAATCCGAGAAGGCAATAAAGATCGCTGTATCGGACAGATATCCCAGAGAAAAATTTCTTTTGACAAACAAGCTGTCGGATTCTTATTTCCATAAGGAAGAGGATATCAGACCCTTCTTCCAGAGCCAGCTTGAGGCGTGTGGCGTTGAGTATTTCGATTTTTATTTAATGCATGCGCAGAATGCCAGAAATTTTCAGCAGTATAAGGAATGCAGAGCATACGAAACAGCATTTAAATTAAAAGAGGAAGGCAAGATCAAGCATGTGGGTCTTTCTTTCCACGACAGCGCTGAAGTGTTGGATGAGATCCTTACGACTTATCCCGACGTGGAGATCGTTCAGATACAGTTCAATTATGTGGATTATGAGGATCCCGGAGTGCAGAGTCGTAAGTGCTACGAGGTCTGCAGAAAACATAATAAACCCATGATAGTCATGGAGCCGGTAAAAGGAGGCAGTCTTGTTCAGCTTCCTGCCGAGGCGCAGAAGGTGTATGACGAGATGGACAGCGACCTCTCAGCGGCAGGATATGCCATCAAGTTTGCTGCCAGCCAGGAGGGAATCAGGATAGTTCTTTCCGGTATGAGCGATATGGCACAGATGAAGGATAATGTATCCTTTATGAAAGATTTTAAGCCTCTTACGGAAGCGGAAGTGGGGGCAATTGCCAAGGTTACTGCAATCTATAAGGGCTTGGAGGTTATTCCCTGTACGGCTTGCCACTATTGCGTCGAGCAGAATCACTGCCCTATGAACATCATGATCCCTGAGATGTTTGCGGCATTTAATACCGGAAAAGTATTTGGAGACAAAGACCAGAAAAAATATTACAAAGAGGCACTTACAGCCGCAGATAACGGTGCAGCCAGTGCCTGCATTGAATGCGGAGGCTGCGAAGCCGTATGCCCTCAGCATCTTGAGATCAGATCACTTCTTAAGGATGTGGCAAAGGAATTTGAGGGGTAAAAATAGCCAAGACAATCAGTGACAAATAGTGTATCATTTTGTTGTTGTTTACAGTAAAAATCTCGCTTTTTGCATGTTTCCGGAGGGAAAAGAGTTGAAGCTAAAAGAGCTGCTTAATTACAACAATATAGTGATCCAGTGTCATGACAATCCGGATGCTGATGCTTTAGCATCCGGATTTGCTGTTAAATGGTATCTGGACAGTCATGGCAGGCAGTCCAGATTTATATATTCAGGGCGTAAACCGGTGGAAAAGAGCAATCTTGTTCTTATGATCGAGAATTTGGCTATTCCTGTGGAATATGTAACGGAGCTTGCAGAGCCGGAACTTTTGGTAACTGTGGATTGCCAGTATGGTGAAAGCAATGTTTCAAGGTTTGATGCCGCAACAGTTGCTGTGATAGATCACCATCAGGTGTCCGGAAGCCTTCCGGAGCTTTCTGAGGTAAGGAGCAATTACGGTTCCTGTTCGACCATCATTTATGAGCTTTTGCAGGAAGAGGGGATAGATATAAATGATCATGAGGATCTGTCCACTGCATTGTACTACGGTCTTATGACAGACACGGGCGGATTCGAGGAAATATCACATCCTTCGGATAAGGATCTTAGGGATTATGCCAAACCCAGGCAGACAGATATAGTTCTTTTCAGGAATTCTAATCTTACCAGAGAAGAAATGGTGATCGCGGGAGATGCTCTTAAACATGCCCGTTATAACGAGGAAAGATCGTATTCCATAGTGGCGGCGAAGCCATGTGATCCCAATATTCTGGGGCTTATAAGCGACATGATGCTTGAAGTGGACAGTATAGATACCTGTCTGGTTTACAGTATCCTGCCTTTTGGGATCAAGCTTTCCGTGAGGAGCTGCGTTAAAGAAGTGAAAGCCAGTGAACTGGCGGCGTTTTTGACAGAAGGATACGGAGGAGGCGGAGGACATCTGGTAAAGGCGGGAGGTCTTTTGAAAAAGGATCTTTTGGAAAAAGCCGGAATCTCGTATGAGGCGGATGTCCTTGAAAAGTTCTTAAATGACAGGATGAAGGCCTACTTTGAAACTTCTGAGGTAATATACGCCGGAGAATACAGCGAGGATGTTTCTGCGCTTGATCACTATGTGAAACGCGAGGTCAATGTGGGGTACGTCAAGGCTTCAGATCTTGCAACAGTTGGAAATAAGGTGATGATCAGAACTCTTGAAGGTGACGTTGATGTCGTGATCGGAGATGACACATATATCATAATAGGCGTAAACGGTGAGATATATCCCATAAACGAGGACAAATTCCGGGCTTCATACAGGCTGTCTGACGAAGTGTATGTTTTCCCGGGGGAGTATGCGCCTTCTGTTATGAATCATGCTACGGCGGAGAGAGTTCCTCTGTTGCCATGTGCAAGGAGCTGTGTGGCAGCCGGAGGCGGGGGAATATACGCAAGGGAACTGGATCACAGAGTCAAAGTGTTTACAAGATGGGATCCGGACAAGTATTACCTTGGAAAAGAAGGGGATTACCTTGCCGCCAGAGTGGATGATCCTTCGGATGTTTATGTGATCGCCAGAGAAATATTTGAAAAGACATATATTAAGGATTGATTTACAAGAAATGAAGTACGATGCATTTATAAGCTACAGACATTCTCCTTTGGATATGGAGATTGCAAAGAAGGTCCATACAGGCCTTGAGACATACAAGATACCGGCAGCTGTAAAGAAAAAGACCGGGAAAAAGAGGATGGGAAGGGTGTTCAGAGACCAGGAAGAACTTCCCATCGGAAGTGATCTTGGAGACAATATTTCCTCTGCACTTGCGGAATCAGAATATCTTATAGTTATCTGTTCTCCCAGAACACCTAAGTCTTACTGGGTTTGCAAGGAAATAGAGACCTTTATCGAATTGCATGATAGGGATCATGTTCTTGCAGTCCTTGTGGAGGGAGAGCCGAATGAGAGCTTTCCGTGGCAGCTTTTGCAGGACGAGGAGGGTAATGCCATTGAGCCGCTTGCGGCAGATGTAAGAGGATCAGATAAAAAGGAAAGAGATACAAAGCTTAAGACCGAACTTCTTAGGCTTGCAGCCCCTGTAATAGGCTGCACATATGATGAGCTTAGGCAGCGACACAGAGAACGTATCATCAAAAGAACCGTCACCATAGCGTCTGTGGCGGCATCTGTAGTGGCTTTGGTGGGCGCGGCTTTTGGTATCTATAATGCCAATGTAGCAGGCAAGATGACCAGACTGGCAAATGAAAAGTCTCAGCTTGCAGATGAAAAATCGCAACTTGCAGAGGAAGTGACCCTGCAGTTTCGCAAAAATCAGGAGAATCAGTCAAGGTTCTATGCACAGGAATCTTTGCAGCTATTAGAGCAGGGAAACAGGGAAGATGCTGTATTGGTTGCAATGGAGGGACTGCCAACGGAAACTGATGACAGACCGTATGTGGCGGATTCAGAGTATGCCCTGGCGGAGTCACTTTATGCATATGAATGTGCCACAGGCCTTACTTTTGACAGAACTCTCGAGCATGACATTCCGGTCCATAAGACTGTTGCCGCAGACATGGGCGAAAAACTGGTTACCATAGATAACAGTGACCGCGTGTACGTCTGGAATACAAAGACCTGGGAGCGTATGGCTACAGTGGAGCCCCAGATAGGCAGGTACGACAGTTACGAAGATGTTGTAAGTGCAGATGCTGATGTAGACGGAATATATGTGGCGTCTCTGAATGCTGTGACAAAATATGACTATGACGGAAAAGTAATTTACAGTCTGGACTTCGAGGATAATATACGTCAGTGCAGGGTGGCGCCCAAAGAGGGACGACTTTTGGTTGTCTGTTGGGATCATATTTTTGTTTTTGATCCTAAAACCGGAAAAGCGATAACTTCTTATGAAAATACTACGGGAGCGTCCCTTAGAGATAACGGGAAATATCATTCCGCACACGGCAAGTATGCTGTGGGTCATTATAACGAAGAAGAAAAGCAGACCAATCTTACGGTTGTGGATCTTGAAAAAGATTCTTTTCAGGACATAAGACTGTCATTGGGGTATATGCTTGATTACACCATCACACCTGGTGGTAATATCTTTGCCGTGAGCTGCAACAATACTCTTTATGATGAAGGTGTGCATGATACAGTTGCAGAGCTTTTTGACGAAAAGGGAAGTCGTATCTGGGCCCAAAAGCTTGATCTTCAGATAAAACAGACAATGACTTTTTCTGCAAACGCCAGGGCTCATACTTTTAACAATAATGGTGAAGAAAAGAAAGAGATAGTATTTGCGATAGAAACAAATGCCTTTACTCTTGATGAGAATACCGGAAATATTGTGACGCAGTTTAATCTTTCGGACGACTGTACGATGCTGATCCTTAATGAACACAGCCAGTTTGGAAGAGTGGGTTACAGTGGTGGAGGAATCGACTACATAGATTTTTCTACAGGACGTTTTTATCAGGAAGCTGCCTTTGATACTGCCTGCTCGATCAGAAGCGCTGTTGCTTTGAACGGACAGATTGTGTTGGATTCATATTCATCTCCCGAACTGCACGTGGCATCCTGGCACGCAGCTCCTGATCTGGAGGAGTTTCTTTCTTTTGATGAGAAGCGTTCACCTGTGGGGCTTTCGGACGATGGAGAATACTTCGTAGAGAGGCCTTCGGAGGAGTTTACCAAGCTGTATTTTTACGATAAGGAAGGTAAAGAGTTATATACCATGGAAAATGGAGAGCTCTTTACTGTAATGAAACTTACCGGAAAGAAGGCTTTTATTCAGGATAGGAATAAGCTGTGGATCGTGAATCCTTATGAGAAGACCAAAGAGAGCATAGCTATGGAAAGCTATAACCTGGGATCTACTTCTTTTAACGGAAGGATTTCTGCCGACGGAGAAATTGGAGTGTTCTGGAGCTCAAGGGGAATAGTCGTTGTTGATCTGAACACCAAAGAGCAGATACTGGCAGCGGATTCCGAGCATCTTATATTGGATATACTTCTTTCACCGGATAAGAAAACGCTCTACATATCGGAGCTTACCTGCAACCTGTATGCTCTTGATATGAACGGGGATCAAAAGGAATTTAAGGACGACAGGCTTAGGACTGTTTCTACAGTATTGGATAACAGTTTTATGTCGATTTCCAAAGATGGTAAGTACGTTGCTATCTGTTGCCGTGACGGCTTTGTCAGAGTTGTGGACACCGGATCCATGAGTACATATGCCGAGATCCCGCTTCAGACCTATAGTAAGGCCTTCGTGGATATTACTGATGATGGAACGCATCTGGTGATGCAGGGGGATGACTACAGGATCAGATTCTGGGATATGAAAAATAAGGTAATTCAGAATATTACCGATACCAGTGGAATGGTTCAGGCCATAGACTGTGATGATCAAAATGGCAAGATAGCTCTGTTCACGGGTTATGGGCTTCTTTTGTATGAAACGGAAAGCTATGGATGTGTAGCCAGAGTAAGTGATGGTATGTTCTATATAAAGAGCAACGGATCTTTTCTTCTAAACAGTGATAAGACCGCCATAAAAAGAACTTACTATAAAGATTACAAACAGCTTCAGCAGGAGGCAAAAAAACAATTCCCAAATGCTCAGCTCACAGAAGAAGAAAAAGTAAAATATAATATCGATTGATATCTTTAAAGAGGGGAAGAGTTCAAATCGGGAAGGCGTAATAAATGGAGTCAAAAATGACCAGTGGGCGCCCTTTGACGCTCCTTATAAAGTTTGTGATACCTATCTTTTTAGGTTTCATATTTCAGCAGTTCTACAATATGGTGGATACTGTTATAGTTGGCAGGTTTGTAAGTCCCGGAGCACTTGCTGCAGTTGGATCTACAGGAACCATTATGTTTTTGATCATGGGACTTGCCAATGGTATGACAACCGGATATACGGTGCTCATAAGCCAGAGGTACGGAGCCGGCGATGATGAGGGCACGAGAAGAGCGTTTGTTAATGCCATTCTTTTGGGTATAATAAGTACTCTTGTCATAACCGCCATATCCCTTTCCGTAATGCACCCGCTCTTAAAGCTTATGAATACTCCGGCGGATATTTATGATGATGCGTATGCATATATTTCAACCATTTGTGCGGGTAGCATAGCCCTTATCGGCTACAATCTTCTAGCTGCGTCTCTTCGTGCTATAGGAAACAGCAGAACGCCGCTATACTTTTTAATATTCTCGGCATCTTTGAATATAGTTCTGGACCTTGTTTTCATAATTGCATTCAGGCTTGGAACCTTTGGCGCAGCGCTGGCAACTGACCTGTCTCAGGCCGCTTCTGCGGTACTCTGTATGATATATATAGTCAGAAAAGTGGCTGTACTTCGCCCCAGGCGAGGAGATTTTCATCTTGATAAAAAATATTCCTTGATGCAGCTCAACATCGGAATCCCCATGGCGCTCCAATTCGGAATAACAGCTTCGGGAACGATGGTGATGCAGTCATCTATCAACATATACGGTTCAGTAGCTGTGGGTGGTTTTACGGCGGCAGGAAAAGTAATAAACCTGATGACTGCAGGAATGCCTTCAATAGGTCAGACCATGGCTGCTTATGTGGGACAAAACTACGGCTACGGCAATCTTGACAGAGTTGAGCAGGGAACTAGAGACGCTCTGAAGATTTCGGCAGTTTATTCTGTACTAAATGCTGCTCTCAGTGTGGCTCTTTTACCCATTGTAATAGGGATGTTTTTCGATGCAAATGTGGATCTTTCGCAGTATCTTCCATATTCAAGAACCTACATTTATGTATCGATCCCCTTTTATATTCCTCTAGCGATGATCTTTATATACAGAAATGCCATGCAGGCCTGCGGATACGGTAAAACAGCACTGGCTCTTGGCATAATGGAGCTTCTTGCAAGACTTGCCACAGCTTTCATTTCTATGGCTATAGGAAGCTATGCCCTGGCTGTTGCGGGAGATGCGACCGCCTGGTTCACCGCAGGAGTTCTTTCTCTGGGACTATACAAATTTATTATGAAGAATCTTAGAGAACGAGATGAAGGACATAAAACATAACCTCATTACATTCCCAATATGTTATGATGTAATGGCATGGAATTATGGTGATCAGCTAAAAAGCGAAAACCGGACAGACAAAAATAGTTTTCACTTTTTCGTTGATAAATAATCGGATGATGTGGGGCTTGACAGCATGTTATAGAATATATAGTTGTAGATTTATTTAGAAGGAGTTAAGAATGGCAGACAGAGGAGAACTTATCAATCAGCTTGCAGCATCTTTGGGAGCAGGAGATTTCGCGCAGACAAAATACACAGATTCAAGATATGACGCACAGACAGGAACATTATACTGTGATGGTATCATGATCACAAAGCCTGTAATTGAGAAAGCAGAGGCATATTTTAGCAGCCTTAAGAATAAATGCAGTTATACAGATCCTGCGTCCAGAGAGATGGCAATGGTTTATCAGGTTGCCATCGAGGGGATAAAGATGATCAAAGCCAGCGGTCAGGAGACAATGAAAGAGGATCGCAGAAAATGATGATCGACAAAAGGGATCCGCAAGGGTCCCTTTTTTATTGTGAAGTAAAAGAGGAAAAAAGACATGACTATAGAAGCATACTTAAATCCGGATTTTACGTTCTTTAAAAAGATTATATTTTTTCTTGTTACACTAGCGGGAATGGGTATTGGCCTGTTACTTATATTTTTTGTGGCACAGTTTTTTGTGGAAAAAGACCTGCCAAAAAGAGCAAGGCAATTGGCACTGGAAAGCGCTTTTGAGGACAAAGCCCAAAGATTTTTTGAGATGATAATAGCAGGGACCTCCGTTATGTCCTTTTCCTGTGCTTATGTGATCATCAATCATGTTTATTCTCTTGTTCAGTCGGGAGTCGCCGGAGCGCTTACACCGGCAGAGCAGAATCTTGTTAATTTGTGGACTGACAGCAAGGATTTTGTACTACTGTTTCTGATCTGTCTTTCCTGTGTTATTAATACTTTTCTGGATTCACTTTTGATCCCGCTTACGAAGCTTTCAAAAGAAGAACGTGCCACCATGAGAATGCTGGCGATGTTCTATGTGATAATCCTTTTGATGTATCTTAACCTGATCGGTGATGAGAGCCAGTACAGCCCTGTAATGATGTACTATTTTGGGCTTATGGTGGGAAGATTTGTATATTTTGATGCTTCTTTCAAGGATTTTCTGGGAGCGCTTAAAAATATGTTTTTCAATCTTCCGTACATGCTTCTTAGTCTGATACTTACCGGTCTTTTGTGCATGTTTGGGTTTGGTATGGGATTTTTGCTTGAGAGAAATTACTATATCGTAGGAATTTTCTATACCCATCTGTTCATGCTACTGTGCATATTCGCAGTTCATCTGATCTGGATGATAAAGCATTGTAAAAAGAAGAAAAAGAGACCGGCGCAGCAGATTGAAGATTACGATGAATATGACGGATATTAATATGAAATGGGCTTGTGAATCAGTTTCACAGGCCCATTAGTTATTTGCTTTATTTGAGATTTTTTACTTTAGCTGCCGGTTCGCCCACAGAAAGTATAGCCAGATGCTGAGTTGCACGGGACATTGCGGTATACAGGCAATGCCTTCCCAGTTTGTCATCAGGATATGCATCGCAGTCCGCATCTGCCAGAATTACATGGTCAAATTCCAGACCCTTTGCCAAAGGCAATTCTATAAGGAATGCGCCGGATTTTGGAAGAGCATCCATTCCGGTTACCCTACTGGGAGCGGATTTTCCAAGTCCATCACTTATCTTTTCCAGTCTGTACTGATCTTTGCAGATAACAGCGGTCAGACCTTCTTTTTCACCAAACTCCTTAATGAGTTTTTTTAGTTCTGAATAATATTCTTTTTCCTTTTTGAAGTTTTTTACCGTAACCTTTTCGCCCGGGCGTTGAACCGATGAAACAAGCATCTGTTCTTTGGCCGGAAGAAGAGAAGCAAAGATGTCTGTGATCTCGGGAGAACTTCGGTAGCTGGTCATGAGGGGCAGAATAGCAAATTCTTTTCCATCAGCGGTGGCCATTTCCTCAATTTCTTTAAATGTAACTGTTCCTTCCCTAATAGCCTGGTTTTCATCTCCCAGCAGCATAAAACGGGCATTTGGAAAATACTTCCTAAATATCATCATCTGAGCAGCTGTGTAATCCTGAACTTCGTCCACCATAACATAACGCATGTTACGGTCGCAAAGCCCTGTGAGCTTCATTTTGGTGAAAAGCCATTCTGCTGCGGTAATATGATCTGTTCCAAGAATGCGCTGCGCTACGTGAAGCACGTTAACAAATCCGCAGTGCCTGATGGTGCGAAGAGCGCCACCGAAATCATTTTCAATACGCTTATTTTCTGCTGATTCCGAGCCGGCAACGCTGTCTGTTTCTTCCATATTGTTATCATCCATGTTGTGGAGAGTATTCTTCGCCCGCACTTCCAATTCATCAGCTGCGATCTGGATAAGACGTGAACCCATGGGGAACTGGCTAAAGTGTTTTATGACGCCAAGAACCTCGTTTTTCGTCATTACAAGTGTGCCTTTTTGAGTAATATCAAAGAAATCTTCAGCTTCCGGCGTGAGGGTTGGAAGAGTGTCATGTATCTTTTGAAGGCTCTTTGCAGTTGTGTAGTCATATTCGTTATCAACGAAAGGCACGCCCACCATATTCAGAAATTCATGCCATGTGATGGTCAGGGGATTGGTTTCGCCAAGATCCGGAAGTACGTTATCAATATAGTCGCGGAATACCGGATTTAAAGTCATAAGGCAAACCTGATCAGGGCGAAGGGTCTTTCTTTTCTGGTAAAAGAGATATGCAATGCGCTGCAGGAGAACAGAAGTCTTACCACTTCCCGCAATACCGTTTACAAGAAGAACGGGTACGTCAGGATAGCGGATGACGATGTTTTGTTCCTTTTGAATGGTGGCGGTGATGGCCTGCATTTTGTCAGAACGTGTCTGGGAAAGAGATTGCAGAAGCATCGGGTCCTCAATGGCAATCTGGGTATCGAAATAGGAAACCAGCTCATTCTTTTTAAGATCAAACTGACGGCGAAGCTGCAGATCCACAGGAATCTGTCTGTCATCTACGGTGTAGTGGGTGTGACCCATGTCCTGATTGTAATAAACTTCGGCGATCGGAGACCTCCAGTCCACAACCATCTGATCGTATCCATTCTCTGATACTGCGGCGCGGCCTATATAGTAGTTTTCCGGTTCCTCCGAAGGGTCAAACTGCAGGCATATTTTGGCAAAATAGGGCGCTTCAAGTAGTTTTTTTACTGTGCGAAGGCGATTGCCGAGAGAGCTGCTTTCTACGTTATATGTGTCAATATAGCGGTTCCAGACTTCGATCTCTGCAAGAGTTTCCATGGTTGTCTCAGAGTCGGCGTAGTCAAATCTGATGTTGTCGCGGATATCGTTTTTATCGTCAAGAGCCTTTTCGTCAAGGGCGGCAATCTGACCTTCAAGGTCTTTTTTCATTTCCAAAAGCTTGTTATAGGTTTTGGTCAGATGCTGTTGTTCTTTATCAAATTCTTTTTTTTCCATAGTTTTTCACCTAAAAAATTAGAAAAATATACGTGCTTTGTATCTTTTCAGTATATCATACTCCCGCAAAAAACCTATTAACTGAATATAAAAAAGCTATGGAGGCGAAAGTGGCTTCTGCTATACTAATAATTGCGAAAGCAAACATTAAAATACGCAATATATGCAGCTTTATGGGGGATTTGTTGTGGGAAATCATGCAGGGCGCAGGCTGACCATTCTTTTTACTATAATAATATTGATGATCACAGGCTGCCAAAGCGGCTTTGCAATAGGCAAAGATGCTGTAGGGACCTTTACGCAGATTCATGTGAAGGGCGATATTTCCTTTGATTATCAGCTATATGTGCCGGATGGCAGTGACAAAATGCCGCTTGTCATATTGTTTCACGGTTACGGT
>JAILOW010000121.1 GCA_024690635.1 Butyrivibrio sp.
GTCAGATGGCTTTCATGATTAATCATTGTTACAATCTTGCGAATTCAAAATAAATCTATTTTAGAATAAGGCACTTTGTAGTCTGATTAAATGCTTCAATTGCCGATAATCAAAGCTTGTTTACGTTTACGGCCTGAGGTCCCTTTTCGCCCTGGATTACATCGTACTCAACAGAAGCGCCCTCTTCGAGAGACTTGAAACCTTCCATGTTGAGTCCTGAATAATGTACGAATACATCATTTCCAGCCTCGTCAGAGATGAAGCCGTAACCCTTCTGGTTGTTGAACCACTTAACAGTACCTTTGTTCATCGTGCTACCTCCACAAAAATAAAAAAATAATCGTTCTGTTGTCTATGACAACATATTTACAATAGCACAGTAAATAGCAAAAGTAAAGAAAAAATCAATAGATTTCAGCCACTTTACTTTAAAAGTTTACCGTGATAAAATATTCTCGCATGAAAGTAATTTTAACGTTATATTGTTAATCTTAATGGCTCATGATATTTACTTGGAGGGAAATAAAGGAATGAACAAAAAAATCAGGACAGATGCGGTAGACCACCTCTTTGGTGCGATTCTCACTCTGCAGAACAAGGAAGAGTGCTACAGCTTTTTTGAGGATCTGTGTACAGTGAACGAGCTTCTTTCTCTTTCACAGAGATTTGAAGTTGCTACCATGCTCAGAGATAAAAAGACTTATCTTGAGATCGCGGAAAAGACCGGCGCATCCACCGCAACCATCAGCAGGGTGAACAGATCCCTGAACTATGGCGACGATGGCTATGAGCTTGTGTTCAACAGAATGACAGACTGATGAGACCTGTAAACGGGCCTGAGTTTTCTCAGGTCTGTTTTTTTATGCAATTCCGCAAATATTGCACTATTTGTAACAATTTGATAAAATAACTTGTTAGTCGGAGGTGAATATGAGCACAGATATTAAGCCCAGAAAGCACAGACATAAAAGGCATTATACTTTTATGGTTATATCCGGTGATTCAGACGGCAGCACGAAGAGACTTCACTTAAATCATTTCAAGACTCAGTTGCTGGCATATACGGCATTTGTCGTAGCTCTGATCATAATTTGTTACATTATTTATTCGGTGATCACAATAAAGAGTCTTAAGGCTGTGGAAAGTGATCAAAAGAAACAGATCGATGAACTCATCACCAGCAGCAGTACTCTTGAGGCATCAAATGACGAACTTGAGACCAAGGTGCAGCAGCTGAGTGCAGCTCTTAATCAGAGACTTGAGGATGAACAGATATCTGCGGAGGAGGCAGAATCAAATGCTATTCCTTCCGGTTTTCCTCTCACAGGAACCGCGTCTATGACTGCGGCTGTGGATGATCCCAATGAGACCTCGATCACCAAACTGACAGAAGACAACAAGGACACCGCCACAGGTAATCCCATAGTCCTGTTGGAAGCATCTGAAGGAAACAGTGTAATAGCAGCAGGAAGCGGAACAGTCCTGACAGTAACAACGGATGTAAAACTTGGTAACCTTGTTACCATTGACCACGGCAACGGATATATTTCAAGCTACCGCAATGCAGGAGATCCTCTTGTATCCGAGGGAGCGCAGATCGACAGAGGAGATATCATCTTTGTAATTGCCGATAACAACAAAACGCTTGGATTCCAGATCCAACAAAATGACCAGTACATTGATCCCGAAGAAATGATCGAGATCAACGGATAACGGAGGATTAGTAATGTTCGGAAAGAAAACTGATGTAACATTTGACGCTTCTCTTGAGCAGGTAGGAACCATCATCGGCCCCGGCGCCTTTTTGGATGGCCCCCTTACCACCAAGGATTCCACAAGGATTGACGGAACCGTAAAAGGAAACGTTACCATCAGCGGAGCCCTCATTGTAGGACAGGAGGGCAGAGTAATAGGAACAGTATCAGCGCTTAATGTATACGCAGCAGGCTCTATTGAGGGAAATGTTGCAGTACCCCAGGGCAAGGTTGAGATCAGCGATACCGGCAGGATCATCGGCGATATCACCTGCAAGGGCATCATCATTGATGAGAATGCCGTATTCCAGGGCAAGTGTGAGATGACGGGCCTTGACAAGAATTCTGCAGAAGTTGCCAAGGAAAGAGCAGCAGCCGACAAGGCAGCTGAAGAAAAGAAGGCTGAGGAAGAAAAGTCTGAGGAAAAGAAAGACGACAAGTCCAAGAAAGACGAAAAGAAAAACTGATAATTCAGAAGTTTAAAGCGCAGGATTTTTCATCCTGCGCTTTTTATATGCATTAATTTTTGCCGCATTACAAAAGCTCCGACGGAAAATCCGCCGGAGCTTTTGCGTTGTAATCAACAACCAATTTATCCGAGCACTGCTTCCACGGTGTACTCTTTTACGCCTTCTTCGTAAGGAATGATGTTTCCTTCAATCTCTTTACCGTTTACAGTGAGCTTGGAGATGCCCTTCTGAGCACTCTTCTGCTGAACACTGATGTTGTAGGTTGCTCCGCGGTATTTTCTGGTGATCTTGAAATCGCCGAAATCTGCGGGTACGCAAGGATTGATGGACAGTCCCTTATGAGTGGGATATACACCCAGGATGTACTGGGAGATATTTACGAATGTCCATGCAGCTGTACCTGTGAGCCAGCTGTTTTTGCCCTGTCCGAAGAACTTGGCATCAGCACCTGCAACCATCTGTGAATATACATAAGGCTCAGTGCAGTGAATATCACTGATGTCCTCGATATAAGCGGGACATGTCTTTTTGTAGATCTCGAAAGCTCTGTCGCCGTGACCGAGAACTGTCTCGGCAATTGATACCCAAGGGTTGTTGGGGCAGAAGATACCTGCATTCTCTTTGGATCCCGGAGGATATGAGCTGACTTCACCAAGTTCAAGGTGATACTTGGTGTAAGCAGGCTGAAGTATCATAATGCCGTACTTGGTATCAAGCTTTTCTTTTACGCTCTTAAGTGCCTTTTCTGCAAGACCCTCTTCAACACCGATTCCTGCAAGTACGCAGAAGCCCTGAGGCTCGATGAAGATCTGACCTTCCTCACACTCTTTTGAACCAACCTTGTTGCCGTAAGCGTCATATGCTCTTACGAACCAGTCTCCGTCCCAACCTGCATCACAAGCTGCGTCGTAAACTTTCTTAACTTCTTCTCTTGCTCTCTTTGCCTCGGCATCGTCACCAAGGAGCTCAGCAAGCTGTGCATACTCTTCGCCGTACTTTACAAACATACCTGCGATGAATACAGATTCTGCAACAGGTCCTTCTGAAGGTCCGAAGGTCTGGAAGGACTCGCCGGGATGCTCTGAGAAGCAGTTGAGGTTCAGACAGTCATTCCAGTCTGCACGGCCGATAAGAGGAAGTCCGTGAGGTCCCTTGTGTGTTGCTGTAAAGTTGAATGAACGCTTAAGGTGCTCCATAAGTGTCTGAGCAACGCTCATGTCGTTATCAAAAGGAACGATCTCTTTTAAGATGGAGAGATCTCCTGTCTCTCTGATGTATGCGCTGGTTCCGCCGATGAGCCAGAGAGGATCATCATTGAAACCGGAACCGATATCGGAGTTACCCTTCTTGGTAAGGGGCTGATACTGGTGATATGCGGATCCGTCCTGGAACTGAGTTGAAGCGATATCAATGATACGCTGTCTTGCTCTGTCGGGGATAAGGTGTACGAAACCAAGAAGATCCTGACAAGAATCTCTGAATCCCATTCCGCGGCCGATACCTGACTCATAGTAAGAAGCTGATCTTGA
>JAILOW010000153.1 GCA_024690635.1 Butyrivibrio sp.
TATATTAAATATATTTACAAATTTGAAAGATATTATTTTAAAATGTTGATTGGCGGACATTTTGGATTTCTATTATGTAGGAGAGAGCATCATTTCCGTACTATTATTTATATTTTTAATATTTAATATACTTACGCAATAAAAAATGGAGAGAATATCTCTCCATTTTCTTTAGGTAAGCATTGCCATCTGCTGCAACTTGGCAGCAAGTGGTGTCTGGACTCTGTCCAGCTTATCGAGTTTAAAGTCAACAAATTCGCACTGATGGGTAGTCTTACCGTTAAAATAGTTATCGGAAAGTGTGCCAACAAGCGATACGGACTTCGGAGCCTCGGTAAACTGGCTGCTCATATCGAACCCAATAGCAACAACATCATTTTTGTAGTAAAGCTTAGTGATGTCATAGCTGGATGTAACTTTGTTGATAAAGCTACCGCCCTTGGGGTTGACAGAGTAGTTGGTGACCTTAAACACAGGAGCGGGGTTCCCATTACCAAAAGGCTCATATTTGGAAAGTTCTGTGATAACTTCCGGGATCTGACTCGCCTGGATCTCAAGGTCATAAAAAACTGTGTCTGACGATTTTTCCTCATCGGGAATAAAACCGTCTCCCGTTTCTTGGATTTTAGAGCAGAACTCCTCATAGTTTTCTTCAAGGAGTGAAAGACCTGCAGCGCCCTCATGTCCGCCGTATCTGAGAAGAAGAGAAGAGACCTTGTCAAGGTTGTTCTTCATGTGATAATTACCACATGACCTCGCAGAGCCCTTAAGAATACCTTCTTCTGTCTTGGCAAGAACAATAGCAGGAACACCGTATTCTTCGCATACATTTCCTGCCACAATGCCAATGACTCCCTCGGGAGTATTGTCGATACGGATTACCATGGGGATGTCTCCCATAATGCAGTTATCATTGATAAACGCATTTGCCGCAATTATTGCCTCTTCCTTTTTCAGCTTTCTTGCATCGTTAACTTTAACTATCGCTTCGGCCATAGGAATAGCCTTGAGATATGAGTCAGTAAATGTAAGAAGTTCAACGGCATCTTTGGCTCCGTCATCCTTCATTCTTGAGCATGCATTGATAGCAGGTCCAAGCTTAAAGGCAACGTCATGAGCAGTGAGAAACCTTGAAAGATTGAAGGTTGATACAAGTGCGTAAGCGCCGGGAGTCGTGGTGTCAGGGTTCATAAGATATTTAAGACCGTTTCTTACAAACACATAGTTTTCTTCACGAAGCTCCATGACGTCTGCGATTGTACCAAGAGCAGCGAGAGACTGCAGTTGTTTTTGAAGCACTCCGCTAACGCCTAAGGCTCTTGCGAACTTATAGCAAAGTCCTGCACCGCAATACCCATTAAAGACAGCGGATCCAGCAATAGCGTTGGGGTCAACGATAATATCCGCTTCAGGCAAAACTGCCTTTCCGTCTTCAATAACGGGTTCGTGGTGGTCAAGGATAATTACTGTAAGCCCCTTGTCCTTTGCCGCTTTTATCGCATCTATCTGTGCAATACCATTGTCGCAGGTGATTATAAGCCCCTCGTTAACCTCATCGATAATCGTCTGGTTTATTCCAAAACCTTCTGAAAATCTCTTAGGAATACGATAGGACACATTCTTAAACCCCATTGACTTTAGTGCAAGATAGAGGATAGAAGTGGATGTTGTTCCATCAACATCATAGTCCCCGATGATTTTAACGGGCTTATTCTTGAATGAAAGAGCAAGTTTTGCAGCTTCATCAAGGTTGTCAACAGTATAGCTTCCGCCATACGACATCTTAAACCAGTTATTTACATCATCTAAGGATGCAACGCCGATGTTGCGAAGAAATACCTCTTCAACGGATGTTTCGGGTCCTTTTTTTGTCCAAGTTTTCAATTTATTTACCTCCTTCTCCATTATTCATTCCAACATTATAAATATGGGTAATCCTTCAGATTATTAAATTGCAATCATAATCCTGTACAGAAATGAAAAATAGACCCTGATTTTCTGGATTTATTTGCCCAGAGATATCCCATACTTTATATAGGTTTAATGAGGAGGTAATTTTTTATTATGAAAAACAAGTATTTAGGTCTGTTTGGTCAACTCGACAAAGAGACCGCAACACATAGCGTAAGGGTGGCAGAAATCTGTAAGTATCTTGCCCCCGTAATAGGTATTGATGAAGATCTGGCTTATACAATCGGATACGTTCACGATATTGGTAAAATGTATATCCCTTCCAGAATCATTAAAAAGAGCGAAGCGCTTACAGAGCTTGAACGCGATATAGTGGATATGCATTCTTTTTATGGCTACAGACTTTTAAAAGAACTTGGAGACCCAAAAGAGATTTATTTGCCGGTACTTTATCATCATGGGTTTGACAAGCCAAAGCTTTATTTCAAAGAAGGTTGCGGAATGCTTTCCAAAGAGCTTGCTGCCTTAATTAGTATGGTGCATTCGGCAGATATATTTGATGCCATGCAGAGTAAGAGAGTGTATCATGAGCCTTTCAGTATCGAAGAAACGCTCGCTGAACTTGCCAATGACCCGCTTTGCACAGAGGACATTTATAATGCTTTGAGCGGATGTTTGCTGTACAGAAAAGTGGTTAGCTTCTAAAAAATCCCATAATTAAATCGGAAGCATAAATGATATGTGCTTTTGAAAAGAATACGCTTGGTCGGGGGAAACTTGTTTTGCCCCGACTGTGTTATGAAAGGATATAAATTCAGACTTGATAAAGGAGATGTTTACTATATGAAGAAAGCCTTACTTATAGCAGAGAAACCCAGCCTTCGAAGAACAATCGAAGAAGTATACAAGAAAAATAAAAGCAAAATCCCTTATGAGATCACTTTTATGGAGCAGAGAGGACATCTCCTTACTTTAAAGAACCCGGACGAGATCGACGAGTCCCTTACAAAGTGGGAGTGGGAGAGTCTTCCTATTTATCCTGATGAACTCGGCGGATGGAAATATAAGGTTATCCCCGAGAAAAAGACAGGTAAATTCCTTACTGCCAAGGAAAGGTTTGATGCTATAAAGAAAGAACTTTCAAGTGGAGAGTATGACTTTGTCATCAATGCAGGAGATCCTGACCAGGAAGGCCAGCTCCTTGTCCGCATTGTTCTTGCTGCACTTAAAAATACTCTTCCTATTAAAAGATATTGGTCTAATGATACAACAGAGGCTAAGGTCCTTGACGCACTTGTAAATCTTAGGGACGACGACTCCGACCCTATGCTTGTTAATCTCTTGGAAGCTGCTTATGTAAGACAGCATTCTGACTGGCTCTTTGGTATGAACGTATCAAGGGCTGCAACGCTTCAGATGCGCGCCAGAGCAGCCTGCGGACGTGTTAAGACCCCTATCATGGCTATCGTATGCAGGAGAGAAGATGAGATAAATAACTTCGTGCCTAAGACCTGCTATGGAGTTAAGGCTAACTATTCGGAAGATTTTAGCGGTGCTCTATACGAGGAGCCTACATCTGAGGAAGAAAAGGATGAAAAAGACGAGAATGCAGGTCTTGTGTGGTTCGATACAAAAGAAGAAGCAGAAGATGTGATATCTTCTTTGTCCAATAGCGCTACCGTTAAGGTTTTTGAGTCTAAAAAGGTAGAGACTTATGCGCCTAAACTATATAAGCTTGCGACGGCGCAGGTTGATGCAGGAAAAATGGGTTACAGTTCGGCTCAGACGCTTGAAATAATCCAGTCATTGTATGAGAAGAAGCTTATGAGTTACCCGAGAACTGATTGTGAGTATCTTTCAAGCGGTGAAAGTCTTGGAGCAATGCTTAAGAGTGCATCTGCGGTTCCTGAGCTTGTACCTTATATCTCAGGGATTGACAGCACTACAATCGGGAAGGTAAAGCATACAAAAAAGTGGGTAAATGATGAAAAATTAAAAGAGTCAGGTCACTCGGCTCTTGTCCCTACATCCATGAAGCCCGATTTTTCGACGCTTTCTCCGGACGAGCAGAAAATTTACACCATGATAGCAAAGCGTTTTGTTGCTATCTTTCTTCCCCCTCTTGTACAGAATAAGAGACTTCTTATCTCTGATGTTTCAGGCAAGCTCTTTAAGAGCACGGGAAAGACACTTATAGACCCTGGTTTTTCTGTAATCTTTGGCTCAAAATTTACAGATAATGAGATCCCGATGCATACAGTTGGCGACAGTCTTGATATTGATGGATATGAAGTGACATCAAAGACAACCACATGTCCCAAGAGATTTACAGACGCTGACCTTATAGCCGTATGCGAGGCTCCTCATAAATTCCTTAATGACAAATCCTTAAAAGGCCTTGGCAAGAAACTTAAGATTGGCACTCCTGCCACAAGGGCTAATATCATTGAGGAACTTATATCAAAAGACAAATACCTTATGAGGACTAAGGAAAAGTCAACAACATACATTGTACCGACGGAAGCGGGCAAGGTTATATATGAAAACCTCAAAGACTGCGACATCTGTAAGGTTGACCTTACCGGCGAGTGGGAACTTAAACTTGAAGATGTGAGAGCAGGTAAGGCAACAAGAGCAGATGTTGAGAGCGGTATGAAAGCCCATGTAAAGAGGCTTATAGACGATATCAGGTCTACTCCCATGAAATCCATGACTTCAAGCAGGAGCACAATAGGGACCTGCCCCGAGTGCGGAGGCAGTATCATTTCCAGTGAAAAGTCCTTCTATTGTTCTAATTATAAGGAAGGATGTCACTTTGGAGCATTTAGGAATATCTGTGATTCCAAGATCAGTGATGATGAGTTCCTTGAGATGCTTGATGGCAAGGAAATAAAGAAAATGCTAAAGAAAGGCACAACAAAGTGGGAGCAGGCTCTTAAATATAACCTTTCAGAGCATAAGATAGAGTTCGTACAAAGAGAAAAGAAAGAAGTTGAGTATAAATGCCCTTGCTGTGGGGGCAAGCTCAAGGATAACGGAAGAGTAGTATCCTGTGGCGGCTGCGATTTTAAGCTTTGGCTTAGCGTTGCAGGAAAGACTCTTACGCCCGGGCAGGTTAAGTCGTTCTTTGAAAATGGAACCACGGGTGTGATCAAGGGCTTAAAGAGTAAGGCAGGCAATAAATTCGACGCAGAGCTTGTCCTTTCTCCCGATAAGAGCGGTTCTACATTTAAGTTTGCTAATAAGTAAAGGAGCTGTACAGAAATGGAAACACCAATCATGCTTAAAAAGAATACCCTTATGGAAAACGGCATCTGTATTTATGAGGACCTCTTTGGTAATACCGTTTTTATGCAGAAAAAGGGTGATGATGACAAGACATCATTTGTTGCCAAGCTTCGCTTTAAGAACGAGAAAATAAAGGCGCAGCCTCTGTATATCACTATTCCTGTATCAGATGATGAGAAGGGCACAATGCTTCATCTTGATTATCTGGATGGAGCTGAAAAGAGCGGAGAAGATATCGACAGCGCGATTAAAATGCTCACCCAGGTTGTACAGAGATGGATCAACATGATGTACGACATAAACGCCATGAAGATAGGCGTTGACAGCGAAAAGACTGCAAAAGAACGTCTTGAATCGCTTTCAGAATATGAAGAACTTTCTGACCTTGTCGGCATTTTAATGAAGCAGTAATAAAAGTCGAAAATTGCTCTCCCATATTTAATACAGGTAACAGTTAATTTACATATACAGTTTAACAGGAGGGTCTGTAATGGATTTTGAATCGACCAAAAATCCGTATGAGTATTACGAACAAACTGCTCGAAAATTCAAGGACCTTGTGTCCAAGAAGCGGGAAATGGAAGAAACATTCCATCCCAGTATGCTCAAAGACTACAACGTAGTCAAGAACGAGATGGTCGCAACGGCAGTTGAGCTCTTGCGACTAGG
>JAILOW010000184.1 GCA_024690635.1 Butyrivibrio sp.
CTCTTTTACCCTCTACGGCTTTTTATCAAGAGATGAATTGAAGTTATTTAAAATGCTTATAACAGTCAGCGGCATAGGCCCCAAGGGAGGTCTTTCCATTTTGTCGGTAATGTCGCCCGATGATCTTAGATTTGCCATAATGGCAGGGGACTCAGGTGCTATCTCCAAGGCGCCGGGAATCGGCAAAAAGACTGCTGAGAGGATAACCCTTGAGCTTCGCGACAAGATAAAGACCTTTGAAGATCTTATGCCGGGAGGCGTATCGATAGCTTCCGATGATCTCGATGAGGGAGAAAACAGTGCAAGGGATGAAGCGGTTGCCGCACTGGTGGCTCTTGGCTACAACAGAAGCGACTCTGTAAAAGCTCTTAGAAAAGTAATAAACAAAAACGAAGCTGCCGCATCGGACACAGAGATGCTGCTTAAGCTGGCTCTTAAGGAGATGTTCTGAGGGATATGGAAAAAAGAAAGATAGCCACTTCCGCCAGGGGGATGGATACACAGGCAAATCAGGAGGACATAAAGATCGAAGGATCTCTTCGTCCCAAACGCCTTGAAAACTATATAGGACAAAAGAAAATAAAGGAAAGCCTCAAGATCTACATTGAGGCCGCAAAAAAGAGAGGCGACAGTCTTGACCACCTTCTTTTCTACGGACCGCCCGGACTTGGTAAGACCACTCTTGCATCCATCATTGCAGCGGAGATGGGAGTAAATATCAAGATAACCAGCGGACCTGCCATTGAAAAGCCGGGAGACATGGCTGCCATACTCAATAACCTTCAGGAGGGAGATGTTCTGTTTGTGGATGAGATCCACAGACTCAACAGACAGGTGGAAGAAGTTCTTTATCCCGCCATGGAGGATTACTGCATCGACATCATGATAGGAAAGGGACCCACAGCCAGATCCATAAGGCTTGACCTTCCCCACTTTACTCTTATTGGAGCAACCACAAGAGCAGGAATGCTCTCTGCGCCTCTTCGTGATCGTTTCGGCATGATCCACAGAATGGAGTTTTATGATGTGGACGAGCTTTTGGAGATCATAATGCAGTCTGCAAAAGTCCTTGGAGTTGAGGTTGATGAAAAGGGCGCTGCGGAGATGGCCAAAAGAAGCCGCGGAACGCCCAGACTTGCCAACAGGATACTTAAAAGAGTAAGGGACTTTGCCCAGGTTAAATACGACGGCAAGATCACCGAAGAAGTTGCCAATACCGCACTGGATCTTATGGACGTTGATAAGCTTGGACTTGACCATACAGACAGAAACATCCTTCTTACCATGATAAACAAGTTTGCGGGAGGCCCTGTGGGACTTGATACTCTGGCGGCTGCCATAGGCGAGGATGCAGGCACCATTGAGGATGTTTACGAACCATATCTTATTAAAAACGGACTCATTAACAGAACCCCCAGGGGAAGAGTCGTTACAGATACCGCATACTCTCATTTGGGGCTTGAAATGCCCACATCTGAGGATATATAATTATTCTACACATGCAGATTTAGGGGGAAACCAACATGGCATCTAAAACAGATACCGAGGTTATAATCGGCGGCAAGGTATTTACATTAAGCGGATATGAGAGTGAGGAGTACCTTCAGAAGGTGGCTTCTTACATAAATAACAAGATCGCTGAGTACAACAAGATCGACGGCTTTAAGAGACAACCCTTGGATACTCAGAATGTTCTTTTACAGCTCAACATCGCAGATGACTATTTCAAGGCCAAAAAGCAGATCGAGCTGATGGAAGAGCAGCTTGGAGAAAAGGAAAAAGAACTCTATGATCTCAAGCATGAGCTTATCACCGCTCAGATTAAGCTTGAAAATACCGAGAAAAACTCCAAGAATCTCCAGACCAAGCTTGATGAATCCTCAAAAAAGATCATACAGCTTGAAACACAGGTCAAAGGAAATTCAAACAAGAAATGATCGCTAAAGGCTGTCTGAAAAAGGACGGCCTTTTTTCACATTTAAAATATTATGAGTAAAAAAGTAGAACTACTTGCTCCCGCAGGGGGCTACGAAACAATGGTGGGGGCATTCAATGCAGGTGCCGACGCCGTTTATCTTGGCGGATCCAAATTCGGCGCAAGAGCCTATGCTGACAATTTCGATACCCAGCAGGTCCTTGACGCTGTTTCTTATGCGCATCTCCACGGCAAGAGAATATATCTGACGGTCAATACCCTGGTAAAAGAAAATGAGTTTGGCCAGGTTTATGATTTCATGGTGCCCTATGCAGAAAAGGGTCTTGATGGTGTTATAGTTCAGGACCTTGGTGTTATGAGACTCATAGGAAGGGAATTTCCCGGGATCGAGCTTCATGCAAGCACCCAGCAGACCGTTACCGGCGTATACGGAGCGAAGCTTTTAAAAGAGCTTGGCTGCTGCAGAGTTGTTCCCGCAAGAGAACTTTCTTTACAGGAAATGAGAGACATCAGAGAAAAGGCTGATGTGGAGGTTGAAGCATTTATCCACGGCGCCATGTGCTATTGCTACTCCGGAGCCTGCCTTTTTAGCAGCATGATAGGCGGAAGGAGCGGAAACAGAGGACGATGCGCCCAGCCCTGCAGACTTCCTTACAAGACTATGAACTCCAAGGGAGAGGTTTACCCCTTAAGCCTTAAGGATATGAGCACCATCGGCATGATCCCGGAGCTTATAGAAGCGGGAATCGATTCCTTCAAGATAGAGGGCAGGATGAAAAAGCCCGAGTATTCTGCGGGTGTGACAGCTCTTTACAGGAAATATATCGATATGTACTATGCTCAGCCGGAGGGAGAGTACAAGGTCTCCAAAGAAGATATGGAGATGCTGAAAAACCTGTATCAGAGAACAGGAATCAGCGACGGCTACTACCACAGGCATAATGGAAAAACCATGGTGACTGTATCATCCCCTGCTTATAACAGCACTTCCGAGGAAGTTTTATCAGCTGTAAGGGAAAAGTATTTAAGGTCGGAGCTAAAGATTGACTGCCACCTGGAATGCAGGCTCACTGTTGGCGAACCGGCGCACCTTGCCATGAAGGCAGATAAAGATGGAAAAGAATACACCAAAGAGGCTGTGGGCTCAGCTGTTCAGAGCGCTTCCAAGCGCCCCATGGATGAGGAGAGCATTAAAAAGCAGCTTAAAAAGCTTGGAAATACGCCTTTTGAAGCAAAGGACATCAAGGTCAGCATAGATGACCAAGGAACCGGACTTGGGATATTTGTTGCAGTCAGCGAGCTTAACGAGCTTAGGCGAGAAGTCTGCGATAAGATGATGGAAGAGCTTCTTTCACAGGTTCCCGGTGCGGCAGGTGACTTAGCGGCGACATGTGGCTCTGTGGCAGGAGTAGATGCAAGTTTTGATGCGGAGCTTTATGAATCCTCCGAAAAGGCAGATAATAAAGGAACAAGGAAATTAAAGGTTCTTGTAAATACGAAGGATCAGCTTTTTGACGTGATAAAGGCTGCGGACAGCTGTGGCTATCCCTCGACCCTTATTTTAAGCGGACTTCTGATCCTTGGAGCGGGCTCTGAGGAAAAGGCTCTTATAGAAAAGGCTGCGGCTCATGAATGCAGCGTTTACGCGGCCCTTCCCTTTATAACAAGAAAAGAGGATGATCCCGCCCTTGACGGCATAAAGCTTATCTCAGATATTGTGGAAAAATGCACCGGGCTTGGTATAGGAGGACTCCTTGTAAGAAACCTTGAGCAGCTTTCATTTTTGAAGGAAAGTGGATACAAGGGAGATATCATCACCGACTACGGTGTATATAACTGGAACAAAGAGGCAGTACTTGAGCTTCTTGCCTGCAATGACAGGGATAGGGATTTCTTTATAAAAGAGATCTCGGTGCCCTACGAGCTTACTCTTTCAGAGGGGGCAGACCTTGTAAAAGCCTATAAAAAGGATGTAAAGATCCCCTGCTCCTACAATATCTACGGGCACATTCCCATGATGATAAGCGCAGGCTGCGTAAAGCTCACCATGGATAAGTGCAGCGGCAAAAGAGGAGAGCTTCACAGAGAAAACCTCACTATTACAGACAGAATGGGGAATGACCTCAAGATCACCGCGGATTGCAGAAACTGCATGAACACAATCTGGAATCCTCATCCCACGTCTCTTCACAAAAAGCTTTCAGATATTCAGAAAATGGGGATTTTTGAATATTTCAGGATCGACTTTACCGTTGAAAAAGGAAAGCGGGCCGGTGAAGTGTACGAGTTTTATGCAGATCTTTTAAAGGGCGAAAAGCCTTTTGATATTTTTGAAAAAACAAGCTATACCACGGGACATTTTACCCGGGGTGTGGAGTAAAGTATGGAATTGTATGTTAGGGAATTATCTAAATACGTGATCGCCCTGTTTCTTTTCCTGTATACCCTGGAAGCCTTTATGACCTTCAGGTATACCACGGAGAAAAAGAGAAAGGGCATCTATATAAGGCAGATCGTGTGCATGTTTGCGGTTCAGCTATCCTGTTTTGTACAGATAATAGCAAAGACCGGCAAACCCGTTTACCTGTTCTTTTTCATGTTCCAGATCATCATATTTGCATCGGTGCTGCTATTGTTCTATATCATCTATCCGGAGGGCAACAGGCTGATTATAAATAACAGCTGTATGCTTTTGATGATAGGAATGATCATGCTTACAAGGATTTCATATGGAAAAGCAGTAAGGCAGTTTTTTATCGTTGCGGCGTCCTTTGTCATAGGATTTTTTATCCCGGAGATGATCTTCAGATTCAATTTCCTTAAAAAATTTACCTGGATCTATGCTCTTGTGGGAGTTGTTTTCCTTGGGGCGGTGCTTATTTTAAGTGCGGCCATAAACGGATCCAAGATCACCTACACTCTGGGAGGCGTGACCTTCCAGCCTTCGGAGGTTGTAAAGATACTGTTTTTGTTCTTTATGGCGGGGGCCTTGTACAAGGCTGAGGACATATTGCATCTGTTTTTATTATCGCTCGTTGCGGCACTTCATGTCATTATCCTTGTTTTGTCAAAGGACCTGGGAAGCGCCCTTATCTTTTTTGTGATCTATCTTGCCATGATCTACATTTCAACTGACAACGTGGGCTATCTCATACTGGGCCTTTCCTTTGGGGGCATAGCCAGCATGGTTTCATACAAGCTCTTTAGTCATATAAGAGTCAGGGTATCCGCATGGAGAGATCCCTTTGGGGATATTGCGGATTCGGGCTATCAGCTGTCACAGTCTCTTTTTGGCATCAGCAGCGGCGGATGGTTCGGAGCAGGGCTTTACGGCGGATCGCCACAGTCCATTCCCTATGTTGAGCAGGACTTTATTTTCTCTGCAATCGCAGAGGAGATGGGTGTTATATTTGCAATTCTCATGGCGCTTATCTGCGTGAGCACCTTTATGATGATCATGCAGGAGGGCTATTACATAAAAGATAAATTCTACAGACTTATTGTGTGCGGCATCGGAGTCGCCTACATTTTCCAGACCTTCCTTACCATAGGAGGAGGCTCAAAGTTCATTCCCCTTACGGGAGTAACCCTTCCCCTTGTAAGCTACGGCGGATCCTCTGTTCTTGTGACCATTATGATGATCATGATCGCAGAAGGCATATGTATGATCAGAACTGATGAGAGGTATGAAGCTCTTGAACGAAAACGAAAAAAGCAGCAGGAAAAATAAAATACGCTCTTATCCCATACTGGTACTCACTGTGTTCTACGTGGGTATCTTTGTTGTGATGCTTGGATATATCGGCATTTATTCCTATAAAAACAGACAGGTTCTGATGAACAACAATTACAACACACGTCAGCAGATCCTGACGACTCAGAACAAAAGAGGAAATATCTACGCGGGAGACGGCACGGTCCTTGCCTATTCCGAGGAGGATGCCAACGGGGATGAGGTAAGAGTCTATCCTTATGGAAGAGAGTTTGCCCATGTTCTGGGCTATGCCACCAACGGAAGAAGCGGTCTTGAGGCATCCGAGAACTATTACCTCATAAAATGCAGTATGGATCTGTCTGAAAAGGCGGAATATGAGCAAAGAGGGGAGAAATACCCTGCGGACAGTCTTTATACCACGCTGGATATCGGACTTCAGGAGGTTGCATACAAGGCCCTTGCAGCCAGAAAGGGAGCTGTTGTTGTAACAGATCCCAAAACAGGGCAGATACTTGCTATGGTTTCAAAACCCGATTACGACCCCGGCACCATTAAACAGGACTGGGAGGATCTGGTAAAAGATACTCATGGTGAAGCTAAACTTCTAAACCGCGCAACCCAGGGCCTTTATCCGCCGGGATCAACCTTCAAGATCGTTACGGCACTTGCTTATTTAAAAGAGCATGAGGGAGACTACCAAAACTACAGATATACCTGCTCGGGGAAGTTTAAAGACGGAGAAGATGTGATCTCATGCTTCCACGGGGAGAGCCACGGAAGTCTGGACCTTTACAGCTCTTTTGCCAAATCCTGTAATTCATCCTTTGCAAATATAGGGGTTGATATAGACAGAAAGGTCTTTGCGGATACCTTAAAAGAGCTGATGTTCAACCAGGAGCAGCCTCTTGATATTGCCTACAAAAAAAGTAAGGCTACCATTTCGGCGGAAAGCACAACAGCTGACGTGATGCAGCTTGCCATAGGGCAGGGTACTACAGGCGTTACGCCCATGCATATCAATATGATAACCTGCGCGGCAGCCAACGACGGCCTTCTGATGAAACCCTATCTGGTAAAAGCGGTTAAGAGCCTTGACGGCAAGGTGGTATTAAAGAATGAACCCGAATCCTACAAAAAACTCATGACAGCAGAGCAGTCGAGGATATTAAGAGAGATGATGGAGCAGGTGGTACAAAACGGAACGGCCACCAATTTAAAAGGCCTTTCCTACACTTCTGCAGGAAAGACCGGTTCTGCTGAGTTTAACACCGCCACATCGGATTCACATGCCTGGTTTACGGGATATGCTCCCGCAGATGATCCCAGGATCTGCGTTACCATAATAGTTGAAAACGCAGGAACCGGCGGAAGCTATGCGGTACCCATTGCCAAGAGAATATTTGATGCATATTTCGGCGTTGAATAATAGTTTATTAAAATCAGAATACTGCTACGATGGACAACTGTTTGTTGGTGGAAAGATCAAGTAAAGTGTTGTCACCAAGTTTGATGAGAGGGCGTGAGAGCGCCTTCTCATTTATTAATATGACTTCTCCGATCTGTCCGCTGGAGAGCTGAACGTTAAAGCCAAGCTGAGAGTTGGCGATGTGGGACAGAATGGATTTAATGGCTGCGTAGTCGTATTTTACGAAGCCTTCGTTTTCATAGTTTGCAATGATCTGGAAGGGATTGAGTTTTTGCCTGTAGGAACGGGGCGATGTCATGGCCTCGTAGGTATCGATAATGGCGATATATTTGGCAAATTTATCAATCTCTGTGTCTGTAAGGGATCTGGGATAGCCTGATCCGTCGCATCTTTCGTGGTGCTGTGCCGCTGCGTTTAAAACGTGCTCATCAAAGGTTCCGAGGCTCTTTAAAAAGTCATAGCCGATGGTGGTGTGGCGCATGACCATTCTGTACTCCTCGGAAGTAAGGCGCTCGGGCTTCCAAAGGATCTGATAGGGAATGCTGAGCTTACCTATGTCATAGACAAAAGCGCACTGTATCAGAAGTGATATATCCTCGTTGGAAAGACCAAGCCATGTGCCGAACACGCCCGCGATAAGAGCGGAGTTCAGGCAGTGGGCATGAGTCATGTCATCCTCACCGGGGAGCATATTGTATAAATAATCAAGAAGAAGCTCGCCGCTTTTGGCGCATACGATAATATTGCGGTAAACCTCCATGAGCTGTTCCATCTTAATGGGAGTTCTGTTGTTTACCGAGCTTATTACGAGATTTTTATATACGGGAAAATAGATGTTATAAGTTGATTCAAAGGTCTTGAAACCTTCGCTCAGACGCACTTTCTCAAAGTGTGTGGTGGCAAAATCGATGTCCTCTTTGATAGGCACCACCATGATGGATTGTCTGGCAAGTTTTTCTATGATGGTGTCGGTGATCTTGGTATTTGCGGTGACTATGATCTCATTCTTGTAATTAAGAATGTCGTCCGCAGTAACCATCCCCGGTTTGAGCTCCATCCTCGCAACTGCTTTCATACACTGCAACCTCCGATGTATAAGTCCCCCGGCCGGATCTTGGCAGATTTCCATTAAACCGGCTCATATGTTAATATAAGTATATCTTTTTATATCATCACATTCAATTTATTTTTATACAGAATTTATCAATGTTTGGGAGCTTTTGGCATGAAAAAAAGGGGATTTTGCCGATTCTCTGACAACTTATACTGGGGGGAGTCAGTAAAAAAGCATTCATTGGTGAAATGGCGACTTAAACACGGCAGAGGCCAGTTCACCATCTATTGCGTCACAAGGGCACAATTTGAGCAAGATCAGCTTGATGTCACACACTGCGCATTCCTTAAACAACCCTACTATCTTGAAAATCCGCCGCTTGTCTACGGGATCGCAGGAGGCTACGACGAGGCTCTTGAGCTGATCGTGAAAATGTCCGACGATGCCATAGCCGCCGGCTATGAAGGCAGGATACTTGAGTATCTTGAAAAGGACAATAACAAATAACCTTGTTTTGGAGTTGATATGCTTCTGACTGTACTTAATGTTTTAAAGATAATAGGAATAGTACTGCTGGTGATCCTGGCGGCTCTTCTTTTACTGATATTACTGGTTCTTTTTGTTCCCGTAAGATACAGGATCGACGCCAGGGTTCCTGATACGGATCTTGATGAGGGCTTTGATCCTGAAAAGATATGGGGAAGAGCCTCTTTTTCCTGGCTTTTATTTGTGCTGCGTGGAAAATACGAATGGCCTGCGGATAAGGCTTTTGTTCTAAGAGTGTTTGGGATAAAGCTAAAGTCCAAAAAAGATGGGAATGAGGCAGATAAAGAGCAGGCGGAAGATGTTGGAAAAGAGTCTGTAGAAAGTTCGTCTGTAGAAAAAACGCCTGAAGAAAATGATTCCGCCTCAGATGATAAGATCGACGACGGAGAATTTGAAAATAATAACACATGTTTTGATTCAGACATCGATGATTCCGCGGATGAGGAAAAGACCTTCCTGGATGTTTTATGGGATATAATCGATAAGATTGAAAATATTCTGAAAACGCCACAAAATGTGTTCGAAAAAATACAATATACAATATCTAGAGTTTGTGATAAAATAACTATGATCAAAACAACTCTTGAAAATGATATTTTCAAGAGAGCTTTTTCCCTGGTAAAAAGGAAGCTTATCAAGGTTCTGAAGATGATCCTTCCGGATAAATGCGATATCGACGTTACTCTTGGAACGGGTGATCCTGCAACCACAGCGGAGATGATGGGAATAGTGGGGATGCTTTATCCCATCCTTTACAAAAAGGTCAGGCTCACACCTGATTTTGAGAGAAAGGCCGTTTCCGGAACCGCTCACATCAAGGGACATATCACAGTCTTTACCGTTATCTGGTCAGTGGCTGTGTGCTATTTCAACAAAGATGTGAAGAAGGTCATCAAAAGATTTAAAAAGATCCTTGATAAATAAAAACATATGTTATGCACCGGGAGGTTATGATGGGAGAGAATAATTTCAACGGAGTTGTAAGTTCACTTCTTCAAGGCATGAACACAGTTATGTCCACCAAGACGGTTGTTGGGGAAGCAACCAAGGTTGGCGACACAATAATACTTCCTCTTGTGGATGTGTCTTTTGGGGTTGGGGCAGGAGCTACTTCTGCCGATAAAAAGAATGGAGGGACAGGAGGCTTCGGAGCCAAAATGTCACCCAGCGCCGTTCTGGTTATCAAGAACGGAACAACCAAACTTGTGAACATTAAGAACCAGGATGCTGTTACCAAGGTTCTGGATCTTGTACCTGATATCGTCAATAGATTTACGACTAAAAAGGAAGACATGATGGACGATGATGCTGCAGTAGAGATCGCTTTCCCTGAAAAAGAAGAGGAAAAGTGATTCACCCGTTGGGCGGGGGGCCATTATGGAAGAAAGAAGAAATTTAGAAGAAATCATATTAAACGGTACCGAGGACGAACTTGCAGAGCTTAGGATATGGCTCTTTAAAGAGAGTGTACGACTTGAAAATCAGGAGAGTGCCCTCTCCGAGAGATATGCAAGGCTCGAGGCAGATGAGATGTCTTTTAAGAGCAGAGTGGATGCAACTGAGAGAAAGCTTGAGAACGCATCCAAAAAGCTCAATAACGATAAGGCTCTTTTCGATCAGAGACTTCAGATCCTCAATAATGGATTCGAACAGCTCAATGCCGATAAAAAGAGGCTTGAGGCTGATATGGTCAGACTCGAGAGAGAAAAGGCTTTTCAGAGAGAGGATGAGTACGATGCCCTTGATATGCTTTTTAGGGGCGTAAACAGTGCTCTTACTCTTAAAAAGAGATACAAAGACCTGATGAAGATGTTCCATCCGGACAATATCAGCGGAGATGCTTATATGGTTCAGCTTATAAATCAGGAATACAGCGCTCTCTGCAGACAGTATGATATCAGTATGAAGGCCTGATATGAGCCTGTTTTGACTTTGTATTATCATTATGGTATTGTATTCAAGTCATTGCCGGTCTGTGGCAATGACTTGTATGTATTTTGTGGGGAATTGCGGCTTTGGCCGTGTCCGGCGTTTCTGCCGTTTTTTCAGCTGTATTTATTTTATTAAAAACAAACGAAAAAAATTTTATTGACACAATCGAACATCTGTTTTATATTTATCTTATGAGCCACGAACGGATGTTCTGAAAAGGAGAAAAGTATGGAAAGAGAAGATAAGCAAAAAGCACTTGAGGCGGCACTTGGACAGATCGAGAAACAGTTCGGCAAGGGCGCTGTCATGAAGCTTGGAGATTCTACAGATACCATGAATATCGAGACGATCCCCACCGGGTCACTGAGTCTTGATATCGCACTTGGCCTTGGAGGCATCCCTAAGGGCAGGATCATCGAGATCTACGGTCCTGAGTCCAGTGGTAAGACCACTGTTACCCTTCATATGATCGCAGAGGTGCAAAAGAGAGGCGGAATTGCCGGATTTATCGATGCCGAGCACGCTCTCGACCCTGTATATGCTAAAAATATCGGAGTAGATATAGACAATCTCTATATTTCACAGCCTGACAGCGGAGAGCAGGCTCTTGAGATCACAGAGACCATGGTTCGCTCCGGTGCTATCGATATAGTAGTTGTTGACTCTGTTGCAGCGCTTGTTCCCAAGGCAGAGATCGACGGTGATATGGGTGATTCCCATGTGGGCCTTCAGGCAAGACTTATGTCACAGGCTCTTCGTAAGCTCACAGCTGTTATCAGCAAGTCCAACTGTACAGTTGTATTTATCAACCAGCTCCGTGAGAAGGTTGGCGTTATGTTCGGTAATCCCGAGACCACAACAGGCGGACGTGCTCTGAAGTTCTATTCTTCAGTTCGTATGGATGTCCGCAGGATCGAGGCTATCAAGCAGAACGGCGAGAACATCGGTAACAGAACCAGAGTTAAGGTTGTTAAAAACAAGATCGCTCCTCCTTTCAAAGAGGCTGAATTTGACATCATGTTCGGTAAGGGCATTTCCATGACAGGAGACATTCTTGATCTTGCAGCAGGAGTTGATATCGTCAACAAGAGCGGTGCATGGTACCAGTACGAGGGTGAAAAGATCGGTCAGGGACGTGAGAATGCCAAGATGTACCTTGAGAACAACCCTGAGGTCCTCAAGGAGATCGATGCCAAGGTTCGTGCTCACTACGGACTTCCCGTAGATGGAGTAGCACCTGCCGCAGAAAAAGAGGAAAAGGAAGAAACAGGAAAAAAGGCTAAGGCTTCCAAATGATAATAACTGCTGTTGAGGCTTTGGATAAAAAGCGCTTTAAAGTTTATATTGACGGCGAGTTTGCTTTTGTCCTGTACAGAGGCGAGCTTAAGGACTACGGTATATCCCCGGGGCAGGAGATTGGCGAGGCAGTCGTTTCGGAGATCACAGACGTTTTACTCTTAAAGAGAGCAAAACTAAGGGCCATGAACCTCCTTCAAAAAAAGGATTACACCCGCAAACAGCTTACAGATAAACTAAAAGAAGGCCTTTATCCTACAGAATGCATTGAAGGTGCCATCAGTTATGTGGAATCATATCATTATCTGGATGATAAGAGATTTGCTACCGACTACATAACCTACCATATGCAGAGCCGCAGCAAAAACAGGATAATACGAGATCTTATGGATAAGGGCATAGGCAAGGATTTGCTTATGCCCCTTATTGATGAAATATACAGTGAAGAGTCAGGTGAGGATGTGGAACTGGAGCAGGTTAAAACGCTCCTTGTAAAAAAGCACTATGATCCTGAAAACTGTGATTTCAAGGAAAAACAAAAGATCATGGCATTCCTTCTTCGAAGGGGCTATTCCATGGAAACCGTGAGAAGGGCCATGGAGGATTAAAATAAACGTAGAAATGACAGGCACACATTACGATTATATTGAAAATTAATGTCCATCAAACCGTAATGTGCGCTATTATTTTATTATAGCGCTTTAATTTGATTTTCCAGATACTCATAGAGAGGAGTACCATATGAAGGTTAGAAAAATAAGAATTACCACGAAGCTTATTGTCGGTGTTATTGCGCTTTTTCTTGTTTCTGATATTATCCTCAGCATAATCATATATAACAAGGCCAGCGAAATTCTGAATCAGGAGATCAGAAAGAACACAGAAGCCATTTCCAAGTCCACAGCTGCCATGCTTGACGGAAGTATTATTGCCTCTGTTCAGCCGGGAGAAGAGGAATCTGAAGAGTATTTGGAAGTAAGCAATATGCTTACAACCTTCCTTGATGAGTCAGGCGTTGAATATTTATATACTGTAAGGAAAAATGCTAAGGGAGACCTGGAATACGCTATCGATGCCCAGATTGAGGATGCATCAATGATAGGAGATGTGTTTGAAGACGAAGAGGCCATTCCGGCTTTTTCTGGCCAAACAGTTTCAGATAAAGAGCCCTATACTGATGAGTGGGGTACACATATTTCTTCCTACAGCCCGATCTATGTAGACGGCAAGATTGTAGCCGCTGTTGGTGCTGACGTTAGCATGGACTGGGTTAAAGAGCAGACTTCTTCTCTTATGAAAGCCATAGTTATCACCTGTCTTGCAGTTCTTTTGGTCAGCAGCGTTATAATGATCGTTCTGAGCAAAGTACTAAACAGAAAGTTCGTTATGCTAAATGACAAGATCGTTGAGCTTACCAAAGGTGACGGAGATCTTACAAGAAATATCGAAGTTGATTCCGGTGATGAGTTTGAAGTTATCGGTCAAAATGTAAATAAGCTTATCAGTTTTATCAGAGAGATGCTTCTATCCATCAATTCCGATTCCAACAGGCTTAATGAAGCATCAGGCCATATAGCTCAGAATGTAAAGGATGTAAGAAGCCATTCAGAGGCAATCTCTACAACAATGACTGATATGAGCTCCATGATGCAGAATACCTCCAGCTCTCTTAATGAGATGGCAGAGCTTATGTCTGATATCACTGATTCCTTCAAGGATATTGTAAATGAAATTGACGGCGGCAGAAACTTCTCCAAAGAGGTTAAAAATTCCGCTTCGGATACAGGTAAGAAGGCTGAGGCTGAGCGCAGCAATGCGGAAGATGAAGTGTCAAGAATGTCAGCTTCCGTATCAGACAAGATCGAAAGATCCAAGGCTGTCAGCAGGATAGAAGATCTTACAGCCAATATCATAGCCATTGCAAATCAGACGAACCTTCTTGCCCTCAATGCTTCCATCGAGGCAGCAAGAGCAGGAGATGCAGGAAAAGGCTTTGCAGTTGTTGCTTCTGAGATCGGAGAGCTGGCCAGCAATTCACAGAAGGCAGCAAGTGAGATACAGACAGTGTCTGCAGAAGTTGTTACTGCGGTTAACGAGCTTGCAACTGAAGCTGAAAACCTTCTTGGCTTTGTAAAAGGGACCACCATGGATGGCTTTGACAAGCTTGTAAATATCAGTAGCGACTATCAGAACTCTGCTGAGAGAATAGATGAGATGATGGAGCGCTTTGCTGAGGCTTCGGAGCAGATCCAGAAGAATGTAAATCTTATTCAGGAATCCACAGGATCCATCAACCTTGCAGTAGAAGATGCGGCAAGAGATGTCATCGGAGCAGCTGAAAAGTCCGTGGAAATGAGTGAGAACATGCTAAGGATCGATGAAGATGCTTCCGCCAGCAGCGAGCTTTCAAGTAAGCTCCAGGGAGAAGTGGGAAAATTCAAGCTTGAGTAACGCCAAAACAGCCTGAATTTCAATCTATACAAATGACGATAAATAAAAGCGCACCTGCGTAAGCGGTGCGCTTTCGTTAGAATGTTCTATATTTTTATACCTTCCTGAGCAGAAGCTCTACTACAAATCCGTTGTCGTTGTAATACTCCATGCCTCCGCCCTGTTTGTTCATGTAGGTTTTACACAGATACATTCCAAGGCCGTAGCCTGCCTTATTCTGGGAGTTTTTGCCGCGGTAGTATTTTTCTGCAATTAGAGGAAGGTCGTCCTTATCTACGCCGGGACCGTTATCGCTTATCTTTATCTTGATGAAGCTTCCGCTTTTTCCATCGGCCATTAGTATGTCATCTGTCTGGGAAAAGCGGACTCTAATATCTGTGCCTGCGTATTTGGCTGAGTTACTGATGATATTGTCAATAACCTGCTCCATGCGCAACCTGTCCATATAAACAAGACAGGGAATGATATGATTTTCTATAATGATCCTTCCAAAATCAGAAAGGCTCTTTATTCTTTCTTCCAGCAAAAGTGTGCTTTCTTCGCTGACACTTATGCTGATCTTTTCCATGTCTTCAAGACTTGCGTGCATTACATCGCTCATAAGGTTGTTTACGATCTGCGCCTTGTTGGAAATGGTCTTTATCTTATCAAGAGTGTCATTATATTCGGTAATATGTGAGTCTGTGTGTTCGTCATCTGGCTTTGATGACACATCACTTAGCTTTCGTGAGTACTTAAGATCCAGAACTTCGCAGGTTGCGTTAATAACGGCAAGAGGAGTCTTTATATCATGGCTAAGGCCTTGTATCAGCTCTTTTCTTGCAATCTCAGCCTGACGCTCTCTGTCGATGGAATCCCTGACCTGTTCTCTCATGATGTCAAAGCCTTCCACGAAGCTTCCGAACATATTTGTTCTGCGGATTGGAAGGGGCTTATCCAGCTCGCCTTTTGCAATATCTTCAGCGAAGTCTTTCAGTTCATCTATGGGTTTGATAAAAAAAAGGAACATATAAAATAACAGCAGATAGCCGCAGGAGAGTACTGCTATCCACAGTATCAATGCGGCTTTTAAGAATCTGTATCTGGTATCATCAAAGTTCTGCTCCCTGTCGTTCCAGGCAACCTTGCCGATATATTTACCATTTACGTTAAGGTCAAGAACCAGGGCTCCGGAAGAATAAAGCTCTGCAAGCTCCGGATCGTTGATCTCTTTTGACAGGATCAGCTTGCAGGAGTATTTGTTCTCAATGTCGGATTTGGGCATTCCCGCCTCCGCATCAGCCGTTACCTGATGAAGCAGATCATTATAATATACGATGTCTCTTTTCCCGTATGCCGTCTTCCCGCTGAGGCTGCAGAAAACATATAGCGCGAGCAACATAAAAGCGGTAAAAGAAATGAATAAGCGACTTATACTTTTCATGACAATTCCAGAATATATCCCGTCCCCCAAACAGTTTTGATAAGCTTTGGCTCATTGGGATTTTCTTCAATCTTTTCCCTGAGTTTCCTGATGTGCACATTCAGCGTACTGTCGCTGAAAAAAGTATCTCCCCACACTTCGTCAAAGAGAACTTCCTTTTTAACGATGGTGTCGTGGTGCTTGAAAAGACAGTCCAAAAGGGCGTATTCCTTGGCTTTTAGCGGAATGCTCTTTCCGTCTATGACAACGGACATAGTGGGAGAGTCCATGTAAAAACCTGATTCCGGGCCACCTGTGGTATCCCCTGCAGAAGCACTTTCCGCACTTTCCGAAAACTTCATCTGTTCAATTCTCTTTAGATTGACTTTGACCTTGGCAAGAAGGATAGAGAGGCTGTAGGGCTTTTTGATGTAATCGTCGCCGCCGATGGACAGGGCGATAAGAACGTCGTCATCGCTCTGCCTTGCGCTTATGAACAAGATGGGAAGCTGCATGTCCTCCCTCAGTTTTTTACATACATCAAAGCCTGTGCCGTCGCCTAAATTTATGTCCAAAAGCACCAGGTCTGCGGTATTTCCTTTGTCAAAAAAATCGTAGCAGGCCGCGGCGCTGTCGACATACTCCGTGGATACCTCAAACATCCTGAAGTATTCACAGGTCATTTTTGCAAGTTCAATTTCATCATCCACAATCAGACAGTTGTAATGCATAGATGTCATCTCCATATGGATTATTTTATCACAAGTTCTTTATTCCTCGGTGATCATCTTCACGGGTTCAAGGCTCTTTATACGGCGACCCATAAATGCGGATGTCAAAAGAGCTACGCCGCAGATGATAAGTGCTGTTAAAAGATATGATAAAGGATTTATGCGGAAATTTATCTTTTTAAATCCAAAAATCAGCATGGCCAAGGTTAAAAGCTTGCTTCCGAGAAAAGTTGACAGGACAAGACCAAATATTATACCGATCAGGATGGCAGGCATATTTGAGAGCATGACCTGGCCGATGAGCTGCCTTGAGGTAAACCCAAGAGCTTTGCTGACGCCAAGGTTTCTCCACTGCCTGTTTATGTTGGTGCGGACAATGAGTGACTCAACAAAGGCAACGATGAGGATAGTGATGAAGGCTACAAAGTATGCGAAGACTTTCATGCCGCTTGATATAAGGCCCACAGTCTGGTGAGCGGCCTCCTCATAGTCCGTAACGGTGACTTCAGGGTAGGAGTCTTTAAACTCTGTTTCAAAATCTTTAAAGGTATATCCCGGCTTTAGAGTTACGCATATACTCATGGTTTCGGGAAGGTTTGTTACTTTTGAAAGCCCGTCCACTGTCATGTAGGTCATCATGCCCATGTTGTTCATGGTCTGATTGATGCCGCATACTATGAAGGATTCGTTTGCCATTTCGTTCCTTACTGTAACGGTGTCACCAACGCCGACACCAAGCCTGATGGCAGAGTTTGTTGCCAGCATGACTTCGTTGGAATACTTGGGCCATCTGCCTTCTACGATACATCCGCCTACGATGGTGGAGGTGTCGGAGATTCCTCTTACTGTGAGGGTTTGCTTGTTTTTCTTATTGTAGTAATTCAGTCCCATATTGATTTCTCTTCGGGTGTTTTCCACGGTTTTCATGGCTGCAACGCTTTGCTCCATTGTTTCATCACCGATAAGGAAGGCATCATAGACGTCAAAACCGCCCATTTCAAGGACTCCTGCATCGTTTCCGTAGGTGTCCTTCATGCCAAAGGCGATGATGGTGGACACGGACAGGATCATCATGATAAAGATGACGCCCAGCTGATTTCTGAATCTTCCAAAGGTGTCCTTAAGAGCCAGAGTGATGGCGATCGGAAAAGAAGTCTTGTCAAATGAAAAGAGATTTTTCTTGTAATTGTGCGTGTTAACACCGCCTCTTAAAGCGGAAAGAACGCTTATCTTGCTGTACTGCCTTCCAAGAATGATGGTCAAAAGGCAAACCAGAAGACATATTCCGAAAAATACCAGGAGAGCAACAGTGATATTTACCGGCTGATTCCATGGAAGTCCAAGAGTTATCAGTATGATCACACCTATCTTGTCGATCAGAAGGGCGCCTATCATAACGCCTATAAATGCGCCTATTCCGGAGATCATAAGAAGCTGGAATAAGAGAATAAGCACAAGTTCACGAACTGTGTATCCCGAAGCCTCCATGATGGCTGTGTTTTTCATGTTGGTCAGTATAAAGTTCTTTACACTGAAATTGATAATGACTATGGCTATGGCAAGGATGATGATGGCAAACAGGAAAATCAGGGCAACAAATGACATGGGAAGTATCATGGACCCTGTTTTCATCAGATCTGCCGGAAGGAAGTTGTAACCGCTCAAGGGATCTTTATGGGTGAGAAGATATTCGTTAAACCAGTTTAAAAACTCATCACCAAGCTCATCCGTCAGCTTGTTTGTGTCTATGTGCTTCTTTTTTGCGGTATCCGTGAGCTGAGTCTTGATATACACGTAAGGTACGGCATTTTTGGGATTTTCAAAACGTATGGTTTCATAGAGCCTGTCGGAAATATATGCCTTGTAGGTTCCCATGTTCATGGGAGAGCAGTAGATATTGTCCTCGTTGAAACCTGCAACCTTCAGATCGTATACATTGTCACCCAGCTTTAACTGAAGTACTGAGCCTATTTTGAGGGTTGTGCTAAGAGAAATGGGGACAATAGCTTCATTTCCCCTAAGACCTGAAGCGTCAATGCTCATGGTCTGGATCTTACTTTCTTTTTCATAGCTGCTAAGGTTAAAAGGGTATTCAATCCAGTTTTTGCTTCCCTTGATCCTGTATTTTGACTTGCAGTCAAGGTAGGGTTCCGTCTCGCAGTTTTTAAGGTAAACGTTACCTCTTACCAGTTCTTCGAGCTTGGCTACGGCATCTTCGTTATCACCTGACAGGATCAGGACGTCCGCGGCATTTATCTTTTCTCTGTTGGTATCGACGACCTTGCCGGTGTCTGCAAGAAAAGAAGCGCTTATGAAGATAAAAAGCGATGCTATGGCAGACAGGATAAAGAAAGTGATCATGTCGCTTTTTTGCTTTCTTATGTTATTCTTTGCGATAAAGAAAAATCTGTACACTGTTATTTCCTCTCGAGTAAAAAGGGTTACCAGCCCATATCCTGCAGGAAGCCTTTAAGGCGCTGATGGCGCAGCTTTGCCTCCTCCAGAGTGGGATTTGACTCATCCTTATAGTCACCTGCGTAGGGGCCAAGGTCTATCTCGTCACTGATGACGCCGTCTGCAAGGTAAATGATCCTGTTACCTCTTTCCGCGGCCTTTATTGTATGGGTTACCATGACGATGCTCTGGCCTTCATTATTAAGGTCTGAAAGGATGTTCAGGACGTTTTCCGTGTTCTGTGAATTCAACGCTCCTGTGGGCTCGTCTGCAAAAAGAACCTCAGGGCTGTTGATAACGCCCCTTACAACGGCAACTCTTTGCTGTTGACCGCCGGACATCTGGGTCGGGAATTTCCTGTAGTCGGCTTCACCGATCTCAACGTTATTAAGAAGCCTTTTTGCTTTTTCGGAAAGGGCCTTTCTGTCTGTGTTTTTCAAAAGACCGCAGACCATAACGTTATCAAGAGCGCTCATGCTGTCGTTAAGGTAGTTTTGCTGAAAAACAAAACCCACATGGTCGCGCCTGAACATAGCAAGCTTGTCATTGTTGTAGGTGGAGATTTCGGTTTCGGCTGAGCCTTCCGTATAGTAGGTGATGGTGCCCATGCTGGGCCTGTCCATGCCTGAAAGAGCGTATAGGAGAGTACTCTTGCCGGAGCCGGAGTTACCCATTATTACCGTGAAATCTCCTTTATATATAGACAGATTCAGGTTTTTTAACACGTGCTGCTGCACGGAACCGTTTGAAAATGTCTTTGAAAGATCTTTTGCACTTAGTATTCTTTTCTTTTCGGATATCATTATCTGTTCACCTTTACGCCCATTCCGTCTGTGATCTCCTGAGAGTCTTTCCATACAACCAGGCATCCTTCGGAGAGACCTGACCTGATCTCAACCATGTCATCATTTCTGATGCCGCACTCAACAAACTCTTTTTCGGCTACGCCGTCTTTTGCGATAAAGACATAGCTTCCTTCCTCATCTTCGCTGAGGGCCTCCAAAGGAATGCGGAGAACATCGGAGAGATTTGCAGTATGGATCCTGGCCTTTGCTTCAAGCCCAAGGATAATGTCATCGCCGGGCTCATCGAGCTTGATCTCAACGCCTATGCCGCTTCCTGAGCCTGAGTCCTTGGTCATACGCTCAATTCTTGACACCTTTCCGGCATAGTCCTTGTTCTTGATCTTTACCGTGGCGGGCTGACCTTCCTCAACATTCACTATATCATACTTATTTACTGTCGTTTTTACAACAATATCAGAGGTGGATTTCAGGGTAAAGAGCTGAGAACCTGCCTGAATATTGCTGCCTTCGATCACATCAAGTGTTGTTACGATTCCGTCAAACTCAGCCTTTATGCCTTCTTTTGCACTTGCAAAGTCTTCAGCCTTTACATTGTTTGAGATATCGTTTGCTTCCTTTACGGCTTCGAGCTGCTCTTTGGCGCCTTCAGTCATGAGATTCATAACGGTGCTTGCCTTCTGGCTTGTCATCTCTGCCTTGTATTCCTTGTAGTTTGCAAGCTGAACATTGAGAGAATTAAGCTCTTCCTGAAGCTGAACTATGTCGTCGTCGTACTGCTGCTCGTAGGCATTGGTCTGAACCAGCTTTTGAAGGTTTTCGTACTCCTCGGAGTCAGGCTTGTCAGCCCAGTCGATAAGAGATATCTGAAGCTTTGCGCCAAAGTCTGCAAGAGAAGACTTTCTTTCTGTGAGCTTGTTCTGTGTTCTTGTGATGGCATCCTGTGTATCTGCGATCTGCTGATCAAGAACAGCAAGGTTTTTCTTTGCCTCTCCGTAAAGGCCCGCTGTGCGGTTTCCTGTCTGAATGGAGTTGTTGTAGCTTCCAAGATCTGCCTTGGCATCAAGATCCGCAAGGGCTTCAAGTCTTGCAAGCTCCTCGGCGTCGTAGGAGATGATCACATCGCCCTTTTTTACAAAGTCGCCTTCCTTTATATGAACCTTACCGATCCTGGCGTTTATTTTTGAATAGTAAACCTTGTCCAGGTTACTTTCAACGTTTCCGTTTACCTCGATCTCGCTGTCAAGAGCGCCCTTATCAACTGTATAGGCATCAACAGATGTGGCTGCTCCTGCGCTTATTGAAACTCCTCCGATTGCCGCTACGGCAACCACAAGCCCTGCGGCTATTGCAACTTTCTTTTTGTCTTTTAACAGATTCATCATTTTTACCCCTCTTTTGGTTTCTGTATTTTTGTCCGGGTTTTCTAAGTTTCTGTTGATACTTTACTGCGAAAAAGAGGGGAAGTCTTAATCTGTCTCTTGTGCAATTATTAATTGATTCTTAATTGGGGGTGAGCCTGGGGGACGGGGTTAGGGGGTCATTTGAGGGGGGGTGAGCCTGGGGGACGGAGTTAGCGGGTCATTTTACTGCCTATATTGTGAATTGGGTGAAAAGGGCAGGCGGATTTTGGAAGATTATACTGCCTAAATTGAGAATTCTGCGAAACGGGCAGTAGGGCTCGGCGCTAGCATACTGCCTAAATTTAGAATTTGTGAATATAGGCAGTCAGGCTCAGGGTAAATATACTGCCCATATTTCAAATTTGCGAATATAGGCAGGTGATGCTTGAATTGGGAATCTGCCTAAATCTCGAAAATGAAAAAATAGGCAGTTGAATTTTGGGAGATTGTACTGCCTAAACTGTGAATTATGCGAAATAGGCAGGTGATGCTTGAATTGGGAATCTGCCTAAATCTCGAAAATGAAAAAATAGGCAGTAGAATTTGAGATAATCGAACTGCCTAAAACGTGAATTCTGCGAAATAGGCAGTTTCACAGAAAAATCAACTGCCCTATTTCGATAAAATTCAAATAAAGTATGTTTTAGAAGAATATGTTCCAATTTTGGACTTGGTGCGTGAACTAGATAAATGGAATGAATCACTAAAAGAATATTAAGAAAAGCAAAGTTTTTCTTTTGCGAGCTGTAAAAATGATAAAATTACATGGTCGGATGTAGAAGGCGTATACTCTAATCTGTCAAAAAGAATATATTATACAAGAAATTCGTTAGTGCATTCCAAAAGCGGTCAGATTGAAAAACAGTACAAAACACAAAAACATAAGTCAAATTTAGCTAGGGAATTGCAGTTAATTCAGATTATAGCGGAATTGATTATATTTAAAACTGGAAAGGCATTATAGTACATAGTTTTTGTATGTAATGTTTTTATTGAAGTTAATCATGGAAAATGAATGAAGTAAATAATTAAATGCTTTTGGGCAAGGAGGGCTTTACCTATGGCTTCATGGATGGTTCATTTAAGAATTGCGGATAAACTTCTTGAAAGGATACCGGATCTTGACGAATCTGCATTTATATTGGGAAATATTGCGCCTGACAGTGGCGTACCGAATGAAGACTGGTCGGTGTTCAATCCCCCGGGGAATGTGACTCACTACAGAACTAACCCCGCTGACAAGACCTTTATTGATGTTGAAAAGTATGTGCAAGAATATTTTTCAAAAGAAAAGATAGAAAACTATAGCCAAAGGGAGTATTCCTTCTTTCTTGGATACTACACGCATCTTTTGACAGATATCGAATGGACGAAGATGGTTCATAGTGAGGGCGTTAATGAGGAAAACGCGCAGAAAGAAGGTATGTCTTTATCCGATTTTATCTGGAAGAATAAAGAAGACTGGTATGATCTGGACTTCCTGTATCTTGAGCAGCACCCTGACTTCAGGGCTTTTCTTGTTTATGAAAATGCCGAGGATATCACCAATGTGTTTATGAAGGAATTTGCCGAGGATGCCTTTGAAAACAGGCGTGAGTACATTTGCGGATATTATCGGAGCGACAACCACGGCGACCTGCATAGGGGGTACAAGTACCTTACGAAGGAAAGGTCAGACAGGTTTGTGGAGGAAACTTCGGAAAAGATAATGACTTCATATAATGCCAGTGTTCGACAATTTAGGCATAGACACTAGAAGAGCGTGCTGCAGAATATGGAGGACAACTTTCTTTGGACGGTGATACTGAAATGGCGTGAACCGATAGGAAAAGAGATTTGGACATAAGAAAAAGGTTCTGGCGCACTTCTAAGTGTTACGTCCAGAACCTTATCTTTTATTATGTGACACCTAATATTTTGAAAATGTCCTTACATTTACAAAATTATTTTGTCCAGCCCGTCATTAAAATCTTCCTGTGAATTAACAGGAATGAAGCGTGCTTCAAAATGCAAGTTTGAATTTGGACTTGTTTTTTGTGAGTAGTTCTCAATATACGTGTTGCAGTCTTCGAATAGCTCCGGTTCAGCATTCGGGACATACATTATCAATGTTATCTTTGCGTCC
>JAILOW010000019.1 GCA_024690635.1 Butyrivibrio sp.
GGTGAGAAATATATGGAATCCATTGATAGACAGGGGCTTATACCAAAGTCCCGCCTTTATGTGCACCTGTCGGAAGATAGTGATACTGCCGTAAAAGTGGGGAGTAGACATGGTAAACCGATAATTTACCGGGTTAAAAGCTGGGCGATGTATAAGGATGGATTTGTTTTTTACAAGTCTGTCAATGGTGTGTGGCTTGCGAAAAGCGTGCCAGTAGAATACTTAGAGAAGCGAAAGCTAATGCGGCACAAGGATTGCCTGAATTAATTAACACAGCTACTGATATGGTATATACGAAGAATTCAAAGCCCAAACATCAAAAAGATGCAATGTATGGTTGGTACAAGTATGAATCAAGATTTGCTTTACCGGTATTTGGAAACGATGGAGAAGTTGAAAGATACAATGTGTTTCATGCTGCCATGATCTTCAGACATGCACAGGATGGAAAGAAATATCTTTATGACATTATGAATATAAAAAAAGAAACGAGCAACCTTTTCCAGCCCGAAGACTTTACTCAGTAAAAAACCCATTTCTTGAATCTTATGTTAATGAGATTTGCGCTGGATGTCAACAAAAATTATGAGGATATGAAAATATTGTTTAAACGTTCTTTTGACAACTCCCCCTGATATTGATATACTGTCAATGTTCCAAAATAAAGAAGAAAGCGAGGTATTCATGATGAGTGTAAAGAGAATAGAGATTGTAACTGAATATAGTATGAAGACCTCGGCTTGTGGTAGATAAAAATATATTAGTTCTTTCTTTGCCGTGGCTTATTAGTCACGGCTTTTTTATTCGATTTTCTTTATGCCGGTTTCACGGCGTATTTCCCAATCTGAGGACTCCATACTAAACAAAATGTAAAAGCAAAAATGTTAATAATAGGATGGAGAAAAATGAATAATACAAATAACAATACTTGCAAAGGCAGAGTTTCTGCCATACACAAAAACAGCTATACCATAAGGTTTGAAGGAAAAGAAATCGCAGCCAGATTAAAAGGAACTTTTCGAGAGGAAGATGCTGAGCAGTTTCCGGTTGTAGGTGACTACGTTTCTTTTGTAAATAATCCAAGCGGAGAATCCTTGATACAGTCAGTCTGTGAAAGGTCAAGCTTTTTGCAAAGACCCGATCAGGCAAAGACAGGCGTAATGCAGTACATGGTGGCAAATGTTGATTATACCTTTATAGTCACATCACTTAATGAGGACTACAGCTACAACAGGATCGCCAGATATGTAAGTGTGATCCTGCAGGGACATTCAACCCCGGTGGTGGTACTGACAAAGTCAGATCTTTGCAGTAATTACGGAAGATACATCAGGGAGGTTGAGAGCATATCCGACAAGGTGAGAGTTCATGCGATCTCGGCTCTTTATGGGATTGGAGTAGATGAACTGCAGGAATATATGACACCCGGAGTGACCATATGTCTCATGGGATCTTCCGGCGCAGGAAAGTCAACGCTTCTAAATGCCTTTGCCGGCGAAGATATCATGAGGACTTCCGGGATCAGAGAATCAGATTCCACCGGAAGACACACCACAACCTACAGACAGCTTATTGAGCTAGATAACGGCGTTTCCATAATCGATACTCCCGGCATGAGAGAGCTGGGTATGGCATATGCAGAACAGGGAATAGATAATACCTTTTCAGATATCCTCGAACTTGAGAGGAGATGCAAATTCAGCGACTGCAAGCATGACACCGAGCCGGGATGCGCCGTAAAAGCTGCAATAGAAAGCGGTGAGTTGTCAATGGAGCGATATATTCTGTATAAGTCGCTAAGCGCAGAGAACACAAAGAATTATGCCAAGAAAAAAGAAATATCTAAATGGGCCAAAGCTGCAACAAAAATGAAAAACAACAATAAGTACTATAACTGAAAGAGCCGGCGCTTCATGAATAATGGACATGAAGAGCGGTGCAAATTTGTGCACAATTCACAAACAAGAAAGCAAAACAACTCAATGTTGAGGAAAAATTAACAAAAGTATAATGACAAGATGCCCGGTATCCTTTATAATTGATTTTGGCACAATCAATTGCTGCAAAAACTATTAATGTAAAGGAGACTAGTATGAAAGGTTTTGCAATGCTCAAAATCGGGGAAGTGGGCTGGATCGAAAAAGAACGTCCTGCTTGCGGACCTATGGATGCGATCTGCCGTCCTCTGGCAATCGCTATCTGTACTTCAGACGTTCATACAGTATGGGAAGGTGCTGTAGGCGATCGTCACAACATGATCCTTGGACATGAGGGTTGTGCTGAGGTTGTGGAAGTCGGAAGTATGGTAAAAGACTTCAAGCCCGGTGACAAGGTTCTTGTTCCCGCTATAACACCTGACTGGAACTCTCTTGAGGCACAGGCAGGATACTCAATGCATTCAAGCGGAATGCTGGCCGGATGGAAGTTCTCCAATTTCAAGGATGGTCTTGATTCAGAGTTTTTCCATGTAAACGATGCAGACGGAAACCTCGCTCACATGCCTGAAGGAATGAGCCTTGAGGATGCATGCATGCTTTCAGACATGGTTCCTACCGGATTCCATGGTGTAGAGCTTGCAGATGTTCAGTTTGGTGATACTGTTCTTGTTATCGGTATCGGACCTGTAGGTCTTATGAGTGTTGCAGGCGCTCGTCTTCGTGGCGCAGCCCGCATCATCGCTGTTGGAACACGTCCTAAATGCGTAGAGGCAGCCAAGAAGTACGGCGCTGACGAGTTCATCAGCTACAAGAACGGAACGATTGAAGATCAGGTTCTTGCCATGACAGATGGCAAGGGTGTTGATAAGGTTATCGTTGCCGGCGGAACCGTTGATACTTTTGAGTCTGCTATGAAGGCGCTTAAGCCCGGCGGAAAGATCGGTAACGTTAACTATCTTGGAAGCGGCGACTATATCAAGATTCCTCGCGTAGAGTGGGGTGTTGGCATGGGACACAAGCAGCTCCTTGGCGGACTTATGCCCGGCGGAAGACTTCGTATGGAGAAGCTTGGAGCACTTGTTTCATCAGGTAAGCTTGATGTAAGCCCTCTTTCAACTCATGTATTCCATGGTTGGGAGCATATTCCCGAGGCACTTCAGCTTATGAAGGATAAGCCTGCAGAGCTCATCAAGCCTGTAGTTATCCTTGATAATCAGCCATAATGTCTATATTATAAGACGTAATGAGGGCGGTCTCATGACCGCCCTTTTAATGTTAATTTGCAGCATCAAAAATAAAAACCGGCAGGAGCATCATTCTATGAAGATTCTTCTTGTTTCCGGATTTCTCGGAGCAGGTAAAACAACTTTTATAAAAGAGCTGATAACAAGGACAGGGACTTTCCCTGCAATCCTTGAAAATGAATACGGTGATAACAGCATAGATTCAAGGGATCTGCAGCAGGCAGCTCCGGAAAAAGAAGAACTTAAGATTCTGGAGTTTATGGAAGGGTGCGTTTGCTGCACCATGAAGGACAGCTTTGTAAATTCTGTACTTGCGGTGTACTCAAGCCTTGATCCGGAATATCTGATAATAGAGCCTACGGGCGTGGGAAAGCTAAGCAACATCATTGAAAATCTCAAGCCCATTCTTGTGGGCAATGTTTCTTTGCTAAAGCCTATCGTGGTTCTTTCTCCGGAGAGCTATAGCGATAACATAAAAGAATGGCCCGAGCTTTACAAGGATCAGGTTGCCAATGCTCAGACGGTTGTGTTTTCCAAATGTGAGAAATCCTCTTTGGATGTGCTGTCAAAGGCGGAGGAAGAGATCAGAAAAATAAATCCTCATGCGAATATTACAAAGGGTCATTATTCAAACATGGATGCCGGCTGGTGGAATGCGCTTATGAGAGACGATGCCGATGAACAGGCGGTAGTAAGTGATGCAGATAAAGAGTCCTCAGAAGAGAACTTTTCCCAGGTAACCCTTGATCAGGCGGGACTTTTTAATCCCGCTGAACTTGTACAGTTTCTGGAGGACTGTCTGAGGGGTGAATACGGACATGTTGCCAGGGCAAAAGGAACCTTGTGGGTAGGAAAAGAGCTCATAAGGTTTGATCTGGCAGATCGAATGTATATTTTTTCCCAGTCTCCCGAAGATATTTGTCAGAGCGTCTTTATAGGGAAATATCTGGATGAAAAGAAATTAAAAAATAAGCTCTGCGGAAGTCGCAGAGCCAGACTTAAATAGTATTTGGTATTTACATCCCGGAGGTTCTTGAATAAAAGAACAGATACTGCTGCATAACACCGTTGTAAGGAGCATATCTGTCAAAGTCAAAACCTTTGGGATAGCGTGTTTCAAGGACTCTGTTGATCCAGACGTCCTTTGGAAAGGCATCAAGCCTGTGATATCCAAAAAGGATCTCGCAATTTGCCACTTTAACGCCGACACCATACAAAGAAAGAAGCTTTTCCATAAGCTCTTTTTCATCAAGCTTTTTCCAGGAATCAAGGTCTACTGCGCCGCTTGCAACATCAAGAGCTGCCCGGTGGACATATTTGTCTCTGTAGCCAAGACTGCAGGAGGAAAGCTCCTCCATGGAAAGTTTTGCAAGACGATCCGGCGTGGGGAAAGAATATACCGGTCCTGTAACCGGGGTATCTGCTATGACATCCCCTGCCAGAGCGCAGAGCTTTTCGATTGAAGCTTTTATGGCGGGAATGTTCTTTCTCTGGGAAATGATAAAAGATATCAGCATCTCCCATGGATCCTGCTGCAGAATACGAATGCCTTTTCCGTACCCGGAGGCTGCAGACAGATAGGGATCAGCCTTAGGATCTATGCGCTTTCTGATGCTGCGATAGTCTGTGTCCAGATCGAAATATCTTTTCCAGAAAGACTCATAGTCTGCCTTGGAGCAGTCAAGCTCATAGCTTCCCTTTCCAAGGTCTTTTATCAGAAGATGCTTATCGGAAGCGGCAACGCTAAAGGAGCCGTCCACACATTCGTTGAAGCGAAAGCACTGTCCGCTGTCTGCTATTTTTTTCAGATCAAAATCGTCGTTTATGTTTATCTTCATTTTTTATCCCAGGTTATTTACTGGTCCGATGGAAATATAGTGATGGATCATTGCCCAGAGGTCTGTTCCCTCTGTGGCGTCCCAGTTACGGATACCGTCGACCATAAAGGAGATATTGCCGTTTGGAAGCTTTTCTTCTGCGTAGCGGTCGCTGTAGAAGCCATCGTGGGAAACGGCTGCATCTCTTAAGATGCCCTGAAACTCAGAAAGAGTGCAGGCAGGGAAGTTGATATTGCAGATCTGCCACCCTGAAAGCGGCTTTTCTATTACTTCTGCCATGACGTCTCTTAAGTATTTATCTGTGACTTCGTGAAGTTCGATGGCACCTTCGGAAAAAGCAAAGGCAGGAACCTTTTGGAATGCTGCTTCAAAAGCTGCTCCGGCTGTGGCTGAATACTGAAGATCTGCGGCAACGTTGTAGCCGTAGTTTATTCCGGAAAAGACCATGTCGGGCTTGCCGGGTACGATGTTAAGGATTCCTACTCTTGCGCAGTCGGCAGGAGTTCCGTTACAAGCAAAGGCCTTAACGCCGGGAACAGGGAAGGGAACATCCCAGACTTCCACGGGGTGACGCAGGGTGATGCTGTGTGACATGGCGCTTCGCTGGCTGTCCGGCGCAACTACCCATATCTCTCCGAATTCTTTTGCGCATTCTGCAAGCCTTACAAGGCCTTCTGAAGTGATTCCGTCATCGTTGGTGATCAGTATTTTCTTCATAGTCAACTCTCCATATTATCAAGATAGCCTCTGTCCCAGAGCATGATATTTAGCTTTTTTGCAAGCTCAACAGCGGGCTGGGTAAAGTACTGATTGGTCATGACAACGCCTACCATTCTGCCGTAATAGTCTCTGCCTGCGTAGATCTCCTGAATGGCTTTGACACCGATGGGCTTGTCGTAGCATTTACATTGAAAAGCATAGGTGACTCCGTCTTTTTCCGCCAGAATATCAGCGCCGAAATCCCCGCTTCCCTTGGTGACTTCCACCTCAAGAAAGCCCTGGTTTTTCAGAAGGTCTGCGCAGTAGTATTCAAAGTCGTGACCTTCCATCTCGTCCATGGGAAGTGGCTTGTCTTTATGCTTTTTTATCAGGTAAAGAATCAGCGCCGCGGTAAGTACAACCGCCGCGCCGATTAAAAAGAAAATGATCTGTTCTTTAAACATAGGAAAATTCCTTACAGTTTAAGGTCGCCTTCCTTGACCCATCCAAGCTTAACAACACCTGCGTGGATGATGAGTGAAAGAACTGCGGGAAGAACGAAGGAAATAAGTACAAGTCCGAGCCAGTCAAAACCTGTGATGGCTGACTTAGTACCATTTGCGATGTCGTTAACCCAGCCTGTATATACACCGATCTGACCAACAAGTCCGCAGGTTCCCATTCCTGAAGAAACGGGAGCACCGTTCATCTGAAGCTTGAAGATGCAGGTTGCGATAGGACCTGTGATGGCTGAAGCAACAGTAGGTGCGATCCATACTCTGGGGTTCTTTACAATGTTGCCCATCTGGAGCATTGATGTTCCGATACCCTGTGATACAAGTCCGCCCCATTTGTTTTCTTTAAATGAGATAACGGCAAAGCCGATCATCTGAGCACAGCATCCTGCTACTGCGGCGCCGCCTGCAAGTCCTGTAAGACCAAGAGCTGCGCAGATGGCTGCTGAAGAAATGGGAAGTGTGAGGGCCATACCAACCACAACAGATACGAGGATGCCCATAAGGAATGGCTGAAGCTCTGTTGCCCACATGATGAGGTTTCCAACCCACATAGCGGCTCTTCCGAGAGGAGGAGCGATAAGCCATGAGAAGAAAACGCCTACACCGATGGTTACAAGAGGAGTTACAAGGATATCAACCTTGGTCTCTTTTGAAACTGCTTTACCAAATTCTGCTGCAAGAATAGCAACAAACAAAACTGCCAGAGGACCGCCTGCTCCGCCAAGGGCGTTAGCTGCAAATCCAACTGTGATCATTGAGAAAAGAACAAGCGGAGGACACTGAAGTGCGTATCCGATAGCTACTGACATTGCGGGGCCGCTCATGGCCGTTGCGAGGGAACCTACAGTGTAATCTGTGCCTGCGATGGTGGCAACTGTTTTCATCAGGAACGGGATATGGAACTGGGTTCCGATGGTGTTGATGATGGTTCCGATGAGCAGTGAACAAAAAAGTCCCTGCGCCATGGCTCCCAGCGCATCGATTCCGTAGCGCTTTAATGAAATCTCAATGTTTTTTCTTTTTAAAAACTCTTTCAATTTTTCATACCTCTCCCTAGTATTTTTTTCCTAAAACACTTTGGCATATATGATACAACAGGAAATGGGCACGAACAACACAAAAATCATAACGAAAAGGCGTTAAACGGCACATGTGAAAATTTGTACATATACAAGTTGATAACATTGTACATTGTGTTCATTGACTGCGAAGTGGCGCAGAGACTATGATAATAAGGCGAGAGTGCAAAAAAATACAAATTTTCCAAAAGAGTACAAATCATGGCAAAATACCAAAAAGTAATTGATTGGATAACAGAGAATATAGACAGCGGCAAGCTCCTTCCCGGGGAAAAACTTCCTTCGGAAAACGATCTTTGTCTGATGTTCGACCTCAGCAGACAGACCATCAGACATGCTCTTTCCCAGATGGCGGAAGAGGGACTTGTGGAGAGCCGCCAGGGAAGCGGAACCTACGTTGCGGACCAAAGGGCTGAAGACGGTAAGCGCAGCGTTATCGCAGTTGCCACAACATATGTGGATGACTACATTTTTCCAAGCACCATCAAAGGAATTGAGAGGCGGCTCAGCGAAAAGGGATATTCCATGCAGCTTTCTTTTACCGACAACAAGGTTATGAGAGAGCGTGAGATCCTGCAGGATCTTCTTGGAAGAAATGACGTGGCGGGACTTATCATGGAACCTGTAAAGAGCGCTCTTCCAAATCCCAACATGGACCTGTACAGGAAGCTTGGCGAAAAGAAAGTCAGGATTCTTTTTATAAACAGTTTTTATCCGGAGCTTGACTTCCCGCACGTATCAATAGACGATTCGGAATGCGCCTACAGGGCCACAAGAGCTCTTATAGATGCAGGGCACAAGCATATCGGCTGCGTGCTAAAGCTTGACGACGGCCAGGGCAGGGAGAGATACAGAGGATATCTGAAAGCCATCAACGACGCGGGGCTTGAGTTTTCCTACGACCACGTTAACTGGATAGATACCATTGATCTTAAAAACGGCAGAGCGTCTTTGGACAGGGCCAAAGAGAGACTCAAAGGTTGTACGGCAGTCTTTTGTTACAACGATCAGGTGGCAGCTCTTTTGATGGATACTCTTTCAGAGGACGGAGTGAAGATCCCCGAGGAGTTGTCTGTTGTCGGAATGGACGATGCGGACATAGCAAGGATAGGTGTGGGAGGAGTTACGATTTCTTCTATTCCGCATCCCAAGGAAAAGCTTGGAGAAAAAGCTGCCAGAAATATGATCCGCATGATACACGAGAGTAAGCTGCCTTACAACGCAACTTACGAATTTGCAGAGGATGTGATCCTGAGGGATTCAATCAGGGAAAAATAAATATAAAAACAATGTGCCGCGGGATGCGGCAGAATGGAGGGTAAAATGGGTGATGCAAAAAAGGCGATAGCAGAGGGGAAAACATATCTTGGTATTGAGTTTGGCTCAACAAGAATAAAGGCAGTGCTCACAGATGAGGAGTTTGCTCCCATAGCTTCCGGCTCTCACAGCTGGGAAAACAGACTGGACAACGGTATCTGGACCTACACACTTGATGATGTGTGGGAGGGCTTCAGAGACTGCTACAGGAATCTTGCTGCAGATGTTGAAAAGCAGTACGGCGAGAAGCTTAAGACTGTTGGAGCCATGGGCTTTTCAGCAATGATGCACGGATACATGGCATTTGATAAAGACGGAGAGCTTCTTGTTCCTTTCAGAACATGGAGAAACACCATTACTGAAGAGGCTTCCGAGAAGCTTACAGATGTTTTCGGATATCACATTCCTCAGAGATGGAGTATTGCTCACCTCTATCAGGCAATATTAAACGGTGAGGAGCACATCTCTAAGATTGATTTCTTTACAACTCTTGCAGGATACGTTCACTGGAAGCTCACCGGAGAAAAGGTCCTTGGTGTGGGCGATGCTTCCGGAATGTTCCCTATTGATTCTTCTACCTGCAATTACAATGAAAAGATGCTTGATCAGTTCGACGAGCTCATTGCAGGCAAGAACCTTGGCTGGAAGATAAGAGATATTCTTCCCAAGTCACTTCCCGCAGGTGTGCCCGCAGGAAGACTTACAGATGAGGGAGCAAAGCTTCTTGATCCCACAGGAACACTTGCAGCAGGAATCCCTGTATGTCCTCCCGAGGGAGATGCAGGCACAGGTATGGTTGCCACCAATTCCGTGGGCGTTCGTACAGGTAATATCTCAGCCGGAACATCTGTATTTTCAATGGTTGTTCTGGAGCACAGCCTGTCAAAGGCTTATCCTGAACTTGACCTTGTTACAACACCTTCAGGTGAAGAGGTTGCCATGGTTCACTGCAACAACTGCACATCAGACCTCAACGCATGGGTATCTCTTTTCCGTGAGGCTGCTTCTGCTCTTGGCAAGGATGTGGATGATGATACTCTGTACGGAACTCTTTACCGCAAGGCTATGGAAGGCGACGCAGACTTCGGCGGACTTCTGGCATACAACTACTTCTCAGGCGAGAGCATCACAGGCTTTAACGAGGGCAGGCCTCTGTTTGTAAGAAGACCTGATGATAAGTTCAATCTTTCAAACTTCATGAGAACACATCTTTACACAGCACTTGGTGCGCTGAAGGTTGGTAACGATATCCTTATGAAGGAAGAGAACGTAAAGGCTGATTTCTTCTTTGGTCAGGGCGGATTCTTCAAGATCAGAGGCGTTGGCGACAGAGTTATGGCAGCAGCTCTCAACACTCCCATCAAGCTTATGGAGACCGCAGGAGAAGGCGGACCCTGGGGACAGGCTATCCTTGCGGGTTACATGTGCCAGAAGGAAAGCGGCGAGTCTCTTGAGAAGTACCTTAACGACAAGGTATTCAAGAGTGGCAAGGTTGAGACCTGCGATCCTGTAAAAGAGGATGTTGCCGGATTTGACAAGTTCATGAAGGATTATAATGCAGGACTTGCTGTTGAGAGAGCAGCTGTTGATTCACTTAAATAATAAGAAGATAGCAAGAATTAGGTCGCATTATCCAATGCGACCTAATACAATGAATTGGAGAGAAAAATGTTAGAAGAATTAAAGAAAAGAGTTTATGAAGCAAATATCCTGCTTCCCAAGTACAATCTGGTTACATTTACCTGGGGCAATGTAAGTGAGATCGACAGAGAGTCAGGTCTTTTCGTAATAAAGCCAAGCGGCGTAGATTACGATACTATGACTCCCGACGACATGGTTGTTATGGATCTTGAGGGCAACAGAGTGGAGGGAAAGCTTAATCCTTCATCCGATACGCCCACACACGTTGAGATCTACAAGGCATTTAAGGATGTTGGAGGCGTTGTTCACACACATTCATCCTACGCTACAAGCTGGGCTCAGGCCGGAAGGTCCATTCCCTGCTACGGAACAACCCATGCGGATTATTTCTACGGAGAGATCCCCTGCGTAAGATGCCTTACCAAGGAAGAGATCGATTCCGCTTACGAGGAGAACACCGGACATCTGATCGTTAATGAATTTGTCAGAATGGGCAAAGATCCCGTGGCGGTTCCTGCAGTTCTTTGCAAGAATCACGGCGTGTTCACCTGGGGAAAAGACGGACACGAAGCGGTACACAATGCGGTTGTTACCGAGGAAGTTGCCAAGATGGCTTACAGGTGCGAGGTGATAAACCCCGAAGTAAAACCCGCTCCTCAGGAGCTTCAGGACAAGCACTATTACAGGAAACACGGAGCTAACGCATATTATGGACAGCGATGAAGCCTTCTGTTAATATGTATGAGGTTCTTTTATAAAACTTTAAAAGGAAAGGAAATATGGCTATGACCAACCTAGAGTTACAAAGAAAAGCCAATGAAGTTCGTAAGGGCATTGTTACGGCAGTTCATGCAGCAGGTGCCGGACATCCGGGCGGATCTCTGTCGGCAGCAGATATTTTCACATATCTGTATTTTGAAGAGATGAACATTGATCCAAAGAATCCTACAGATCCTGACAGGGACCGTTTTGTTTTATCAAAGGGACACACAGCTCCCGGTCTCTATTCTGCTATGGCGCAGAGAGGATACTTCCCTGTGGAGGAGCTTGAGACACTTCGTAAGCTCGGATCAAGACTTCAGGGACATCCCAGTATGCAGTACCTCCCCGGACTTGATATGTCCAGTGGCTCACTTGGTCAGGGAATATCCGTTGCCTGCGGAATGGCTCTTTCAGCCAAGCTTGACGGCAAGGATTACAGAACATATACCCTTTTGGGTGACGGTGAGATTGAGGAAGGCCAGGTTTGGGAGGCTGCTATGTTTGCAGGCTTCAGAAAGCTTGACAACCTTGTTGTTATCGTTGACAACAACGGACTTCAGATCGACGGACCTATCGATCAGGTTTGCTCACCATATCCTATAGATAAAAAGTTTGAAGCATTTAACTTCCATGTTATCAATGTGGATGCTCACGATTTTGACGCCTTGAGAGCAGCTTTCAAGGAGGCAAGAGAGACAAAGGGAATGCCTACAGCTATCATTGCCCACAGCTTGAAGGGTAAGGGCGTATCCTTTATGGAAGGCCAGGTTTCATGGCACGGCGTAGCACCTAATGACGAAGAATATGCTAAGGCAATGGACGATCTTAACAAGATCGGCGAAGCTTTGGGATGATGGCATCCAAGGAGGTTAAGATGAGCGAAGTTAAGAAAGTGGCTACAAGAGACAGCTACGGAAAAGAACTTATAGAGCTGGCAAAGGTTAACGATAAGGTCGTTGTACTTGACGCTGACCTTGCTGCAGCAACAAGAACCGGATGGTTCAAAAAGGAATTCCCCGATCGTCACATCGATTGCGGAATCGCAGAGTGTAATATGATGGGCGTGGCAGCAGGACTTGCTACAACAGGAAAGATCCCTTTTGTAAGCACATTTGCAATGTTTGCCACAGGACGTGCTTTTGAGCAGGTTCGTAACTCCATTGGCTACCCCCACCTTAACGTAAAGATCGGCGGAACACACGCCGGTATCACAGTTGGTGAGGACGGAGCAAGCCATCAGTGTAACGAGGATATTGCTCTTATGAGAACAATTCCCGGAATGGTAGTTATGTGTCCTGCAGATGATATTGAGGCAAGAGCATGCGTTCGCGCAGCAGCAGAGCATGTAGGCCCTGTATATATCCGTTTCGGACGTGCAGCCTGCCCTGTTGTAAACGACAGACCCGATTACAAGTTCGAGATCGGAAAAGGTACTGTACTTAAAGAGGGTACTGATGTTAGTATTATAGCGACCGGTATCGGAGTCGGAGCAGCTCTTGAAGCAGCAGAGAAGCTTGCGGCAGACGGTATCAGCGCAGAGGTTGTTAATATCTGTACTATCAAACCCATCGACAGAGAGCTGGTTGTTGCAACTGCCAAGAAGACAGGCAAGGTTGTAACAGTAGAAGAGCATTCCGTAATAGGCGGACTCGGAAGCGCAGTTTGTGATGTACTTTCCGAGGAGCATCCTACAGTCGTTCACAAGATCGGCATGCAGGACAGATTCGGTGAGTCCGGATCAGCAGGAGCTCTTGTAAAGAAGTATGGTCTTGATGGGGATGGAGTATATGCTTCAGTAAAGGATTTCCTTGGTAAATGAATAAATTAAGTCCTTCAATTTTATCAGCAGATTTTAAAAATATGGGGCAGCAGATTGCCGATGTTGATGCGGCAGGTGCCCACTATATCCATATAGACGTAATGGATGGCATGTTTGTGCCATCCATTTCCTATGGGATGCCGGTTATTAGGAGTATCAGAAGCGCCACAGACAAGGTTTTTGATGTGCACCTTATGGTACAGGATCCCATCAGATATATAGAAGAATTCGCTGACTGCGGAGCTGATATCATAACATTCCATCTGGAGGCTGCTCCCGATGTGAACGCAGTTATTGAAAAGATCCACAGTCTGGGAAAGAAAGCAGGTCTTTCCATAAAGCCCAAAACAGCTGTAGACAGCCTTATTCCTTATCTGGACAAGGTGGATATGATCCTTGTTATGACAGTGGAGCCGGGATTTGGCGGACAGCTCTTTATCGAAGAGAGCTACGAGCGTATCAGGGCTGTTCGAAAGATGCTTGATGAGAGAGGTCTGAAAACGGATATTCAGGTGGACGGCGGTATCAACAAAGAAAATATCTGCGCAGTACTTGAAGCGGGAGCAAATGTCATAGTTGCAGGCTCTGCCGTGTTCAAGGGGGACGCTGCGAAAAATACAAAAGAATTATTGGAACTCATGTCATTGACAAAATATGAAGTATAAATTAAACTTTTGTCGTGTAGTTTGCAAGGAGTACCCATGTGTAATACACATGGGTATTTTTTTGCGAAAAAATGTGTTTATGGCCTTTAAATAGGCAGGAGGAATTATGAAGAGATTTTTAGCTACAATGATCGCAGGCATTTCTTGCGTAGCTATGCTTGCAGGATGCGGAAACAGCGCATCAACAGAGCCTGCTGCAGAGACAGCAGAGACAGCAGTAGAGACTGCTGAAGAGACAACAGAGAATACGGAGGTGGAGGCACCCGCTGAGACTGTCAGCATCGACAAGCTCACAATCGGTTTCGTACCTTCACGTGATCCTGATGAGATCGTAACAGCTACTGAGCCTCTTAAGGAGCTCCTTAAAACAGAGCTTGCAGGCCTTGGATACGAGGTTGGTGAGGTTGACATCACTGTTGGAACCAGCTACGAGGCAGTAGGTGAGGGTCTTTCTGCAGGAACTATTGATATCGGACTTATCCCCGGTGGTACATACGTACTTTACGAGGATGGCTGTGATGTAATCCTTACAGCTACAAGAGACGGACTTTCAATCGAGAGCCCTGATGCAAAGACATGGAATGACAACAAGCCCACTGAGCCCACAGAGGAGCAGGTTACTTTCTACCGTGGACTTATCATTGCAGGTCCTTCAGAGGCAGGTCAGGCTATCGCAGCTAAGGTTAACGGCGGCGAGGAGATCACATGGGAAGATCTTGACGGTCTTAACTGGAGCGTTATGAACTCTTCTTCATCTGCCGGTTACATCTATCCTTCACTTTGGCTTCAGGCAAACTACGAGAAGCACGTAACAGACCTTTCACACGCTGTACAGGCTGATTCTTACGGTAACGCTTTCGCAAGACTTGCTTCAGGTCAGATCGACGTTCTTTGCTGCTATGCAGATGCAAGACGTGACAACGAGGAGAAGTGGACATCTGAGTTTGGCAGATCAGAGAGCATCTGGGAGGAGACAAACGTAATCGGTGTTACAGACGGTATCTACAACGATACAATCAGCGTAAGCAAGACTTCTGCTGTTATGGATGATGCTTTCAAGGCAGCTGTTACACAGGCATTCATCAACATCGGAAACACAGATGCAGGTAAGGAAGTTATCTCTATCTACAACCACAACGGATATGTTGAGGCAAACGCAGCTGACTATGAGTCAGAGAGAAAGGCTCAGGAGCTTATCAAGTCAATGAACTGATCCTGATCCGCGTTCGCGCAGCGATTTAGCAATCTAAAAGGGAAGATTATTTTAATCTTCCCTTTTCTTAACAGAAGGTATTATTAGGAGAATTACAATGATCAAGTTTGAAAACGTAGGAAAAGTATATCCCAACGGCTTTGAAGGATTAAAAAATGTCAATCTTTCAATTGAGCAGGGGGAATTTGTTGCAATTATCGGTCTGTCCGGAGCAGGTAAATCCACACTCATTCGTACCATCAACAGGATGCACGATGTTACAAGTGGTAAGCTCACCGTGGATGGTGTTGATGTTATGAGCCTTTCCGGCAAACAGCTCAGAAGATTTCGCAGAAAGATCGGCATGATCTTCCAGTCTTTCAATCTGATCACAAGGACGACAGTAATAAAGAACGTGCTCACAGCGTTCGTTCCCGACATGCCCTGGTTTAGATCAACCTTCGGTATCTATACAAAAGAAGAAAAGATCAAAGCTCTGGAATGTCTTGATAAAGTGGGCATTCTTGATAAGGCTTTTGTTAGAGCGGACCAGCTTTCCGGCGGTCAGCAGCAGAGAGTTGCTCTTGCAAGAACTCTTGCTCAGAATCCCCAGATCATTCTTGCGGACGAGCCTGTTGCAGCTCTTGACCCCGTAACCGCAAATCAGGTTATGGGCGATTTTAAGAGGATCAACGAGGAGATGAATATCTCCATCCTTATAAATATCCATCACATTGACCTTGCTCTTCGTTATGCCACAAGAGTTGTGGGCATCAGAGAGGGTGAGATCGTATTTGACGGCCCCGCGTCCGAGGCAACCCAGGAAGTTCTCGACAGGATCTACAACGGAAAGGTTGACCGCGACGGCAATATTCAGGAAGAGGGGTGAGTCATATGAGTTTTTACGACAAGATTTTTAAACCAAAGGTCTATACTCTTCCCAACGGCAAGATGGTTGAGAAAAAGGCTTCCAGAGCTCCTATCTATCTGATCATTATTCTTGCAATGTGCTATCTTTCCGTAAAGATCACAGGATTTGATATGGCGATCCTCAGCAAGAGAATAGGACAGTTCTTTGTTATCATCGGAGAGATGTTCCCTCCGAAGACTTCTTATCTTTCTTCTGTTTGGGGACCTTTGTTTGATACGATCAAAATGTCACTTTTGGGATCCATCGTGGGAGCGGTTTTGTCGGTTCCCTTTGCTATGCTTGCAAGTACCAATGTATGTCCCAACAAGATCGTGGTTTCCGTTATGAGGGTTATGTTCTCGCTTGTCAGAACACTTCCTACCATCGTTATCGCTCTTGTTGCGACACTTATCTTCGGACTTGGTACTCTTGCCGGAACAGTTGCCATTGCGGTATTCTCTTTCGGTTATATCGGCAAGCTCACATATGAAGAGATCGAGACTGTTGATATGGGCGCCTTTGAGGCTATGCAGGCTATGGGTGCTACCAGATCAAGAGCGTTCATCTCAGCTATTGTTCCTCAGGTTCTGCCTTTCTATCTTTCAAACTGTCTTTTCAACTTTGAAGGAAACGTAAGGTATGCTGCAGTTCTTGGATATGTTGGTGCAGGCGGTATCGGCCTTATCCTCAACGAAAAGATCAGCTGGAGAGAGTATCCCAGCATGGGCATGATCCTTATAGCTCTTTTCGTGACCGTATTCATTATTGAATCTGTAAGCCGTGCGCTTCGTAAGAAGCTTGTGTAATATCGGAGGTGACAAGGTGAATCAGAGAATTATCGAAGCATATGAAAAACGCCCTAAAAACTGGGTTTACAATACTATTACCGCAGTAATCGTGGTTGGACTTTTGATATGGAGCGGAAGCGCCGTTGAGACCAGCGGCTCCACTTCAGACGGAGGACAGATCGCGCTGAACGTACTTTCCGGAATCTTTCATCCGGACCTTTCGTTTTTGTTTGATATGTCCACATCCGGAGTCCCTTACCTGATGCTTGAGACATTGTGTATTGCATTTCTTGGAACAATCGTGGGAGCGATCCTTTCAATCCCGCTGGCATTTATATCAGCGTCAAACCTCACTCCCAAGCCCATCGCATTTGCGGGCAGAATACTGATCATGGCAGTTCGCACCATCCCTGCTTTTGTATACGGTCTTATGTTCATCCGTGTTACAGGGCCCGGAGCTTTCGCGGGACTTCTCACCATGGGTGTGTGCTCCGTAGGAATGATCAGTAAAATGTATATTGAGGCTATTGAGGATCTTGATACACACGTTATCGAATCCCTTGATGCTGCAGGCTGCGATACCTGGCAGAAGATCAGGTACGGAATCCTTCCTCAGCTTATGCCCAATTTTGCATCAACAGCCATCTACAGATTTGACATCAACTTAAGAGATGCCACAATCCTTGGTATGGTAGGCGCCGGCGGTTTCGGTGCACCTCTTATCTTTGCCATGAACTCCTACAGATGGAATGAGGCGGGAGCTCTTTTGGCAGGACTTATTGTACTGATCCTTATCATCGAGTACATCTCCACCAGGATTAGAGTTAAGCTTACGAGAGGATAATCTATATGCGAATAGTTTTTACGTCAGATACACACGGACATTTGTATCCGGTTAACTACGCACAAAACTGCCCCGAGACTGCGGGGCTTTTTTGTGTTGCTGAGCAGATCACCAAGGATGAGAATACCCTTGTGATCGACGGTGGCGACAGCCTTCAGGGTACGCCCCTTACCATGTACTATATTGAGCACAGAAATGAGTACGGTTTTCATCCCATCGCAGAAGGCTTCAACGCCATGGGCCTTGATTTTTACACCCTTGGAAACCATGATTTCAACTTTGGCTACGATGTGATCCTTGATTATGTAAAAGAGATGAAGGCAACTCTTGTATGTGCCAATGTAGAGGACAAAAGAGGCGCCCTCGGCATCAAAAAGAGCGTAGTAAAAGTGCTTGGAGACGGCACCAGAGTCGGTATCACAGGAGCTGTTACGGGCTATGTAAATGTCTGGGAACAAAAAGAGCACCTTACGGAGCTTGAAGTTACAGAGCCTATCCCTGCTCTAAAAAAAGAGCTTGAGGAGCTTAAGGGAAAGTGCGACATTACAGTCTGCATTTATCACGGCGGCTTTGAAGAAGATCTCAAGACAGGAAAGCTCTTTTCACAAACAACGGAAAATCAGGCCTGCAGGATCTCAAGAGAGCTTGATTTTGATATTCTCCTCACCGGCCATCAGCATATGGCTGTTGAAGGCGTGAATATAGCAGGAACACACGGAGTTCAGCCTCTTGATCAGGCTGTGACCTACTGCCTTGTTGAGGCTGACAAAAAGGATGAAGGCTGGGATATAAGGTCCGAGCTGGTTCCCGTAAAGGATCCCGGCGAAGGATATCAGGAGATAAAGAAAGCTCATGCATTTATGGATGTGCTTAATCAGCAGATCGATAAGTGGCTGGATGAACCCATCGGATGTCTTGAAAACTCCATTGTTCCCGAGGGTAAGCTTGAGGCGGCCCTTAACGGAAGCAAGGTTGCGGCTATTTTTAATCAGGTTGAGCTTGAGTTTACAGGCGCAGATTTTGCCTGCACATCGCTTTCCAACGAGCCCCTTGGACTTGAAAAGGACATAACCGTAAGGGATGTTCTGGGAATCTATCAGTTTGCCAATACAGTCCAGGTGAAGGGAGTTACAAAATCCGTTCTCAAGGAAGCCCTTGAAAGATGCGCCCAGTACTACGACTATGACGAACAGACCGGCAAGGTAAGTGTATCCAAGGTATTTCTTCGCCCCAAGGTTGAGCATTACAACTATGACTTCTATGCAGGGCTTGAGTACAGCTTTGACATCACAAGACCTGTGGGTGACAGAGTGGTGATGCTGAAAAAGCTTGACGGAACCGAGCTTTCGGATGACGAAACCTATACTCTTGCAACCAGCGATTACAGAGCAACAGGAACAGGCGGATATGAATGTATCGGCAAGTGCCCGGTAGTAAGAAGCTATACCGACGAAATGCCGGATCTTTTGATCTCTTTTATCAAAAGACACAGCCCCGTGCCTGAGATCGTCAATGGAAGATTCTCTGTAATCCGCAAAAATACTGACTAAAGTTTGACTTTTATGTTTCATGAAGGCATACTATATTTGTGATTTTTTTAATGTAGGAAAAAGAAGGTTAAAGATGTACAAGAGATTAGACAGGAACGAACCCTGCTGGTGTGGAAGCGGCAAGAAATACAAATCCTGCCACGCTGCGTTTGATGACAAGATCATCCAGTTTGAGCACCAGGGCATCATTGTTCCGGACAGAAAATTATTTAAAACCAAAGAGGATATAGAGGGAATCAAGAGAAGCGCCGTTATCAACATGGCTGTTCTTGATGAGATCGGGGAAAAGATCCACGCCGGCATGTCAACTCAGGAGATAGACGACATTGTTTATAACACCACCACCAAAATGGGCGGAACTCCTGCGGATCTTGGATATGAAGGCTTTCCCAAGAGCGTGTGCACTTCCATAAATGAGGAGGTTTGCCACGGAATCCCTTCAGATGACATTGTCCTCAAGGACGGAGATATCATAAACGTAGATTGCTCCACTATTTTGGACGGTTATTTTTCCGATTCTTCACGAATGTATTGCATCGGTGATGTTTCACCCGAGAAAAAGAGACTGGTGGATGTCACCAAGGAATGTCTTGAGGCGGGACTTAAGGCCGTAAAACCCTGGACTCCCATCGGAGACATGGGACATGCTGTTCACCAGCATGCTCTGGATAACGGATACACGGTTGTCAGAGAGATTGGCGGACACGGATGCGGCAACGCCTTTCATGAGGAACCTTTCGTAAGCTTTGTAAGTAAGCCCGGAACAGGCATGCTCATGGTTCCCGGCATGGTATTTACCATAGAACCCATGGTAAATATGGGCAAGCAGGAAATTTTCATAGACGAAGACAACGATTGGACAGTATACACAGCAGACCTCAAGCCTTCGGCTCAGTGGGAAGTCGAACTTCTTGTGACTGAGACCGGATATGAGCTTTTGTGCTGGTAATGAAAGGACATAGAGATGCAGAACAAAGGAAAATACTACATTACAACAGCTATCGCATATACATCAGGTAAGCCTCATATCGGAAACAGCTACGAGATAGTGCTTGCTGATGCAATTGCAAGATATAAGAGAAGGGACGGCTTTGACGTTCACTTCCAGACAGGATCCGATGAGCATGGACAGAAGATCGAGATAAGAGCCATCGAGGCAGGTTGCGACAACCCCAAACAGTTTGTAGATCAGGTTTCAGACACCATCAAAGGCCTTTGGAACCTCATGGATACTTCTTATGACAGATTCATCAGAACTACAGACGAGGACCATGTAAAGCAGGTTCAGAAGATCTTTAAAAAGTTCTATGACCAGGGAGATATTTACAAAGGATCCTACAAGGGAATGTACTGTACAGAGTGTGAGGCGTTCTACACAGAGTCTCAGCTTGTGGACGGCAAGTGCCCTGAGTGTGGCGGCCCTGTTCATCCTGCTGAGGAAGAGGCATATTTCTTTAAGATGAGCAAATATGCTGACAGACTCATTGAGCACATCAACACTCATCCCGAGTTTATTCAGCCTGTATCCAGAAAGAATGAGATGATGAACAACTTCCTTCTTCCCGGACTTCAGGATCTTTGCGTTTCAAGAACATCTTTCAAATGGGGTATTCCCGTTGATTTTGACGACAAGCATGTTGTATATGTCTGGCTTGATGCGCTTTCAAACTACATAACCGGAATCGGATATGACGCAGACGGCAACAGCTCCGAGGATTACAAGAAGTGGTGGCCTGCAGATCTTCACCTTATCGGAAAAGATATTATCAGATTCCATACAATTTACTGGCCCATCTTCCTGCTTGCACTTGGCGAGCCACTTCCCAAGCAGGTATTCGGACATCCCTGGCTTTTACAGGGCGGAGAAAAGATGAGTAAGTCCAAAGGAAATGTTATCTATGCCGACGATCTTGTTAGCATATTCGGCGTTGATCCCGTGAGATATTTCGTTCTTCACGAGATGCCTTATGACAATGACGGTGTTATCACATGGGAGCTTCTGGTTGAGAGATTCAATTCGGATCTTGCCAACACTCTTGGTAACCTTGTAAACAGAACCATCGCAATGAGCAACAAGTATCTTGGAGGAGTCCTTGAGGACAAGGGCGTTAAAGAGCCTGTTGACGATGAGCTCAAGACAGTTGTAACAGGCTGCTACGACAAGGTGGAAGCCAAGATGGATGAGCTTAGGGTTGCTGATGCTCTTACAGAGATATTCACTCTTTTCAAGAGATGCAACAAGTACATCGATGAGACAGAACCCTGGATCCTTGGTAAGGACGAGAGCAAGAAGGACAGACTTTCCACAGTTCTTTACAACCTTGTTGAGTCAATCAGCATAGGTGCGGATCTTCTTGATCCCTTTATGCCCGAGACTGCTCAGAAGATAAAGGAACAGCTTAATTCTCCCGAGAGGGATTTTGATACACTTAGCACATTCGGTCTTTTCAAGAGCGGAACAAAGGTTGCGGAGAGCCCTGAGATGCTCTTTGCAAGAAAAGATCTGAAGGATGTTCTTGAGAAAGCTTCCGAGATCACCAAAAAGCAGAAGGCTGATTTCGAGGAGTCCCAGAGAAAAGCAGCCATCAACCTTGCAAAGGCAGGACTTGCTCCTGCGCCTGCGCAGACTCCTTCCGAGGATAAGGCTTCTTCAGATGCCATAGATATCCCTGCAAAGGAAGAGATCGCCTATGACCAGTTCGGAGCAATGCAGTTCCAGGTAGGTGAGATCATCGAGTGTAAGGCTGTTGAAAACTCCAAGAAACTTCTCTGCTCACAGGTAAAGATCGGAAGCAGCGTAAAACAGATCGTTTCCGGAATCAGAAAATACTATTCTCCTGAAGAGATGGTTGGCAAAAAAGTAATGGTTCTTGTAAACCTTAAGCCTGCAAAGCTTGCAGGAGTGCTGTCTGAGGGAATGCTTCTTTGTGCAGAAGATGCAGAAGGAAATCTTTCTCTTATGGTTCCTGAAAAAGATATGCCTTCAGGGGCTGAAATCTGCTGATAATCCGTGGTATTATATATGTATACTACATAATTCGGGGAGGTACTCCATATGGTACGCAAAGAGGAACTGACTTACAAATCCAGAGACAGGCAGACTATGTTGCACGCTATCAGGTGGATTCCGGAGGGACAGCCTGTGGCGATCCTGCAGATCATTCACGGAATGCAGGAGTACATTGATCGCTACGACGAGTTTGCAAATTTCCTTGCAGAGAGAGGCATAATCGTTATCGGTAACGATCATCTTGGACATGGCGGTTCTGTAGGAGAGAAAGGTACTTACGGATACTTCTGCAAGAATGATCCCGCAACTGTTCTTGTAAGAGACGCCCACAGATTAAAGAAGATGACTCAGGAAGATTATCCCGGAGTTCCCTGCTTTATTCTTGGACACAGCTTCGGATCATTTGTTGCAAGAGAATATATTACAAGATACGGTACGGGTATCAAGGGCGCCATTATTCAGGGTACAGCCTATATGCCTAACGGCGCGGTCAGAAGCATGAGGACTCTGGTTAATGTCCTTCAGGTTATCATGGGCGAGAAATACCGTTCTTCCATGATCAACAACAAGGCATTCAAGGGATATCTCAAAAAGATCGAAAATCCCCGCACCAAATTTGACTGGCTTTCACACAATGAGCAGAGCGTGGACAAATACGCGGAAGATCCTGCCTGCAACTTTGTATTTACTCTGAACGGCTTCAAGACTATGGCCGAACTCCTCAAGAGGATCCAGGATACGGACAAGATGGAGGATATCCCCAAGAATCTTCACATCCTTATCACTGCAGGAAAAGAGGATCCCGTGGGCAATTACGGAGAGGCTCCCGAGAAGCTTTATAAACTTTACAAAGACGTCCAGATCAAGGATGTTGAGTTAAAGCTCTATGATTCCATGCGTCATGAACTTCAGCAGGAGATCGGAAGAGAGCAGGTTTACGCAGATCAGTATGAATGGATACAGAGAGTTTTAAGCGGTGGAAACGAAAATTGACAGATCGAGAATAATGGTAAGGAGTGCTTACCATTCTGACTGGGAGGGGGCGATGAGGCTCGCTTGGGATACCTTTGCGAGGTTCGACGCCCCTGATTATTCTCAGGAGGGAATTGAAAACTTCAGAAAATTTGTTAATGATGACATGCTCCATAAGATGTTTCTGGCAGGTCATTATCAGCTTTTTGTTGCCATAGACGGCGATAAGTGTGTAGGTATGCTTACCTTGAGGGAAGGCAAGCATATCTCTCTTTTGTTTGTGGACGAAAATTACCACAGAAACGGAATTGGAAGTGCTTTGATAACCTTCGTATCCAGATATGTTCATGATGAAGAGGGTCTGGATAAGCTGACGGTGAATTCATCGCCCTATGCTGTAGGGTTTTATCATAAAAGAGGCTTCAGGGATATAGGGAGCGAGACCGTAGCTGACGGAATACGCTATACTCCCATGGAGCGACAGTTATACTGACTATACTAAAAAAGGAAAGACAAAATTATGGGAAAGATCTTTGACATCGACAGCCCTCTTATGAGGGGACTTACAAGACTTGCGGACGTAATGTGGCTTAATATCCTGGTTACGTTATTTGCCATTCCGCTGTTTTTTGAACAGGTATTTTTCTTATATCCAATCTATATGGCAGCGACTGATACAACTCAGGAATTTGTTTTAAACAACTTCATTGGAGTTATCATGATCGCCCTGTTCTTTGGCATTATCTGCTCAAGCGTTCTGGGCCCTGCACTTACAGGCATGCACTATGTGCTCCTTAAGATGGTAAGGGACGAGGACAGCTACGTTACAAAATCTTTTTTCAAATCCTATAAAGAAAACTTCAAGCAGGGAGCCATACTGCAGATGCTGCAGTTCATGACCTTCGGAGTTATAGTGCTTGATTTTATTCTTATGAGAGATCTGGGCGGAGTCTTCAGATATCTTGTTTTTGCAGTGGGTCTTATCATAGCCATGGCATCTTTGTACATCTTCCCGCTGCTTGCCAAGTTTGAAAATACAATACCGGGAACCATAAAGAATGCATTTTTAATGTCGGTACTGGCACTTCCCAAGACGATTGCAATGCTTATAGTAACAGTAATCCCGGTTGTTCTCTTTTACTTCTTTAATATCAAGATATTCCCGCTTCTCATTCTGTTTGGAATTGCAGGTCCCGGGATACTCTGCGCATTTCTTTACAACGAGACCTTTAAGCGATTTGAGCCCAAGGAAGAAGTTCTTTCTGAGGAAGAAGAGCTTAGTAATGCCATAAGCAAGCTCGATGATGAATCAGAGCAGGATACTGAGTGAGGTATAGGATGAAAAGATCCCACCTTAGGTGGCTGGTGCCGCTTATTATTGTTACAACGCTTCTTGCCTATGTTCTTTTGAAGTACGAGCACATTATGAAAAGAGATCTGGCAAAGTATGAGGCAAGCAGGATCGCCTTGGAAATGCAGGGAGATCTCTATGATATCGATCTGGACATTTCAGGAGCCATGACCAGGATCGTCAGTCTGGGAGATGCTCTTTCGGCCAGATCTTTGTCTGCTGACAGAGAAAAGATATCGGCATCGCTGAAGGATCTGAAGGATTCCACCTGCGTAAACGAGGTTTTTGTGTGCAACTCTGACGGAGTCGGCTTTGATTCCGGCAGTACTGCCATTTCGCTTAAAGCGGAGTCCTATTTTTCCGAGATGAGCAGAGAGTATGGTCTCGGAGGAGACGGACAGCTCCTTATATGCAACGAAGACGGAAGCGTAAAAGGAGTTGCGCTGGTAACGGGTGTTAAATTTGCCGACGGTAAAATGGGCTATCTTGTGGCAACCACAGATATAGTGCCCATAAAGAAAGCCATAGGCGAAGACAGCAGTCTTGGCTATTATGCCATGATCGAGCTTGGGGGGAGGGTTCTTTCCTCGGATCTTCCCACTGACAGAACCGGAGTCTATACCGATGATGTGTGGAGTTATATTCCGGGAGAAGTTTCCAAAGATTCCATAAAGCAGGCGATCATGCAAAAGAACGTCTACATGTCTGAAATAAAGGATTACGGCTACATCATTATGGTTCCTTTCAGATTTCTTAAGGGCGGAGCTATGAGCGTGATCCCTGAAAAAGACATGAACCTTCTGACAGATGGCGTGATCCAAAGGATCGTTACCGCAAGAAAAGTGATCCTTGGCGCGATGGTATTTCTCGCATTTCTCATATTACTGTCAGGATTTATAAGTGACAGGATAGAGCTTAGGCTTCAAAAGAACGACACCGGCTATTATGACGAAGAGACCGGCCTTTTGAACCTCACGGGGGCTTTGAGAGAGATAGATAAATGTGTCGAGGTTGATCGGATGAAAGGAATCATGTTCCTTATATCCATAGGCGGCATTGATGATGCCAGATACAAAAAAGGTGATAAATTTGTGCAGGATGGCATCAACGATTTTGTAAAAGATCTGAGAGCAAGCTTTAGAGCATCGGATATCGTGGGAAGAACCGGAGAGGATTCCATGATCGTGTTTATGAAGGATATCGCCGAGGAAAAAGATATCCGCAAACAGACAGATGAGTTTCAGCTGTTTTTGCATGATTTCAAGGAAAGCTCCAGCGAAAGCGGCCTTGTAGCCAGTGCGGGAATAGCAATTTTCCCCAACAGCGGCAAAACATCCGGAGAACTGTACGCAGCAGCCTACGAAGCTCTTGAAAGATCCAAGGCCAACGGGGATGGGAGATTATCTTTTTAAGAAGAATATGCAATAGGCAAATTGCACAGTGAAAAAAATCATTCTTCGTCAACATTTTGAAAACCATGATTTTGCCACTGAAAAATATGCAGATTACCTAATGAATAATAAAATATTTGTTAAATTGGTGAATAGTAAATAAACTCAACACACCGTATACTTTATTCTAGCATTAAGCTATAGACAATATTAGGAGGATTAATTGGTATGGCAAGTTTATCACTTGAGCATGTAACTAAGGTTTATCCCAATGGTTTCGAGGCTGTTAAAGATTTCAACCTTGATATTCAGGATAAAGAATTTATCATTTTCGTAGGACCTTCAGGATGTGGAAAGTCAACAACACTTCGTATGATCGCAGGACTTGAGGATATCTCTTCAGGAACACTTAAGATCGGCGACAGAGTTGTTAATGACGTAGAGCCTAAGGACAGAGATATCGCCATGGTATTCCAGAACTACGCTCTGTATCCTCATATGACCGTTTACGATAACATGGCATTCGGACTTAAGCTGAGGAAGGTTCCTAAGGCAGAGATCGACAAGATGGTTAGAGATGCTGCCAAGATCCTTGACCTTGAGAAGCTCCTTGATCGTAAGCCCAAGGCTCTTTCAGGTGGACAGAGACAGCGTGTTGCTATGGGACGTGCTATCGTTCGTAACCCTAAGGTATTCCTTATGGACGAGCCTCTTTCAAACCTTGATGCCAAGCTTCGTGTCCAGATGAGAACTGAGATTGCCAAGCTTCACTAGAGACTGGGCACAACAATCATCTACGTTCCACATGACCAGACAGAGGCTATGACACTTGGTACCAGAATCGTTGTTATGAAGGACGGTGTTGTTCAGCAGGTTGACACACCTCAGAACCTCTATGACAAGCCAGGCAACCTCTTCGTTGCAGGATTCATGGGATCACCTCAGATGAACTTCCTCGATGCAGTAGTTGAGGTTAGTGGAGACAAGGCTTGCCTCAAGATCGCAGGTCAGTCAATCGAGCTTCCTCCTGCAAAGGCTAAGAAGCTTATCGATGGTGGCTATGCAGGCAAGACTGTAACATTCGGTATCCGTCCTGAGGACGTTGATGATTCTGAGATGGTTATCAACACATCCAAGGCAGTATTTGAGTCAACAATCAACGTATACGAGCTTCTTGGTGCAGAAGTTTATCTGTACTTCGATCTTGCTGAGTTCCCTATCACTGCAAGGGTTGATTCACGTACAACAGCAAGACCTGGTGACAAGGTTAAGTTCGCATTTGATGTTGAGAAGATCCACGTATTCGACAAAGAGACAGAGAAGACTATCACAAACTAATAGTGAGTGCTCTGTTCAAATAAAACTACCTTATAATCTAATAGCTAAAATGAGAGCTGCGCAGAATTGTTTTTGCGCAGCTCTTTTTACATGGTATACTTTATATATCAATTTATTCTTGTTCGAAAAAATGTGACAGGCAGGAGGAAGATCATGATTTCTACACAGACTATCAGATCAAGTATTGAGGAACTCAGCACTATAACCAAGGTTGAACTCTGTGTTCTGGATCTTGGAGGAGAGGTTATTGCGGGAAACAGTGAAAAGGATTTTCTGGATATATCAATTATCACCAGCTTTGCTAATTCTCCTGTGGATTCCCAGGTTATTGGAGATGTTCATCTGTTCAAGGTTTTAGACGACGGGGATCCTGCCTATGTGCTTCTGGCCAAGGGAGATTCGGAGCACGCATACATGGTGGGCAAGATCGGTGTGAGCCAGTTGCAGGGACTCATACTTGCTTACAAGGAGAAGTTCGACAGGAACAACTTCTTCCAGAATCTGCTGCTGGACAACATGCTCCTGATTGATGTCTACAACAGGGCGAGAAAGCTCAAGATTGAAGTGAATGCTCCTAGGGTCATCATTTTAGTTGAGACAGGTTCCGCCCGAGACAACTCCGCCCAGGAGCTTTTGGGTGGAATGTATGGCAATCACTCCGGTGACTTTGTGACAGCAGTAGATGAGAACAGTGTCATCCTCATCAAGACTCTTTCGAAGGGACAGTCCTATGATGAGGTGCAGAAGGTGGCCACCACCATAGTTGACATGATGAACACTGAGGCCATGCTCAACGTCAGGGTTGCCTACGGAGCCATAGCATACGAGCTCAAGGACCTCAGTAAGTCCTTCAAGGAGGCCAAGATGGCCCTGGAAGTCGGAAGGATCTTTTACGCTGAAAAGAAGGTCAACGCCTACAACACACTGGGAATAGGAAGACTTATCTATCAGCTTCCTGAGAGCCTCTGCCGCCTGTTTATCGATGAGATATTCGGGGACAAGGAAGTTCCGGATGATCTGGATGAGGAGACCCTGAATACCATCAATAAGTTTTTTGAAAATAATCTGAATGTCTCAGAGACCTCGAGACAGCTCTTCGTTCACAGGAACACACTGGTCTACAGGATTGAGAAACTGGAAAAGAGCTGCGGTCTTGATGTGAGGAAATTTGATGATGCGCTGACCTTCAAGATTGCTATGATGGTCATCAATTATATGAAGTATCTGGAGATGAAGAGAGGAAACTAATTACAAAAGAAACATAAAAAAGCGGCCCTGTAAAGGATGCATGCATGTCCCGGCAGAAACAGGCGACCTTACAACACATGAAAGGTTCCACTTAGTGCTGCTTCGTTCCCGACCTGACACGGTTCGCGGATTTCCATTGCATAAGACCCGCTCCTGCACAGAGGGATCACACATACACCCTTTACAAAACCGCTATTTAACTATATAAATATACTTATTTTTCGTGATAATGTCAAATAGTAAACTTACTGAAGAAGAAAAAAGTGATATAAAATATATGAGAGCGGCACTCGCCCAGGCCAGGAAGGCCTATAAGCTAGGGGAAGTGCCTATTGGTTGTGTCATAGTTTATGAGGACAGGATCATAGGCAGGGGCTACAACAGGAGGAACACTGATAAGACTCCACTTGCCCACGCCGAGATAACCGCCATCAGGAAGGCGGGGAAGGTGATAAAGGACTGGCGCCTTGAGGGGTGCAAGCTGTATGTCACCTTAGAGCCCTGTCAGATGTGCTCCGGAGCAATTGTCCAGGCGAGGATCCCGGAGGTCATTATGGGTGCGGAGAACCCCAAGGCGGGCTGTGCCGGATCTGTGATGGATATTTTGGATAATCCCCGGTTTAATCATCAGGTCAGGGTAAAGAAGGGGGTGCTCACAGAGGAGTGCTCTGATATTCTTAAGCAGTTTTTTGCCGAGCTCCGTATCAGAAACAAGGCAGAAAAAGAAGAAAAAAAACAAATGGAGTCACGGGGATTGGAAACCGGTGGGGAAATATGATATTGTATTGTATACATGTATATTCACGCGAGAGATAGGAGGAGCAAATGGTAACAACACTTGAAAAGGGATGCTACCTTGTGGATGGCAGCAGTATTGTGCCTGAGGATGGCAATGAGGGCAAGGTCCTCTCAGGGCTTGGCATCAGCGAAGAAGAGATAAGATCTGCAAAAGAGAATACAATAGCTTACGGGATACTTAAGAGCCACAACGTATCCGGCAATATGGACAAGCTGAACATTAAGTTTGACAAGCTCACAAGTCACGATATCACCTACGTGGGCATCATACAGACAGCCAGGGCATCAGGCCTTGAGAAGTTCCCGATACCTTACGTCCTCACCAACTGCCACAATTCACTCTGTGCGGTTGGAGGTACCATCAATGAGGATGATCACATGTTTGGACTCACCGCAGCCCAGAAATACGGCGGAGTCTATGTTCCCCCTCATCAGGCAGTCATCCATCAGTATGCCAGGGAGATGCTCTCCATTTCAGGCGGCATGATACTTGGCTCTGACTCCCACACAAGATATGGAGCTCTGGGAACCATGGCAATTGGAGAGGGAGGTCCCGAGCTTGTTAAGCAGCTCCTTTGCCAGACCTACGATGTCGATATGCCGGAGGTTGCCCTTGTATATCTTGAGGGTGAGCCTAAAAAGGGCGTTGGTCCACAGGACGTTGCACTTGCTATAATCGGTAAGGTATTTGGTGACGGCTTTGTCAAGAACAAGGTGATGGAGTTCGTAGGACCCGGAGTTAAGAATCTCTC
>JAILOW010000051.1 GCA_024690635.1 Butyrivibrio sp.
TGACACTAGAAAAAGCAAAACTAGTTTTATTAGTGCTTGTTTTTGCGGGTAGAATTGTGAAAAACAGAAAAACAGACACTAACTAAAATAATAATTTACTGTTTTAGTGTTTGATTTCTGAATTTGTTATCGGGTAAATGATAAAACAGACACTAGAAATAATGAGAAGACATTATACTAGTGTCTGTTGTGTTTCTTTATCGTCTTTTTTTGTATGTGGCTGCCACGAGGATTCCTGCCAGAAGGATCAGAATACTTGCGCCTGCGTAGATGTATTTTTCGTTAGAGGCAGAAGATGAGCCCGGGAAATCCTGCGGGAAGTCCATTTTCTGTCCATCCTCCGGGCTACCTTGCTCGGTATTGCTGCCGGAATTGTTCTCTGAACTGTTGCCCGTATCACTGTCGGAACTGCTGTCGGGGCCGCCTCCCGGAAAGTCTCCGAAACCGCTATCTGATCTGCTGTCTGAATTGCTGTCGGAATCACTGTCGTTTCTGCCGGGACCACCTCCGGGGCCGCCTCCGCCACCCATGGAGCCCATGTCGCTTAAGTTTATAGAGGAGGCATCCACAAGGGCATCGGGATTTTCTTCCTGCTCTGCATCTGTGGAGCCGATGGTTCCGTCCAACTGTCCGCTGATGCTTTCGCATCTAAGTTCCACAAATGTTCTGATGGTATCCACAGCTGTTTCAAATTCTTCTGTGGTGCAGAATTTGGTGGGATCCTTGTCCACATATTCGCTTATCATCTCATAAGTCTTGTCTATAAGATCTGTCAGATAACCGCTTTCGTAGAACTGTTCCAAAAACTCGCTGTAATATTCATGATACAGCTCTGTGTATTCATCATTTGAGATGATCCAGGAGAACATGGGCCTGTCCGTATCTCCGTCTGTAATGGACAGAGGATTGTCTATGGGATCGTTTACGGCTCCGTCAGAGTCCTGAGCCTGGAAGGTTCCAAATGCCAGATTGTAATCCCAGGGAATCATGGACAAAAGCCCGTCATCTTCGTAGAGATAAAAATTGTGGATCATGCTGCCTGTGTAGCTGTCGCCGTTTACCACGAAATTGTGGACTACCATGTATCGCAGCACTTCATCTATATTAACGGCTTCTGCGATAGTGTCCGCATCGCCGGATGTAATACCTTCACTGAGAGTTTTCAGGGAACTAATCAGTCTTTTCTTATCTGCGGTAGTGACTGTAGTTTTGGCACTCTCAAAAATTGCCGAGTAACTGTCTTCATCATCATCTGTATATTTCAGCTTGGAAGCGTCGCTTCCCATTCCAAAGCCGCCTTGGCCGCCACCTCCGGGAAATCCGCCTGAAAAATCAGAACGTTCGTTGCTTTCACTATCGGAATCGCCTCCGGGAAATCCCCCTGAAAAATCAGGCATTTCGCTGTTTTCACTATCGGAATCACCACCCGGAAATCCGCCGCCCGGGAAGTTACCGCCGGGACCGTCATTGCCGCCCGGGAAGTTACCACTTGGAGGCTGTGGCATGCCACCTTTACTATCCTTGCCGAAACTATCCTTGCCGGAACTATTCTTGTCGGAACTTTCATCTCCGGAACTGCTATCTCCGGAGCTCTCATCGCCGGATTCCTCACTATCGCCATCCTGTTCGAAGGGATTTTTAATTCCCATCTTTTCAAAATCCGCGTTTCTCATATCGAAGTCTCCGCCGTTTCCGCGGCCGCCGCCCATTGACATGGTGTCAGGCTTGTAGAGATCTCCGTAGTCACTTCCGTAATTTCTTTCAAGGAAAGAATCCTCAACAGCTTCCACTGCCAGGAAAAGTCCCCAGTCCTCGCCGTTTACGGTGACGTAGGTGTAGCTCACAAGAGGAGCATTGGCCCCAAACTCATTCATGAGAGTGTAGGTGAGATAGTCCTTCATCATGGTGTAGTCCTGGATAAGGTTGTTGAGGCAGAGCTTATCAAGTCCGTAGTAGGTGTTGCTGTCCTGATAACTGTCAAACTCGATCTTCAGACTGTACCTGTCACTGTCAAGCTGGGAAACAGTTGAAAGAGAAGTGTTTCCTTTGGCCCGAAGGCCCACATTTTTAATTGTTTCACCATCTATAGTCACATCAACTGCGGTGTATTTCTCGCTCTCCGCTGTTTCCAGAAAAGCATCCCAGTCATCGATGGAAATATCGATGGAATGCACGTAGCTGCTGTCAAATATCTTTTCCTCATATCCAAGACTTGAGGCGGCCTGCGCCGTTAATTCCATGGAGTCCTGCTTTAGGAAAAGACCTGTCACAAGCACCGCAATGATGGTTATTATGATGCAAATCCTGTCTATATTCTTGTTAGTTGTCATATTCTTAACCTTTTGAAAAAGATGCTGATCATCCCATATATTCGCCGTTGTAGCTTACTAAAACCGCACTGTTTACACCGTCTATATCAGAAAGGATGTTTACAAACTCTGTGTTGTCGTCTTTAAGTCTTACTTCTGCGCTGATCTCAAGATTGCCCTTCTGGACGCTCTTACTCTTGATGACCATTCTCTGTACGCTCCTTTTTAAGTACTCAGTAGCCATGGCCTCAGCCTCATGTCCCTGGCAGTTAAGAACCACGATGTAAGGAGAAACGTGGGACTTTTTGTTTGCAAAGATAAGAAGGATGATGCCTATGATCACGCTTCCGAAGATGGCAAGAGGGATAAGCCCTGCTGCAAGAACGATACCTGCTGCGATTGACCAGAACAAAAATGCTATGTCCAGGGGCTCTTTTATTGCAGTTCTGAACCTTACGATGGACAGCGCGCCTACCATACCAAGGGAGAGAACCACGTTACTGGTAACTGCAAGTATCACAAGAGTTGTGATCATGGTAAGTGCTATAAGTGTTGTGCCAAAGCTTGAGGAGTACATAACTCCCTGATAGGTCTTTTTATAGATCATAAAAATAAATAAACCGATACAGAAAGCCAGAAGAAGTGCAAGCCCCATATCCAGAAGGCTTATGCTTGTTACGTTCTCAAGAAAGCTTGATTTAAAGATGTCATTGAAAGTCATTTTATTTTCTCCTTTTTATAAAAACATTTGATTTATCAGTATTCACCAAAGCCCCGCTCTATCATTGGAAGGCGGCAGGCTTCATATTTGGAAAAAGATCCGGCTTGGGAGTGGGGGAGCTGTACTGCATCCCTTATGATGTCCGGCAGGAATTCGTCCCACTTTACTTCCATGATGCAGGTTCCCTGCGCTGCGGGAAGCGTGATGCATTCCATATCCAAAAAGTCGGTACTTAGCATTCCCGTTCTGATGTTATAGTCCAGGGTGACTCTCACATTTCCGGGACCGTAGATAAAGGGCTCTCTTGTGTAGTCAACGATGGTCCGCGGCATCAGCCTCTCCGTCATCATTCGTGTATAGAGCTCTTTTATCAGCTCGTTGTCTGAAGTGCCCATCCGGTTGATATCCCCTCGCAGGATCGATGAGGCCTCTTCACTTGTCAAAGGCGCCGATATCTTGGTTCCAAGCCCGCCGCATTTACATTTCTTTTCCAGATGTATCACGGAGGTATCGCCGTTGTAATATCTTATCCTGAACTTGGCTCTTCTGCTTACGCCGTTTTGCTTTTCAAAAAGAGCTTTGTCTGTGGGAGTGTCAAAATAGAGACTTCTTATAAGATATTTCCCATCCACTGCGTGTGGATCCGGCTTTGCGATGGCCCGCAGACGATGCCTTATGGCTATCATGTCCGATGCGGTTATATCGTGCTTTAGTTCGTGTCTGTACTTAACAGCATCCATTTTCTTTTCCTTTCCGCTTTTGCTTTACTGAGGTCATTTTATTTAATGAACCTAAAATCAACCTAAAAGCGTTTATGAACTATTTGTGAATTGTTAATTATGGACAAAGAGAAGTATGGAAGCTATCATATTAGAAGGAAAACGATTTCCTAATGATTTATTGAAAGGAAACATTCATGGTTTCGATAAAAGATGTGGCAAAAGAGGCAGGAGTTGCCATTTCCACGGTTTCAAAGGTTTTAAACAATTACCCGAACGTAAGCGACAGAACCCGCCAAAAGGTAAATGAAGTGGTGGAGAGGCTTGGCTTTGTGCCAAACGCTGTTGCGGCTTCTCTTTCATCTAAAAAGACCGGAAGAGTAGCTCTTTTGATAAAGCTTGATCTGAACACTCAGGCCAGCGATGAGATCAGCATGCGTTACATTTCAGGTGCGGTGCACCGGGCAAAAGAGCTGCAGCTGGATGTGATCACAGTTTTCAGCTCCATGATAGAGGATATGGACGTTGCGGAAGTTACCGCCTACTTTGAATCTCAGGGAATAAGGGGCATTATCGTTTACGGACTTACCACAGGGGATAAGGTCCTTCATGCTCTTATTAATAGCGGATATTTCAAGATCGTTGTGGTGGATGCACCAATGGTGAACAGCACAACATCTTCCGTGGGTGTGGACAATGTTAAGGCTCAGTACGACATCGCCAAAAAGACCATTACCGAAAATAAATGTAAAAAGATACTGTATCTGTCCGGAGAAGGGGATGGATACGTGACCGCTGACAGACTCGCCGGCATTAAAAAGCTCTGTGATGAAAAGAATTACAAACTCACAGTCAGAAACGGAAAGTTCTCAGAGCTTCGTGCAAGAGAACTCACCATGCGCTTTGCAAAAAACAACGACTGCGTTGTGTGCGCATCGGACCTTATGGCCATCGGAGCCATGAAGGCACTTATAGATATGGATATATTCCGTCCTGTTTGCGGATTCGACGGAATAATCCTCATGGGATATGTGGGCAAGCAGATGAACACCGTAAAGCAGGATTTCGTAAAGATCTCCGAGACAGCCCTGGACGAACTTAACCGCCTTATGCAGGGCGAAGAGGGCCGTCGCGTGGTGATACCACATACGCTTGTGAGGATTAGGTATGAGGACGTCCTAATTTAGTACTTGCGGAAAACGTTTTCCTGTGATATTGTATTTACATGGAGAACGGAAAACGTTTTCCGAAAAATATCAACAATTTAAAAATGAGAGGAGAAACACAATGTCCAAGCATACCAACATGCAGCGCGATGTACTTGTTCTTAATCTTGAGGAGCAGCTTGAGGGAATCGCGCAGGAGAAATTCGGAAAGACTCTTAAGGAGTGCACAGACAGAGAAACCTACTATGTACTTCTCGACATTACGTCACGTCTTATGGACGTTGCGGAAGTATATAACGGGGAAAAGAAAGTTTACTATATTTCAATGGAGTTCCTTATCGGTAAGCTTCTTTCCAACAACCTTATCAACTTAAGGGTTTACGACAGAGTAAAGGCTATCCTTGAAAAGAACGGCAAGAGCCTTGCTCAGATCGAGGAGTGCGAGCCCGAGCCTTCACTTGGTAACGGCGGACTCGGCAGACTTGCAGCGTGCTTCCTTGATTCCATCGCAACTCTTGGAATGGCTGGAGAGGGAATCGGTCTTAACTACCACTTCGGACTCTTCAAGCAGGTATTCAGAGATCACCTTCAGTGTGCTGAGAAAAACGAATGGATCGAGGATCAGTCCTGGCTTGAAAAGACTGATACTACCTTTGAAGTATCTTTTGGCAAAAAGAAGGTTGTATCCCGCCTTTACAATATGAATGTTGTGGGCTATGACACAGGAGTTAACAAGCTTCGCCTTTTTGATATCGAGTCTGTTGATGAGAGCCTTGTAAAAGAGGGTATCGATTTTGACAAGACCAAGACTGACAAGAACCTGACTCTTTTCCTGTATCCCGATGATTCCGATGAGGCAGGAAACCTTCTTAGGATCTATCAGGAGTATTTCCTTGTTTCCAATGCTGCGCAGCTTATTTTAAGAGAGCAGAAGGAGCGTCAGTACGACCTTCACGAGCTCCACAACCACGCAGTCATTCAGATCAACGATACACATCCTACCATGATCATCCCCGAGCTTGTTAGGATCCTGGTTGAGGAGAAGGCCTTCAGCATCGATGAAGCCATCAACGTTGTGAGCAAGACCTGCGCATACACCAACCACACAATCCTTGCTGAGGCGCTTGAAACCTGGCCTCTTAAGTATCTTGAAAAGGTGGTTCCCCAGCTTGTTCCTTATATAAAAGAGCTGGATAAGAGAGTCCGCGCCAAGTATAAGAACCCCAAGGTTCAGATCATCGACGAGGACAAAAAGGTACACATGGCCTTCATCGATATCCACTACGGATTCTCAATCAATGGTGTTGCAGCTATTCATACAGACATCCTCAAGGACAGCGAGCTTAACGACTTCTATCAGATCTATCCTGAGAAGTTCAACAACAAGACAAACGGTATCACCTTCCGCAGATGGCTCCTTTCCTGCAACCATCCTCTGGCTGATTTCCTTTCTCAGACCATCGGTGACGGCTACAAAAAGGATGCCAACAAGCTTGAAAAGCTCCTTGATCACATAGATGATCAGGAAGTTCTCGATGAGCTTGAGAACATCAAGATGGGCAAAAAGAAAGAACTTGCAGCTTACCTTAAAGAGCATGAGAACGTTGAGGTTGATCCTGATTCTATCTTTGATATTCAGGTAAAGAGACTTCACGAATACAAGAGACAGCAGATGAATGCTCTTTACATCATTCACAAGTACCTTGAGATCAAGGGCGGCAAGAAGCCTTCAAGACCTATCACCTTTATCTTTGGTGCCAAGGCAGCTCCTGCGTACGTTATTGCCAAAGAC
>JAILOW010000077.1 GCA_024690635.1 Butyrivibrio sp.
TGACGCCCCCTATAAATAACGCGCAGGCGGAGCCTGTGATAAAACAGCCCAAAGCTCACAGACCCGAAGGAGGAGCTTTTGTTTCACCTGCACTTATCGCGCTAATAGCTGCGGGAGGCTTGGCAATTCTAGCTGCGGCCATCGCACTTGTTGTGGTTTTGTCTAAACCCACCATCAATCTGAATAAATACCTGACCGTTGAGGCAGAGGGAATAGACGGCTATGGTAAAGCAAGCTTTCACATCGACTGGGATGCTATTGAAAAGAAATATGGAGACAAGTTAAAGTTCACTTCAGCAGCAAAAAAGGAACGTTCTGAGGATTTAAGGTACATGCGGCCAATGGATGTATTCGAGGAATACATCAGTGTTTCTCTTGATCCCACAGAGAACCTTACTAACGGCGACCAGGTTAACTATACCTGGAAGGTGGATGATGATCTTACCAAGTACATTAAATGCAGAGTCAAGTACAAAGACGCGGCTTATACTATTACAGAACTTGGTGAAGTGGGCAAGTTCGACGTTTTTGCCGATGTGTCTTTGATCTACGAGGGCATTGCTCCAAACGGTTATGCTCAGCTTTCTTATAACGGCAGTGAGTTCAGCTATTATGATTTCAACATGGATAAATACAGTGAGCTTAGTAACGGCGACAAGATAAAAGTAACTCTTGATGATAGCGTGGTTGAGCGCTGCGCAAGGGATTACGGAAAAGTGCCTGAAACACTTGAAAAAGAGTACACCGTAACAGGTCTTATGGGATATATTACTGAGCTTTCCCAGGTTGATGATGAGTCTCTTTCTGCCATGAAGGATCAGGCGGAGGATGCTTACTACGCTCATGCTGCCAAGAGCTTTGGCGAGGGAGAAGAGGTAAAAGATCTGACTTACCTTGGAAACATTCTTCTTACAAGAAAAGACAACGGACAGGATTATCTGTACCTTGTATACAGAGCAAAGGTTCATAATTTTGCTGAAAACAGAAAAGAGTCCTACGACGCTGTAAATGATGTTTACTGGTATATTCAGTACAGCGATCTTATGGTAGACGATTCAGGAAATGTATCCGTTGATGTAACCAATTACTATACTCCGGGCAATACCTTTACCATCAACAGCGGTATTTCCGCCTGGTACAGCTCATGGTACTATCACGGATATGAGACCTATGCAGATCTGTACAAGGATGTAGTTACCAAGAATCTTGACAATTACAACCATGAAGAGGCTGTGGATGAGTCAGTTGCGGGTGAGTCTGCAGATGCTCTCCCGGAATCTGATCCCGGCGAAGACAGCGAATATATGATCCCCGACAGCGACAAGAGACTTATTACCAAGGATGAGCTTGAGGGCTTCACAGCTTTTGGCTGCAAGATCGCAAGAAACGAGATCTATGCAAGACACGGACGCAAGTTCAATGATGAAGAGCTTAAACAATATTTCGAAATGAGAGACTGGTATCACGGAACCATCGAACCCGATGATTTCAGCGAGGACCTTCTTTCTGACATAGAGATAAAGAACAAAGACACCATCGTTGAATACGAAAAAGAACAGGGATTCAGGTAAAAAAGAGATTTAAGAAAAGAAAAGAGATCTACATGATAATTAGGAAATTAAACAAAGCCGCTGTAACGATCATAGCAACGGCACTTACCGTATCGTCACTCACAGCCTGCAGCGCAGTCAGCAATGTACAGAGTGAAAACGCTGAGGCAGAAACCGGAGTCAGCTTTGAAAAAGTGATCACGGAAGAGAATACAGACAATAACGCAGGTGATTCTGATGTTATTGATGGAACAATGAAAAATGAGACAGAAGAGATGACCGAAGACTCATTCGATGCGGGCAAGGCTAACGAGCCCGCAAGCGCAGAACCTCCTGTAGCAGATGGCATAGCTGCATCGGACACATCAGCAGAGACAAGTGGCAATCCTGAGGAAGTAAAGGCTCCCTCCACTGCATCCGTCACAGGAAGCGGACAGCTTATTGTAATTGACGCAGGCCATCAGGCAAAGGGTAATTCTGAAAAGGAACCTATAGGCCCCGGATCTTCCGAGATGAAGGCCAAGGTTGCCGGAGGTACATCCGGCGTAGCCAGCGGACTTGCAGAGTATGAACTTACCCTTGCGGTTTCACTGAAGCTTCGCGACGAACTGGTAAGCCGTGGTTACAGCGTTATGATGGTACGAGAGACCAATGATGTGAACATCAGTAACTCGGAACGCGCAGCCATCGCCAATGACAACAATGCTTCAGCCTTTGTACGTATACACGCCAACGGCTCCAGCAATCCCGATGCCAACGGCGCCATGACCATATGTCAGACTGCAAGTAATCCTTATAATTCCAACGTATATGCGGAGAGTAAAAAGCTTTCCTCATGTATCCTTGACAGTCTTGTGGCAGCAACAGGCTGCAAAAAGGAAAAGGTCTGGGAGACAGATACCATGAGCGGTATCAACTGGAGTAAGGTTCCTGTAACTATCGTGGAGATGGGCTACATGACCAATGCAGCAGAAGATCTCAAGATGGCTGATGAAACCTATCAGCAACAGATCGCTTCAGGTATCGCTGACGGAGTGGATGCATATTTTAACTGAATAAGACATAGAAAAAGCCGCGGTATTTTAAATGACGCGGCTTTGTTTTTGATATTCTATGGAAAATAGATCCTCGAACTTCATGGTATCTTTTGTAATGGTCCTGCCGATCCATACCATTCCAAGCCCCAGCTCATGTGCTCTCATAAGGAGCTTTTCAAAGCTGTATCCGTAGGCTTCTTCTGCGTGAGGCTGTTTTTTGACAACAGCGCTTACATACATTTTTTCACCGGTTAGCACAGGGCTTGAGATACCATGCTCCTCAGCATCCATAAATACAAACCTTACATCGATATCATAAGGGTTTGTAATGCTTTCGGCGAAAGTCATAAGTTCCTTAAGGAGTATGGGATCAGGCTTTTTACCGTTGTATGATCTGACGCTCCTCCTGGTTTTTGCAAGGTCAACAAAATTATTCATTGTATTGCTTCTTTCTAACAAAACGCATTTTATAGCATAATATTGCGTGCGAGGTTATTCTAGTTTATTTTTATACACAAGTCAACGAAAAAAGTATGCATATTTTGTGAACGTGTAATATGAAAAGGCTCAAAAACTGTATATATATACACCAATAAAATTTAAAATATGCTAGTACTGGCAGTTGATTTTAGAACATTGTGGGATTAGAATTGGTAATTGTTGTTGAAAGAACATTTAATTTTTGAAAGGCATACGAAGTGTTTAACAATTCAAACCTGAAAGAAAACCGCACAAGCGGTGCGATACTTGCAAATATGCTCCTTGCGGCTGTGAGTCTTTTTGTAAACGGCTTTGGAGTATATCTCACCATTCAGGCCAATATCGGAGCAAGCCCCTGGGACGTATTACATCTTGGTCTTGCAAAGACTTTTGGCATCCTCTACGGAACAGCATCTGTTGCGGTTTCCTACGCGATACTTGGCATAGATATCGGCATGAGAGAGCCCATCGGTATCGCAATGTTTATTGATGCCTTTGTTGTTGGCAAGTCCGTTGATTTCTTTAATAAAATTGATGCGATTCACAAATGCGATTCAATTTTCACAGGCGTTCCTCTTATGATCATCGGCCTGTTCATTATGGCATATACACAGTTTACATATATGAGCGCATCCCTTGGCTGCGGCCCCAGAGATACGCTGTTGGTGGCACTTACCAAGCGCGCTGAAAAGATAAAGATAGGAAACCTGAAGATCCCTATCGGAGCTGTGAGCATAGCGCTCCTTAGCCTTGCCACATTTATAGGCTGGCTCCTTGGTGGACCTGTAGGAATCGGTACTTTGATCTGCGCCTTTGCAACAGGACCTATCATGCAGTTTGCATTTACAAGTGTAAAATTCGACGCTACACATGTTCATCACCAGCACCTGACTGAAACCGTAAAGATCTTTGCAGGAGCCGGAACAAGAAAAGCAGCATAATAATATTGATCCATTCTAAAAGAGCTCCGCTATGGATGCGCACTCGCGCGATAGGAATATGTTGCCTTCAGCAACCGCGCTCGGCGCGAGAATGTCGCAAGCGACATTCTTTTTTATTTAAACTGTATAACGTTTTGACAGCTCTTCGATCACGTGAGCAGTACTCTTTTCAACTG
>JAILOW010000132.1 GCA_024690635.1 Butyrivibrio sp.
TAGTCGTGGGAGTGCCTGATAGCGGAAAGAGTGCGCTGGCAGAAAATGTGGCACTTGAGCTTTCGGGAGAAAACAAAAGAATATATCTTGCCACCATGGAGGTTTTGGACGAAGCGGGATACGAAAGAGTAAAAAAGCACAGAAAGCTTCGGAAAGGGAAAGGCTTTTTTACCATAGAAGCGCCTGTGATGGCCTGGGAAGCTGTATCGGGACAGCCGGATCTTAAGGATTCTACAGTGCTCATTGAGTGCATATCTAACCTGGTGGGGAATGTGATGCACGATGAGAACTTTATGAAAACTGAAGGTGCTCAAAGCATCAGAGACAGTGCTGTAGGGGCCGCTGTTTCAGATGTGGAACAAATCTGCCGGGCAGCTAAAAACGTAGTGATAGTGACAAACTCTTTTGCACAGAGAAATGAATTTGATGAGGAGACAAAAGAGTATATCACATGCCTTGATGAGGTGAACGGAAGGCTGCGCAGCTTAGCTGATGCAGTTTATGAATTTGTCGAAGGAGAATGGCATAAGAGTGAAGATAATTAAAAGTATTCTAATTGCATTTTCGATGTACTCAAGGATCCCTGTTCCACAGTTTAAATGGGAAGAGGAGGAGTACAGTCACGCCATAAGCTTTCTTCCCCTGATCGGAATGGTCATAGGAGGACTTGAAATAGGCTTGTGGCTCTTATGCTGCAGATTTGAAGTTCCCGTGTTTGTGACATCGATCCTTTTGTGCCTTGTGCCTGTTGTTATTACCGGCGGATTTCACCTTGATGGCTATATGGATGTCTGTGATGCCCTCTCTTCATATTCGGGGAGGGAGAGAAGCCTTGAGATCATGAAGGATCCGCATATCGGAGCCTTTGCAGTGATCGGGTTTGCGAGGTTTTCTCTTTTGTTTATCCTTGGAGCTTATCTTCTTGCCTATGCCGGTGATGGTGATGCTGATTATATGGGAATATATCTTTTTGCGCTTCTGTTCGTGTTTGTAAGAGCCCTTTGCGGAGTTTTGAGCCTTGTCCTTCCAAAGGCAAAGAGTGACGGTATGCTCAGCAGAGAAGCGGGAAAGACGGGAAGCGCTGACTTTATGTTTTTGACATTTCTTGCTTCTGTCTCCGGCCTTTTTATGATATACATAAATCTGATGGCAGGAGCTATAGCCTTTCTGGCTCTCATCATTTTTTGTTTTTACTATGCTTATCTTTGCAATAAGAAATTCGGCGGAGTTACAGGAGATACGGCAGGCATGTTTGTTGCAAGAGGAGAGCTGATCGGCCTTCTTGTGCTTGCTGTATGCTTCTTTGTGGTCAGATTATGATAGAACATTTTATAGCGTTTTTTATTGGATTTTTAATAGACAGGATCATCGGAGATCCGCACCGGATGCCTCATCCCGTAAGACTTATGGGAAGACTCATAGCTTTTTTGGACAGAGCCTTTCTTGGAAAAGAGATCAAGGAAAAGACAAGGAACCCCAAAAAGGAGTTTGTTCTGGGAGCTTTATTGTGGCTGATCGTTGTCACACTTACCTTTACATGCGGCTTTGCAATCTGGTTCTTTACACACCTTTACAGCAGCTACCTTGGAATTGCAGTAGAAGCAGTGCTCACGGCATATTGTCTCGCTGCAAAGAGCCTTAAGGATGAGAGCATGAAAGTGTATAAAGCACTTGAAGATGAAGGCCTTAAAGCCGGTCAGAAAGCAGTATCAATGATCGTCGGACGCGATACGGATGTGCTGGATGAAGACGGAGTGATAAGAGCTACAGTTGAGACTGTTGCTGAGAATACTTCGGATGGAGTCATTGCACCTTTTATTTACTGTTTCCTTGGCGGAGCAGTTTTCGGACTGGTATATAAGGCAGTGAACACCATGGATTCCATGCTGGGCTATCACAATGACAGGTATGAGTATTTCGGGAAGTTTGCTGCCAAGATGGATGATGTCTTTAACTTTATTCCCGCAAGGATAAGCGCACTTCTGATGATAGGCGCATCTCTTTTTATGGGAAAAGAGTACTCGGCAAAAGGAGCTGCAAGGATATTTGGAAGGGATCGCTATAACCACAAATCCCCGAATTCCGCTCAGACCGAGAGTGCTCTTGCAGGAGCGCTTTCTGTAAGGCTTGCAGGAGATGCCAGTTATTTTGGCAAGGTGGTTAAAAAGCCCTATATAGGGGATGATACAAGACCCATTGAGAGAAAAGACATAAAAAGAGCCTGCAGGCTTATGTATGCCACGGAGACTCTTTGCGTTATACTGATGCTGTTTCTTGCTTTGGTTATCAGCATTCTGTATTATAGATAATCAGTGAGTATAGCCTGGAACTTCAGGCAGAATACATCTGTAATTTTCTGATCAGGAGCTTGTATGTTACACGGCGGAGAGATTTATGACAAGAAAATAGAATTGGATTTTTCGGTGAGCTTAAATCCGCTTCCATGCCCGGCGCAGGTTCTTGATGAGATTAAAACTGCAGCGGATCAGGTCTCAAACTATCCTGATATTATGCAGAGCGAATTTGCAGCCGCTGTAGCAAGAGCGGAGAACAGGCTTTCTCAGAAGAATGCGAAGTTTACGGCAGAAAACATAGTAGGTGGTAACGGAGCATCAGAGCTTCTTATGGCTATAGTAAATATGGTAAGGCCGAAGAAAGCTCTTTTACCCATCCCGAGCTTCTATGGCTACGAGCATGCACTCGGCGCTGTCAAAGATTGTGCTACTGGGCGCTTTCTGCTCCGAGAGGCAGATGGCTTTGTCCTGAATGAGGACTTTATAGACGCAATAACAGATGATGTCGATCTTGTTATTCTTGGAAACCCTAACAATCCCACAGGCAGGCTGATACCCGAAAACGTACTTGTTAAGACAATGGATA
>JAILOW010000159.1 GCA_024690635.1 Butyrivibrio sp.
TCAAGAAAATCGTAGGACACTCCGGAGCGATGTCTTTTACAGAGAAAGTGTACACACACCTTGATATCCAGTCTCTGGTAGAAGCAATCAACAAGCTTCACTAGACTCGAAAAAACCTTGTCAAGTGAACTTGTATGGTTCGTACTAAGCTCGTAGAAAACCTCGCTAAGTACTCTACTCAAACAAAATCTAAGACTTGATAATTTTGCTGTCTACCTGCTGTTTACGGCACAAAATTTTCTGCGTTTCTGAGGTAAGCAACGAGCCACTTCGATTCCGCTTCGCTCCATCTCAGTCGCGACAGTCGTCGCGAAAAATCAAAAAAATAACGCCCTGCGAATGCAAGCATTCTAGGACAGATGTCCATATTACGCGATGCCATTCGCAGACGCTTCGCGCCTTGCTCATGTCGCGCTGTCGCGCTATAAAAAAAAGCAAACAAAAAACTCCCTTGGATGCAAGCATCCAGGGAGTTTGTATTTGCTTTGTTTTGCATCGCTTGTAGAAACGCGCAGATTATCTCTTTGAGAACTGAGGAGCTCTACGAGCTTTCTTGAGACCGTATTTCTTTCTCTCCTTCATACGAGGATCTCTTGTAAGGTATCCTGCCTTCTTGAGAGTAGGTCTGTACTCGTCTGTATCTGCCTGAACAAGTGCTCTTGCGATACCATGTCTGATAGCGCCGGCCTGACCTGTTGTACCGCCACCTCTTACTGTTACTACTACGTCGAACTTATCTGTTGTCTCTGTAGCTACGAGAGGCTGACGAACGATAACCTTAAGTGTCTCAAGACCAAAATACTCGTCGATAGATCTCTTGTTGATTGTGATATTTCCATTTCCGGAAACAAGGTATACTCTAGCAATTGACTTCTTTCTTCTGCCTGTTCCGTAATAATTAGCTGACTTTGCCATTTCTTATTATCCCCTTTCTACCCGATCAAAATGTTAATACTTCAGGCTTCTGAGCTGCATGAGGGTGCTCAGCACCTGCGTAAACATGGAGCTTGGTGTACATCTGTCTTCCAAGTGATCCCTTAGGAAGCATTCCCTTTACGGCATGCTCGATAACTCTCTCGGGCTTGTCCTGGAGCATCTGACGGAGTGAGAACTCCTTGTGGTGTCCAACATACTCTGTGTGGTGCCAGTACATCTTCTGATCAAGCTTCTTTCCTGATACCTTGATCTTCTCAGCGTTGATAACGATTACATAATCTCCTGTGTCAAGGTTGGGAGTATATGTAGGCTTATTCTTTCCTCTGAGTACGTTTGCTACGTTTGAAGCAAGACGTCCGAGGGTCATATCTGTAGCATCTACTACATACCACTTCTTCTCAATGGAAGCAGCGCTAGGCATATAAGTTTTCATTATGTTTCCTCCAAATTAAAACAATTACTTAATTTGTTACCTATGTAAAAACCCTTCACCTGATCTTTACACTATATGATGACATATTGAGGCTTACCGGGACTTCAATATGACATTTACGCATAGATGTGGACTATAGAAATCGTCACACAGTAAGATATTATATATCGAGAATTCCTTATTTGTCAATAACTTTTGGGATTCCGTCAAGGAAATCATATCTTATGAGAAAGAGTCCCTGAGGCGGTGCTGTAGGGCCTGCTGCCGCGCGGTCTTTCTTTTCTATCATCTCTGCCACATCAGAAGGCTTTCCCTTGCCCCTTCCTATCTGAATAAGGGTTCCGGCGATGATCCTGACCATATTGTACAAAAAGCCGTTTCCTACTACCCGGATCACAACTTCATTTCCGTGCCTGAAGACCTCCACAGACTTTATGGTCCTTACATGTGAAAGAGCCTGTGATTCAACATTGCAAAAGCTGGTAAAATCATGCTCTCCAACAAGATACTCTGCCGCTTCCTGCATAACTCCTTCGTCAAGAGGCATGCTGAAATGATAGGTGTAGAGCCTTTTTGTGGGAATCTCAACTTTGGTGTTAAGGATCCTGTATTCATAGGTCTTTTCCGTGTTGCAATGCCTTGGGTGAAAGCCCCCTGACACTTCGCAGGATTCCATGACCCTGATATCCTCAGGAAGAATATGATTCAGCGCATAGGAGAACCTGTCACCCGGAATAGTTGACGCCGTATCAAACACAGCGATATTTCCAAAAGCATGCACTCCGGAATCGGTCCTGCTGGCGCCAATTACCTGCACCGACTCACCTGTAAGCCCGTGAATAGCGCGGTTTAACATTTCTTCTATTGTGTTTGGTGTGGAGCTCTGAAGGGCCCAGCCACTGTAGGCGGATCCGTCATAAGCTACAACCAGCATTATTCTGCGTGTTTCTGCCATAAGATCACCTGATCACGAAAAGAGAATCCTTCCGAACACAACTACCAGAACAAGGTAAAGAAGTATCACCAGATAAGCAAAGCCATCTCTTTTCCTGTATATAAGAGGCTTCATCTTGGTTCTTCCTTCGCCTCCGCGGTAGCACCTTGCCTCCATAGCCATGGCAAGATCGTTGGCTCTTCTAAAGGCGGATATAAACAGCGGAACCAAAAGAGGCACAAGGCTCTTTGCCCTGTTTATAAGGGATCCGCTCTCAAAGTCTGCGCCTCGGGCCATCTGAGCCTTCATGATCTTGTCCGTCTCCTCCATGAGGATGGGGATGAATCTGAGTGCAATGGACATCATCATGGATATCTCATGCACAGGCACCCTCAGCTTTTTAAGGGGTTTTAAAAGACTCTCAAGGCCGTCCGTAAGGTTATTGGGCGTTGTAGTAAGCGTCATAATGGATGAGCCTGTAATAAGGAACACAAGCCTTATGCCCATCATGGCTGCAAGCTTTATTCCCTCTCTGGTGATCTGAAACTTCCAGAAAGAAACAAGTACCTCACCTGGTGTGAGAAATAGATTAAACACCATGGTTATAAGCAGCAGGAAAAAGATTGTTTTCATGCCCCTGAAGATAAATCGTGGCGGTACGTTGGAAAGCTTGATGCAAAGGCACAGGAAAAGCGCCGCAACAAAATATCCTATGAAGTTTTTGATAAGGAACAATGAAATAATGAACGCAAATGTGGCAACTATCTTGACTCTCGGATCAAGTCTGTGAACCACAGAGTCCGTTCTGTAATATTGTCCCAGAGTAATGTCTCTTAGCATTTTCCAAAGGCCTTCAGTATTTCTGTTTTTGCTTCATCAAGGGTTGTGGCATCAGTTGATACGTTAAGCCCCGCATCACTAAGCCCCTTCATAACATATGTCACCTGAGGAGCCGCAAGTCCCATGGACTCAAGCTCGTTTGCATGACGAAATACCTCTTTGGGCATATCGTCAAAGGCAACTCTTCCCTTGTTCATAACAATTATCCTGTCAACATAATCAGCCACATCTTCCATGCTGTGACTGACAAGTATGATGGTTATCTTCATTTCATTGTGAAGAGCGGCGATGAGATTAAGTATATCCTCTCTTCCCTTGGGATCAAGCCCCGCCGTAGGCTCATCAAGTATCAGAACCTCCGGTTTCATGGCAAGGACTCCCGCTATGGCAACACGTCTTTTCTGGCCGCCTGACAGGTCAAAGGGAGACTGATAAAAATACTCATCATCAAATCCCACCTGTTTCAGGGCTTCGTAGGCTCTAAGCTCAACCTCTTTTTTGGAAAGGCCAAGGTTTTTGGGGCCAAAGCAAACATCCTTAAAGCAGTCGCTTTCAAAAAGCTGATGCTCGGGATATTGGAACACCAGGCCAACCTTGGATCTGAGGGCCTTCTTGTCATAATCGGAGTCATTTATATCTTTTCCGTCAAAATAAACGCTACCGGAAACAGGCTTAACAAGGCCGTTCATGTGCTGTATAAGCGTGGACTTGCCTGAGCCCGTATGTCCGATAAGGCCGATGAACTGCCCCTTTGGGATCTCGAGATTAACGTCGATAAGGGCAGGGTGCGCCATGGCTGTATCTTCGTCGTATATGTAATTGACATGGTCTAAAATAATGGACATTTATGCACCTGTCTTTTTAAGTTTGATAAGTTCTTCTATAAGCTCTTCTCTGGATAGTATCGCATCCGGAAGAGCAAGTCCCGCCTTTTTGAGCTCATGGGCAAGAAGAGTGACCTGCGGAACTCCGAGGCGGAGGTTTTTTAGCTTTTCCACCTGGGAAAAGATCTCTCTCGGAGTGCCCTGCATCTCGATATGGCCCTTGTCCATAACAAAGACTCTGTCAGCATCCACCACTTCTTCCATGTAGTGGGTTATGAGGATAACGGTGATACCCTCTGCTATGTTCAGCGCTCTTGCGGCGCGGATAACTTCTTTTCTGCCATTGGGGTCAAGCATGGCGGTAGGCTCATCCATGATAATGCACTTGGGGTGCATGGCGATGACGCCTGCAATGGACACTCTCTGTTTCTGTCCACCGGAAAGATGATTGGGCGAAGCCTTGCGAAACTGCTCCATTCCAACTGCCTTCAGGCTCTCATCAACTCTTTCCCAGATCTCCTCAGTGGGGACACCCATGTTCTCAGGTCCAAAGCCCACATCCTCCTCAACAACCTGACCGATGATCTGGTTGTCGGGATTTTGGAATACCATTCCCGCTTCCTGACGGATCTCCCAGAGATGCTCGTCATCCTCAATGCTCATGCCATCAACGTAGACCTCTCCCTCAGTGGGATATAAAAGAGCATTGAAATGTTTGGCAAGAGTGGACTTGCCGGAACCGTTGTGTCCAAGGATAGCGATAAACTGTCCTTTTTCGATCTGGAGGTCAACTCCGTCCACGGCTCTGGTGATGCCTTCCACGTTGCCTTCTTCATCTCTTCTGATATATTCAAATACTAATTTGTCAGTACGGATCATTTCTTTCATCAAATAATCTCCAAAAGGGCAACTTCACCCGATACCATCTGATTTTACTAGAATTCACATGTAAAAACAAGGATAAAACACGTCCCCGGCGTATGATTCTGTGATAGAATTGATTGTGTTTTTAAAATCACTCAGGAGCATGATAAATGAATAAAAAGATATTAAAAGACATGCTGGTCCTCATCGCGGTCATTGTCTTTTGCGCCATTGCGGCAAGATTCCTTGCAGGAGGCGAAACTTTGGAGGATTATGCAAAAAAGAATCCTGAAAAAGCTTCAAATGCTGCCAGTTCGGAGATGAGCGAGGATACGGCGCAGATGTCTGCCGCGAATGTAGAATTAAAGGCATCTGATGAACAAAAAGAAAATGAGGACAGGATAACTTATATGGACGGATTTTACTACGAACCCATTTCTAACGATATATTCAGGCGAATTTCGGGGATTTCCTATCCAGTGGACTGTGATGTGCCTTTGGAAGAATTACGCCACGTAGGGCTAAAATACGTCGATTTTAATGGGGACGAACAGACAGGTGAACTGATATGCAATGTTTCCATAGCAGAGGACCTTGTTGAGATATTCCATGAGCTCTTCGTATCAGGATATCAGTTAGAGAGTATTAAGCTCATAGATGAGTTTGAGGGCGATGACACAGCTTCAATGCTGGCAAACAACACCTCGTGCTTCAATTACCGCATGGTTGAGGGAACCAACAGACTTTCCAATCACGCATATGGCCTTGCCATTGATATCAATCCTTTCTATAACCCTTACATAACCTACGGAAAAGACGGCTCCGTAAAGATATCTCCCGAAGGGAGTGAGCCTTACGCAGACAGAGATGCAAACTTTCCCTACAAGATCGATGAAAACGATCTGTGCTACAAGCTTTTTAAAGCCCACGGTTTTAAATGGGGAGGCGACTGGAATAATTCAAAAGATTATCAACACTTTGAAAAAAAGGGATGAGCCGTGGCTCATCCCTTTTTAAAATTATACTAACTCAAGTACAACCATCATTGCTGCGTCGCCTTTTCTCTGGCCGATCTTGATCATTCTGGTGTAACCACCCTTACGATCAGCGTACTTAGGGCCATACTCGTCGAACAGCTTTGCTACAAGGTCAACTTCCTTTGTGTTCTTCTTTCTTCCTGCCTTCTCAGTAGGAACCTCGGTTACAGGATAAAGAGTCTTGAGGAGCTGACGTCTTGCGTGCATACGTGAAGGAAGGTCCTTCTTGATCTCCTTCTGAACAGTTGTATACTTTGTAACCTTCTTACCGTCTACAACTTCTTTTACTCTCTTGCCGTCCTTGTCCTTCTCAGGAACCTTTGCTTCAACGGTTACTGTCTCGAAGTTGTCCTTCTCCTTAGCTGCAAGAGTGATCATAGGCTCTACGATCTTCTTGATTTCCTTAGCTCTTGCCTCTGTGGTAATGATCTTACCATTGTAAAGAAGTGCTGTTACCTGGTTACGAAGAAGTGCT
>JAILOW010000164.1 GCA_024690635.1 Butyrivibrio sp.
AGCTATCTTCTCATATTTGTCTCTGATGTAGTCAGCCTCATCAGTGCTGAATTCCTTGTCGCCGGTGGTGGTAAAAAGTTCCTCCTGCTCCGACATCTCTTCTATTGTGTTAAATTCAACCCTGAAAAGAAGCTTGAAAACGTGCTCTCTAAGTTCTGTTCTGTTCATCATATACTAATTTTCCTTTATGCCTTGGGCATTGTAATTCCGGCAATCCTGATATTGACGTCGGTTACTTCAAGTCCCGTCATGTTCTCTATAGAGGCCTTAACTCTGGTCTGAACCTGCTGGCAGGTTGCAGGAATATTGAAACCGTAAGCCATCATAAGTGCCAGATCACATCTGACCTCACCTGCTCCAACAACAACCTTGGAGCCCTTTGACAGATTCTTGCGGCCAACCTTTTCAAGCACGTCGCTGGTGTAATTGCCTGCCATAGCTGAAACGCCGTCGATCTCAAGAGCTGCAAGAGCTGCGATCCTGGCAACAACATCATCTGCGATCTTTACTGAACCGATTTCTGCAATTTCTTTTCCCATTTGTGTCACCTCAATTCATTTTGCTAAAAACAACTTATATCAGTATACCATATTTCCGCTTATATCTAAACCTCATGCTATCCAGAATATGATGGTTCCCGTATCCGCGAAGGTGGTATATGAAATCTGCGAGTTTTCACCCTGAAGATACTCAAAAACCTTGCGTTCTGTAATAAGCTGGGTAAAAAGCTGATCGTACACATCCTTTGAGCTGCATTTAAGAGTTACATTTTTGCTTCCCTCTTTATAGCGTCTGTCGAAAAGATCCTTAACAAGCGCAGTTTCAGCGGAGGTAAAGTACTCATCCTCACGAACGTAGTAGTTATCTGCCATGCTGCTGCACAAAGGAACCTCAAGATCATCTGCTATATCATGATTTTTGCTTATCTCTTTTGTCGTAACATTGAGATAATCATAGTTTATGGAAGGAAGCTTGGATGTATCCGCACTTTCTCCGGATGCGGTCTGATAAGAGGAATCTCCCCAGGTAGTATCGATATAGTAGTAAGTGTTATTGCACAGAACAAGATTCCATGCATGTCTTATGTTTTTGCTGTTTTTGGTATCCACGGTGCCTGTTATCAAAGTGCACGGGATCCCCATTCTGTTTAAAAGATACTGAGTAGCCTTGGCATATCCGTTGCAAACGCTCTTTTTATCGATAAATACAGAGCATATATTCTGATTGTCTTTGGAATCGATGCTGTATTCGGTATTGTCTATGAGATATTCATAAACATACTTTATGACATAATAATCATCTTCAGAAGAAGGCGCCTGGGAAAGGCATTTGTTTACATAATCATTTATCCTTTGCTGTCTTTCCTTTGCTTCTTCTTTGCTGTAGATATAATTGCCGGTAAAAGCAATCTTGGTGATCACATCATCCATGGTGTAATTGGTGTATTGATAACCGTCCACATAGAATATCTCGGGATGATCAGCCATCACATAATCAAAGACAAGCTCCACCGCCTCATCACTGGTGGTGGAAACAAGGATCTCCTCACCATGATTTTCCATGATGATAAGAAGCTCCGCGTAAAGAGTCTTGCCTGCATTTGTAAGTCTCTCAAAAGCATACAGCCCTTTTTGCTGCTCCTTTACGGAATTTATTTTTTCTTCCGTAAGTCCCATTTCCTCACGGGCTTTTCTCATGGCTTCATCCGCTTCCCTGTCGGTATCGGAAAGAGCCTTGTAAGAGCCTGCATAGGTGAAGTCTGCCGCACCCGTGTCATATTGACTATCCTGCGCTGTAGCTTCGTCTTCTGTTTCCACGCTGCTAAGTAGTGCAGAAGCTGTTATATCGGCTTCTGCATCCAAAGATGCGGCATCCAAAGATGCAGATGCCGTGACCTCTTCGCCAGTGATCACAGAAGCGGAATCATCCTCATATTCATTGGGATCCATAATGCCAAGAGCCTTAAGATAGTCATCAAAACTTGAATATCCGCAGCCCGTGGCAGATAAAAGAATAATAAGTGATAAGATCACCGCGGTATGAACTTTTATCCATCCCAAATACTTTTTCACCGCAAATCCTCTAAGGCAAACTGTTAGTTCTTTTTAAACTCGGAGAGCACAAGGCCCTTGTTTCTCTCCATGGTCATGCCGACGCTCCACTCATTGATAAACAAAAGAAGGGGTCTGTCGTGCATATCCTTGATCTTTTTCATATCTGATGTGCCCACAAGTGTGGCCATATCAACATCCTCATTGTCCACCCATCTGATGTACTCATAGGGAAGGTTTTCAAGGATTATATCTACATTGTACTCACTTTCAAGTCTGAACTTCAATACGTCAAACTGAAGTACGCCCACAACTCCCACAATGATCTCTTCAAGACCGGTGTTGTATTCCTGGAATATCTGAATAGCACCCTCCTGAGCGATCTGTGTGATACCCTTTACAAACTGCTTTCTCTTCATGGTATCAACCTGACGCACTCTTGCGAAATGCTCCGGAGCGAATGTGGGGATACCTTCGTATGTCACGTTATCCTTGGGCATACATACCGTATCACCTATGGAAAAGATACCGGGATCGAACACACCCATGATATCTCCAGCGTATGCTTCGCTAAGTATCTTTCTCTCATCAGCCATAAGCTGCTGAGGCTGTGAAAGACGCATTACCTTGCCGCTCTGCACGTGCTTTACTTCTTTATCCGCATCATATCTGCCGGAACAGATTCTCATAAAGGCAACTCTGTCTCTGTGAGCCTTGTTCATGTTGGCCTGGATCTTGAATACAAAAGCCGTAAAGTCACTCTCAAAAGGATCTATAACCGTACCGTCAGCAGAAGTTCTGCCTGTGGGAGGTGTAGCCATTTTGAGGAAGTGATGTAAAAAGAGCTCTACACCAAAGTTCTGAAGAGCAGATCCAAAGAACACGGGAGTAAGCTCTCCTGCTCTAACCTTATCAAGGTCATACTCAGCACCGGCTCCATCCAAAAGCTCGATCTCACCTGTAAGCTTGTCATAAGCATCCTGACCGATCTGGCTTTCAATAGCTGCCTTGTCATCAAGATTGATGATGGTCTCTGTTCCCTCTTTTGTACCCTTCTGGGTCTCGGAGAAGGTTACGATATGTCCTTCTCTTCTGTCATAGATACCCTTAAAGTTTTTACCTGATCCGATAGGCCAGTTCATGGGACATGTGGCAATGCCAAGGTTATTTTCGATATCATCCAAAAGATCGAAAGTATCCATAGCATCTCTGTCCAGCTTGTTTATAAATGTAAAGATCGGAATATGGCTCATGGCGCAGACTTTAAAGAGCTTTCTGGTCTGAGCCTCAACACCCTTACTTGCATCTATTACCATCACCGCGGAATCCGCAGCCATAAGTGTTCTGTAAGTATCCTCCGAGAAATCCTGGTGTCCGGGGGTATCCAGAATATTGATGCAGCAGCCTTCAAAATCAAACTGCAAAACTGATGAAGTAACAGAGATACCACGCTGTTTTTCGATCTCCATCCAGTCGGAAACCGCATGCTTGGCAGTAGCCTTTCCTTTTACGCTTCCCGCTGTGTTGATAGCTCCGCCGTACAAAAGGAACTTCTCGGTAAGAGTCGTCTTACCTGCATCAGGGTGGGAAATAATGGCAAAGGTACGCCTTTTATTTATCTCTGCAATTGTCTCTTTCGTATTACTCATAACAAAATCCTTTTACAATATCCTTGTTTACTTAAAATATGGTCGGCTGCATAAACACCCGACCATACATGTTGTTCTAAATATGTTTATTATTCCAAAGAGGATCAGTTCTGAGCGCAATCCTTCATTGAGAAGCTGATACGTCCCATCTTGTCCTTACCAAGGCAAACAACCTTAACTGTATCGCCAAGTGTAAGTACATCCTCAACATGCTCGATTCTCTCACGAGAGATCTTGCTGATGTGTACCATACCCTCTTTGCCGGGAGCAAACTCAACAAATGCACCGAACTCCTTGATGCTTACAACCTTACCTGTAAAGATCTGACCTTTCTCGAAATCTGTAACGATGATCTTAACCATCTCTACAGCCTGATCGATCATAGCCTGATCCTCACCGCAAACAGATACCTTGCCGTCATCTGTGATGTCGATCTTAACACCTGTTCTTGCAATGATCTCGTTGATAGTCTTTCCTCTCTGTCCAACAACATCACCGATCTTATCAGGATCGATCTGTACAGATACGATCTTGGGTGCGTACTTGGATACTTCCTTACGAGGCTCGGCAATAGCCTTGCTCATGCACTCGTCCATAATGAAGAATCTTGCCTCACGGCACTGTGCAATAGCTGTCTCAACGATAGGCTTTGTAAGACCGTGGATCTTGATATCCATCTGGATAGCTGTGATACCGTCTTTTGTTCCTGTTACCTTGAAGTCCATATC
>JAILOW010000006.1 GCA_024690635.1 Butyrivibrio sp.
CCGGAGTATGTCGGTTCTTACCTTCAATTTCCTGCCATAAAGCAGCCCTTGAGCCAATATTGGGCTTAATAAAGTTGCAAGAGAGATACTCTTTACCTTCTGTCCTTTCTCAAAGGAGCTGCGTGAAAAGATATCCGACAACCCTCAGTACACCGAGCTAATAAATCATTACAATTCGCATTCGGCGAATTTGGCAAAGCCTGTAATCAATATAATCAACAAGCTCAAAAAAGAAGAGATCGAGGTACCCGAAGTTCTTATTAAACAGGTTGAGCATCTTAGGAAATAAAAATATCCCACCGGTTATAATTCCGGTGGGATTTATTTTGCCTTTATGTTACAGGGTTACTCCCCTCTTCCATATAGCCATATCGTGAAATCCTGCGATCTCACTCTTTAGCTTTTCTCCCGATGCAGTTCTTACGATCTTTTCAAAAAGCTCATCCGTCAGTTCCTCAAAGGTCTTTCCTTCAAGTATCTGTCCGGCCCTGAAATCGATCCAGTTACCTTTTTTATCTGCGATCCTGTTGTTACTTGCAATCTTCATTGTAGGTACAGGGCAGGCAAAGGGCGTTCCTCTGCCCGTTGTGAAAAGAACTATCTGAGCACCTGCACTGGCAAGAGCTGTTGCGGCGCAAAGGTCATTACCGGGAGCACAAAGAAGGTTAAGCCCTGTGGTATCAGTTCTTTCGCCGTATTCCATAACATTCATAACAGGATAATCACCGGATTTTTGGGTACATCCAAGGGACTTATCTTCCAAAGTGGTGATTCCGCCCTCCTTGTTTCCGGGGGAAGGATTTTCATAGATAGGCTCTCCCTGGCGGGTGAAGTAATCCTTAAAGCCGTTTATCATGCTGACTGTATCATTAAAGGTCTTTTCATCCTTGCATCTGTTCATAAGGATGGTCTCTGCGCCAAACATCTCGGGAACTTCAGTAAGTATTGATGTTCCGCCGTATTCTATTATCCTGTCGGAGATCCTGCCAACTAAAGGATTGGCGGTGATGCCTGAAAAGCCATCACTTCCTCCGCACTTAAGTCCGATGACAAGTTTTGAAAGACTTACATCGGTTCTCTCATCCTTTGATGCGGTATCAATTATCTCTTTTAAAAGCTCAAGTCCCTCTTCCATCTCATCGTCAGACTCCTGACAGACAAGGAACTTCACTCTCTTTTCATCAACTGCTCCGATGTAAGGCTTAAGGACATCTATATTGCTGTTCTCGCAGCCAAGCCCCAAAACCAGCACTCCGCCTGCATTTGGGTGATTTATAAGGTCGGATAAGATAACTCTTGTGTGTTCCTGATCATCTCCCGTCTGGGAGCAGCCATAGTTGTGGGTAAATGCCACAACCTCATCAACGCTTCCCTTAACAAACTTATTGGCCCTGTTTGCAAGAGCTGTGGCAATATTGTTTACACAGCCGACAGTAGGGATTATCCACACTTCGTTTCTGATTCCGGCTCTCCCGCCTGCTCTTTCAAAGCCCTTGAAAGTTCCGGTTCTTGAGGCCATCTTTGCCTCTTTATTTTTAATATCTTCCGAATCGGGGTTATAGCTGTAATCCAGTATTCCTTCCAGATTAGTCTTAACATCATGGGTGTGCATCCAACTGCCTTTCGGCGCATCTTTAGTTGCATGTCCGATGGCATAGCCGTATTTTACAACGTTTTCGCCTGTACCTATGTCCCTGACAGCCATCTTGTGCCCTGCGGGAATATCTTCCAATGCCGTCACCACATCCCCGGTTGAAAGTGTTATACTCTCGCCCTTTTTCATGGGTTCAAGGCAAACCACCACGTTGTCCTGAGGATGAATCTGTAAAAATCTGCTCATATAACCCTGCCCTTCTGTTTTTAAACAATAGAAAAGTCTGAATAAATGTAAGCGGTTTCAATAAAAGCATAAAGACAATATTTGCAAACGTCAACAATTTTTTGCTATTGTTATTAGCATATTACCTTTTGTATAATACTTTTGAAGTTTTATGTAAACGCTTACAAAAATAGTATTTCTACGGAGGGTTAAAAATGAAAAAATTTATGGATGAGGACTTTTTGTTACAGAGTGATACCGCCAAAACACTGTATCACGACTATGCCGAGAAAATGCCCATCCTTGACTATCACTGCCATATCAGTCCCAAGGAGATAGCCGAGGATCGCCATTTTGATACCATCACACAGGTATGGCTTTCCGGCGATCACTACAAATGGCGCCTCATGCGTGCTTTTGGGCTTGATGAAAAGTACATGACAGGAGATGCTTCCGACAAGGACAAGTTCCTTATGTTTGCAAAATGCCTTGAAAAGGCCATCGGAAATCCCCTTTATCACTGGGCACATCTTGAGCTCAGAAAATATTTCGGATACAACGGAGTCCTTAACTCCAAAACAGCCGAAGAAGTCTATGACCTTTGCAACAAGGTACTTCAGGCTCCCGATATGGGCGTAAGAAAGCTCATCAAAATGTCAAACGTTACCCTTATCTGCACAACAGACGATCCCATCGATACTCTCGAATGGCATGACAAGATCAGAGAGGATGCTTCTTTTGACGTAAAGGTTCTTCCCGCATGGAGACCCGACAAGGCAAAGAACATCTCAAAGCCTGAGTTTACTTCATACCTTGAAAAGCTTTCAGAAGTAAGCGGCGTAAAGATCGATTCCTTCAAGAGCCTCAAGGAAGCTCTCAGAGTAAGACTTGACTACTTTGCTTCCAAGGGCTGCAACGTAACAGACCACGCTCTTGAGTATGTAATGTACTACCCTGCTTCCGATGAAGAGATCGAGGCGATCTTTGCAAAGAGACTTGCAGGAAAAGAGCTCACAAAAGAGGAAGACCTTAAGTTCCAGACAGCATTCATACTCTTTGAAGGCGAAGAGATCTCAAAGAGAGACTGGGTAATGCAGCTTCACTTTGGATGCAAGCGTGACAACAACACAGCTCAGTTTGAAAAGCTTGGTCCCGATACCGGCTATGACTGTATCGATGCTTACTATCCTATGGGCGAGCTTGCAGACTTCCTTAACGCTCTTCACTCCAAGAAAATGCTGCCCAAGACCATCCTTTACAGCTTAAACCCCAACGATCTTCAGATCATCAACACAATGCTGGGATGCTTCAACGAAGCTCCTTATGTAGCCAAGATTCAGCAGGGAAGCGCATGGTGGTTCAATGATACCAAGCTTGGTATGGAGCAGCAGCTTAAATCCGTTGCAGAGTCAGGCAATCTTTCAGGCTTTGTAGGAATGCTCACAGATTCCAGAAGCTTTACTTCTTACACAAGACATGAGCTTTTCCGCAGAATTCTGTGCAATTACTTTGGAAGTCTTGTTGAAAATGGTGAGTACCCTGCTTCCGACCTTGAAATAGTAGGTGAAATTGTAAACGATATATCATATAATAATGCAGTTAGATATTTCAAATTCCCATTGGAAACGAGATAATTATATGAGCAATCAGATGACAATTTACGACATATCCAAAAAGGCCGGCGTATCCATTGCCACTGTATCAAGGGTTCTTAACGGAAGCAGCAATGTTAAACCCAAGACCAGAAAAAAGGTTATGGATATCATCGAGGAGTACGGATACAAGCCCAATGCTTTTGCAAGAGGTCTTGGTCTTAACTCCATGAAGACCATCGGTATCCTTTGCGCTGATGCTTCGGATCTGTATCTTGCCAAGGCCATTTATTTCATTGAGGAAAAGCTCAGAGAAAACGGCTATCACTCCATTCTCTGCTGCACCGGCTATGAGGTTGAGGGCAAAAAAGAATCGGTTAATCTTTTGATATCCCAGCATGTTGACGCCATCATCATGATCGGTTCCAACTTTGTTATGACAGATGCAGCTGACAATCAGTACATAAAAGATGCCGCAATCTCCTGCCCCATCATGCTCCTTAATGCGGATTTTGATTGTAATAATGTCTACTGCACTCTCTGTGATGATTACAAGGCAACACAGGATGCTACGGAACAGATGATAAATGCAGGGCTTAAGGATATCCTTTATCTTTACAACAGCAGCACCTACAGCGGACTAAAAAAGCTGGCAGGATATCAGAACGCTCTTCTTACTCACGAGATTCCTTTAAAAAAGCAGCTTATGCAGTGTTTTAAAGGAAGTCATGAAGATATCGACGGAGTAAAAAGCTTTGTTGAAGGCATTGCAAAAAAGGGAATAAAGTTTGACGGCATAGTTACCAGTGATGATTTCCTGGCAGTCGGTGCCATGAAATACGCAAGAGCAAATCACATCAAGGTTCCTGCTCAGCTTCAGGTTGTGGGATACAACAATTCAATTCTCTCCCACTGCTCGGAGCCGGCGCTTTCTTCCATAGACAACCGTCTTGAGGATATGTGCATACAGCTGGTAAAAACACTGATCGGAACACTGACTCAAACTGAAATGCCTCAGAAAACCATCTTTTCCGGTGAACTTATCAAAAGAGGTTCTACATCCTTTTAAAGAACCTATGTGCATAGAAAAAGGACAGCCAAAGGGCTGTCCTTTTTCATATTATGATGATCACAGATCTGATGTACAGCAAGGACACCTGGTCGCCTCAATGTTGATCTCGCTCTTACATTTAGGGCAGATCTTTGTTGTTGCAGGTGCAGCTTCCTCTTCCTTTTTGAACCTGTTGTTCATTTTATTCAGGAACTTGACCATAAGGAATATCACAAGAGCCATCAATATAAAATTGATAACAACAGTGATAAAGGTTCCGTAGTTAAGTGTGGCAGCGCCGGCTTCCTTGGCAGCTTCAAGAGTCTCATAAGAGCCTCCGTCCAGTACAACAAACTTGTTGTTGAAATCAACTCCTCCTGTCAAAAGTCCTATAAGAGGCATGATAATATCATCAACCAGAGAGCTGATGATCTTTTGGAATGCTCCGCCGATGATAACACCGATGGCCATATCCATAACATTTCCGCGCATTATAAACTCACGGAATTCCCCTGCAAGGCCTTTGCCTTTACCTGCTGCGTCTTTAATTTTTTCAGTCATGTTCTTTCATCCCCTTTTCTTTAAACTTTTTTAATACTCTTGAAATTATAACACGTATTAACTACAATGAAATAGTGCTACGCAGATGTAGTTCATCGGTAGAATGCAAGCTTCCCAAGCTTGACAGGCGGGTTCGACTCCCGTCATCTGCTTAAAAAGGACAGCCGAAGCTGTCCTTTTTTATTTTCCAATATAGATTATCAATATATTCTCTTCTGGATATAATCATCCGCTACACTCTGATCAAATATCTTTTCTTCTGTAATGATCCTGAAGGGCATCTGTTTGCCGCAGTAAAGGTCCCTCACCGCTTTCATAAGCTGATCTCCGAAAACAGGATTACACTCAACCGCGCAGCTAAGCTCTTTTCTGACCATTGCCTTGAAGGCTTCTTTTGTGGCATCAACGGATACGATCTTTACATCCTCGTCGGGATTTATTCCATGAGCCTTCAGCTCTTCAATGGCTCCAAGAGCCATATCGTCGTTGTGGGCAAAGATGATATCTATGTTCCATTCATGGGTTTCAAGATATTTTCTGACAACCATCTGACCGCCTTCATAGGTAAAGTCCCCATGATCCGAATAATCGATGTAGTAAGAAGGATTGTCTTTTAAAATCTCCCTAAAGCCCATGCTTCGCTCTTCTGTGGGAGATGCGCCCTCATTACCCATGATCTCCATGATCTTCATGGTCTTTTTATCAGGGGGAACGTTATCCCTTACCCATCTCATGGCTCGTCTTCCTTCTTCTTCAAAGTCCGCTCCAAGATATGTTGTTGTAAGGTTCTCCTCCATGTTTTGAACTGTTACATTTCTATCCGACATGATAACAGGAATGCCTGCTTCTTTTGCTTCACGGAGCACCTTGTCCCAGCCGGTTTCAACTACGGGAGAAACAACGATAACGTCAACGCCTTCTTCGATGAACTGTCTTATGGCTTTAAACTGCCTCATCTGAGACTGATCGGCATTTTCAACATGAAGATCGATGTTGAAAGTCTTGGCAGCCTCCTGTATGGACTTGATATTGGCAAGTCTCCAGTTACTCTCCTGACCAACCTGAGAATAGCCAACCTTAATGGTCCTGCCGTCATCAACGACCTTCCTGTTCATTTTCTCAAGGCTTTCCTCGAGATTCTCTGCCGTTATAACATTGCTCCTAAGGATCACCTGCTTGGGAACACCACTTTCCTTGTGAAGGATGGAAAGCGCATAGTCAATGGCTTCTCTTCCTCCTATGGGACAGGATACAGTAGCCTTAAGCCTTCCCTGACTTACAAGATCGATGCCCTCATCAGAGCCCTTAAAGCCGTCGCAGTCAACAACCATTACATCCTTTTCAAGTCCCATGTCTCTGACTGCATCGCAAACCCCAAGAGCCATACTGTCACTGTAAGCAAAGATAACATCAACCTGCTCAATGACACCTTTTCTTGCTATAGTAAGATCATAAGCAGCATCCTTGGTCTCAGCCGATAAATAAAGACTGTGGATCTTGATATTGCCGTGGTTTTCAAGACTCTTTCTAAAGCCTTTAAGTCTCTCACTTCCCTGCCTTGAAGAAGGATTGCAGGAAAGCTCCGCCACCTGGCCTCCGGTTTTTCCAAGAAGAGATGCTATATAATTGCCGGCCTGCTGACCGATGACTTCATTGTCGGGGCCGATATAAAGAGTATAATCAAAGCCTTCAACAGCTCTGTCCATAACAATAACAGGAATGCCGCTGTCATAGACTTCCTTTATCTTTTCAACAAGCTCCTTTTCATCGCAGGGAGAAATGATCAGAAGGTCTATACCATATCCGATCAGGTTATCGATATCCTGAATCTGCTTGTTAACACTTCCCGTTGCATCTGCTGTGATGATCTGGATATCCTCGGAATCCGCAGTTTCCTGCCTGAGCTCATCTATAAGAGCCACTCTCCACTCTTCACGCATATTTGCCTGGGATACTCCGATTATGGAAGACACTCCCTGCTTTTGAGGTGTAGGACTTATACTGTTAAAGGTGCATCCCCAAAATGCCAGACATATAGTCACAAAAAGAATTGGAAATATAATTTTTTTATTTGAAAAAATGTCTTTTAAAAAAGCCACTTCAGTCTTCTCCTCCAAATGGAATGCAGATTGAGATCTCCGTACCCACATCTATGGTACTGTCCACATCCACTCTGTAGTTTTCGCCGTAGCGAAGCTGTAATCTCTCTCTTACGTAGTAAAGGCCAAAGCTCTGGTTGTCATCGGGAGAAAGATCTCCTCTTCCGCTTCCTGTCTGTAAAAGATTTCTCAGGGAATCTCTGGTGTTTTCATCCATTCCCCTTCCGTCATCCGAAACAGACATTCTTATCATGTCACCCTGTCTTTTTACGGAAACCTTTATATGGCCGCTTCCTCTCTTAAGCTTTATGCCATGATAGATGGCATTTTCCAAAAGAGGCTGCAGGATGAGCTTGGGAACCTGAGTTTTCATGCACTCTTCGTCCGCTTCCACATCAAAGATCAGCTTGTCTTCATATCTGGTCTTTTGAACATACAGATAGTTGTTAATATAATTTACTTCTTCTTTTATGGTTATATAGTCCCTGCCGTGGCTGAGACTGATCCTGAACACATTGGTAAGAGCCTCCACAAGTTTGACAATGTCTTTTGCATCATGCTCTCTTGCCATCCAGTTTATGGTATCAAGGGTATTGTACAAAAAGTGCGGCTTGAACTGCTCCTGCACTATCTTAAGCTCCGCCATTCTCTTTTGATCTTCCTCGTGCCTTACCCTCTCAAGAAGGAGCTGGATCCTCTCAAGCATATGGTTAAAAGTAAGGCCGAGATCGTTGATCTCATCTTTTGAATCACTTTCAAAACGAAGGCTTAAATTTCCCTCCTCCGTCTTTTTCATAAGATCTCTGAGGTTTTGTATGGGCTGAGTGATATTGTCGGACAGCTTAAGTGAAAGATACTGCACCAGTACAAGCGTCACAATAAGCATCACCGCATAGATGGCGATCATCCTGTCTATATCAGACATCAGGGCGTCGTAGGAAATAACGCTGACGGTCTTCCAGCCGGTCCTCTCGGAGGTCTTGTATCTGACGTGATACCTTCCGCCTCCTACCTTTATATTGAGCGTTCCGTCCTTTTCTGAAAGCCAGTCAGGCCTGATCCTGTAAACCACATCGTTTATAGGGGTATATACCACATGATCCGACTCATCGAGGACGAAGACAAAGCCCTCTCCTCCTGTCTGAGAATCACTTATGGCTGAAGATATGATGCCGTGTCCGACGTCCATCAAAAGAACGCCCAAAACATCACCGGTAGAAGGATCATTAACAGCTTTTACAACAGAAAAGACATCGTCCACACTGTAGCCAACATCCGTAGTAATATTTCTGCCTGTTACACTGCTGATCCTGTGAAGAGTATCCTTATCGGAAAGAGCCTTTTTGTACCATGACTCCTTTTGAAAAGAATCTCTGGAAACACGGGTCATTCCCGTACTGATATATCTGTCGCCCTCATAGGCATAAAGAATACCTGCTATCTCGTCATAATTGCTCATGACATTCTGCATGTAATGGCTGACTCTGGTAAGTCTTTCTGTTCCACCCTCCGCAGGGTTTTCCATGGCGATCTCATCTGCAAGGATGAAAGTGAGCTTATCCAGATCCTCCATGTAAATATCAAGGGTACGGCTCACCTGGTTAACAGTCTGGGAAGTACGCTGTTCAACATTCTTTCTTGCTTCCCTGACTGAGAACATGATACCTACCATGCCAACCAAAACAAAAGGGATGAGCGCTATGAGTACCTGGGATAGGATCAGTTTTGATCTGATCCTTGTTGCTTTAAAACTATCCGAAAGTTTACTCATAAATGCTCATCCTCAAACTCTTTTGATCAAAAAAATATCAGGCTGCAGCCATCGCCTTTCCTTTCAGGGCCTCGGCTCTTACCGCGATGATCCTCTGAACTACGATAAAGAAGCACAGAAGGCCTGCGATGGTAACCTTTGTCCACCATGTATTCAGATTCTCATAGGTAACAATAGTCTGAATGATACCCTGGATCATGGCACCCACAGCGGTTCCGAATACCGAACCAACACCTCCTGTCAGAAGTGTTCCTCCGATAACCGCCGAGGATATGGCGTCAAGCTCCATTCCCATGTTCTGAAGCCCATACCCTGCAAGAGTATAAAACGAAAAAACAACACCTGCAAGTGAAGCACAGAAACTGCTTATAATATACGCCCCTATTTTACATCTTGCAACATTTAAGCCCATCAGCTCGGCAGACTGCTCTGATCCGCCGATCGCATATATAGCTCTTCCGAAGGCTGTTTTCTTCAGCACATAAAGAGAAATGATCAAAACAGCAACAAAGATCAGAACATAATAATAAATTTTACCGTTAAGGGCCTTGGAATCACCAAATTTAACAGGAATCCTGCCAAGAGCCATAAATTTAAAGAAGGGATCCGTAATAGGAATAGATGCTTCGCTTATTACTACGCACAGGCCTCGCATAAGGAACTGCCCCGCAAGTGTAACGATAAAGGGCTGAAGCTTGAAATAATGAATAAGACCACCCTGTACCGCGCCCACTATGATACCGATAATAAGTGCAATGGGAATGACCACATAGGAAGGCATACCCTTTTGCAGGCAATAGGCCATGAACACACCGGTAAAAGCTATTGTGGAAGAAATTGAAATGTCGATTCCTCCGGTAATAAGGACAAAAGTGATACCGATACCTGCTATCATCAGGTACGCATTGTCATTAAAAAGATTTAAAAAGGTCGAAAGTGATAAAAAGTGCTCATATCTTACTGCGCCGAAAATAAACATTACAAGAAAGAGAACGACAGTCATTGTAAGAGATATATTTTTGATCCTGATTCTTTTTAAGTCTTTCATTATGCAACTGCCTCCTTTCTTTTTGCTGAGAATACTTTACCCACAGAAACCTTGAATTTATTGGACTGTGCAAGACAGATCACGATGATAAGAGCTGCCTTTAAAACTCTGATGTATGCTGCGGGAACGCCAAGAGCCAGAACCGTAGTGGTGATACTCTGTACGATAAGAGCTCCTATAACACTGGCAAAGATTGAAAATCTACCGCCCATAAGGTTTGTTCCGCCGATGGCAACTGCAAGAATGGCATCCATCTCAATGTTAAGACCTGCGTTGTTACAGTCAGCACCCTTGATGCCGGCACTTTCGATAAGTCCCGCAACAGATGCAAAAGCACCTGAGATCGTATAGATAGCCAGAAGGTATTTGTTAACCTTGATTCCTGCAAATTTTGATGCTAACTGGTTACAGCCGATGGATTCGAGGAAGAGACCGAATGCTGTCTTCTGAACGAATAATAAGAGCAGTCCCACAAGGAAGATTACGATGTATAGAGGGAATGGGAGCCCTAAAATGTATCCGCCGTTAATGAAGTAATAAGCATCCGAGTTTATGGTAATGATCTTACCGTTTGTAATAAGCTGTGCAATTCCACGTCCTGCAACCAGCAGTATCATCGTAGCAACAATGGGCTGGATCTTTATGCTGGAAACCAGAAAACCGTTCCAAAGCCCGCAAAGGATCCCTGCCAAAACCGCAAAAGTGATGGCAAGGGCAACATTTCCCGAAAGAGCGGGGAAAAGATTTCCGTTAATGATACTGCAGGCAATTGCACCGCTTATGGCCATTACGGATCCAACGGAAATATCCGTTCCACCCGTTGCAAGGACCATGGTCATGCCGGCTGCAAGTATCATGAGCTTTCCGCCGTTTCTGAAAATATCAATGATTCGGCCGTAAAAATGTCCGTCAACTATTGAAATAGAGAGAAACTCTCCTTTTGTCATAATCGTATTAAACAAAATGATGGTCAGAAATATGATGGCAGGCCAAAACGCCTGACTGCCCGAAAGCCTGGTTATTTTATTTTTCATACTTCTCCTCCTGCCATAATGTGCATTACCGCACTTTCTGATATCTCATTTCCGGTAACTTCTCCGGCTCTCTCCATATCCTTGAGTACAACGATCCTCTTGCAGCATCTGAGCTCTTCATCAAGCTCCGATGAAATGAATAAAACCGCCATTCCCTGAGAAGCCAGATCTATTACGATCTTTTGTATCTCCGCCTTGGTACCGATATCGATACCTCTTGTGGGCTCATCCAGCATAAGAAGCTTGGGATCCGTAGCAAGCCATCTTGCAAGGATAACCTTCTGCTGATTTCCTCCCGAGAGATTTTTGATAAGCTGATCTGCGCTTGGTGTCTTGATCTCCAGCTTTTCGATATACTCATCTGCAATTCTCTGCGCTTCCTTTTTACTGATCTTTTTGAAAAGACCTTTCTTTGCCTGAAGAGCAAGCACTATGTTGTCGCGGATGGAAAGATCCCCGATGATTCCCTCCGTTTTTCTGTTCTCGGGGCAGAATGCCAGATCTTTTCTGATGGCATCAAGAGGGTGCTTTAGGTTCACCTTCTCACCGCCGATCTCAAGTTCTCCGCCTGTTACCTGATCTATTCCAAAAAGGACTCTGGCGGTCTCTGACCTGCCTGAGCCAAGAAGTCCCGATAAGCCAAGGACTTCACCCTTTGATATTGTCAGATCCATATTGCTGATGCTTCCCTGATGTGAAACCTTCTTCATGTTGATAAACACATCGCCTGCTTCGGAAGCCTCTTTTTCTTCTTTTCCCTCCTGAAGGGATTTATTAAGCATTGCATAATCCTTACCGATCATCTTTGAAACCAGTTCAACTCTGGGAAGATCGGCAGTTTTGTAGGTACCTACGTAATGACCGTTTCTAAGTACCGTGATCCTGTCTGTAACTTCATAAACCTGATCAAGGAAATGTGTTACAAAAATGATGCCCATGCCCTCTGAGCGAAGCCTTTTCATGATAGTGAAAAGCTTTTCAACTTCCACATTTGAAAGGGAACTTGTGGGCTCATCAAGAATAAGAACCTTTGCCTTGATATCACTTGCTCTTGCTATGGCAACCATCTGCTGGACCGCAACGGAATAATTATCAAGACTTTTTGTTACATCAAGCTTAAGATCAAATTTCTCAAGCAGCTGCTGTGCATCCTTTGCCATTGCTGACCAGTCAATGCCTCCCATCTTTGTTCTTGGTGCTCTTCCGATATAGATATTTTCCGCAACGGAAAGATTCGGACAAAGATTTACCTCCTGATAGACAGTAGAGATACCCACCTGCTGAGCCTCATTGGTTGACTTGGGATAGATCTTTTCACCCTCAAGAGTTACTTCACCTGTATCTCTTTCCTCAACTCCTGTAAGAACCTTGATCAAAGTGGATTTGCCGGCTCCGTTCTCCCCTAAAAGAGCATGGATCTCACCTGCCTCAAGATCAAATCTGACATCATCAAGGGCTATTACTGCTTTTCCGAAGGACTTGGATATACCTTCCATCGTTAAGAGTTTATTGCCGCTCATAACTCTTCTCCTCCTTTAAAAAATCCGCTCCGGTATGGAAAACGGAGCGGATTGTTTTTAATATCAATAAGCTCTGCTATCGATAACGTCAGCTGCGATGTCCTGTGTGAATACACCGTCAACGGACTTAACCCACTTTTCAACGCTTTCGCCTGCTTTAAGCTTGGCAGCTGTCTCGAAGAAAAGAGGTCCAAGAAGAGGATTGCACTCAACTGTGCAGTTAGCTTCTCCTGCTACCATAGCCTCAAAGATACCCTTTACACCGTCAACGGATACTGTAACGATATCCTCACCGGGCTTAAGGCCGGCTTCCTTGATAGCTTCGATAGCACCAAGTGCCATATCGTCGTTGTGTGCGTAAACACCTACGATATCAGGATTAGACTTAAGGAATGACTCCATAACTTCCTTACCCTGTGCTCTTGTGAAATCACCTGTCTGTGAAGCAACGATCTCAATGTCGGGATAGTTGGCAGCTATCTCCTCGTCAAAGCCTGTCTTTCTGTCTGTTGCTGCTGATGCTCCAACAGTTCCCTCAAGCTCAACGATCTTTCCCTTGCCGCCGATAAGAGTAGCCATGTTCTGAGCTGCCTGTCTGCCTTCCTCAATGAAGTCTGAACCGATGAATGTAGCATAAAGGCTCTCATCTACATCTGCTGTTCTGTCAAGAAGAATGATAGGAATACCTGCATCCTGTGCCTCTGCAAAAACCTGATCCCAACCTGTCTCAACAACGGGTGCAAGACCGATAACGTCAACGTCCTGCTCGATGAAGCTCTTGATAGCCTTGATCTGGTTTTCCTGCTTCTGCTGAGCATCTGCGAACTTAAGCTCTACTTCGTCGGGATGCTCTTCTGCATAAGACTGGATTGACATTGTCTCGGCATCTCTCCATCCGGACTCCTGTCCGATCTGAGCGAAACCAACAACAAGCTTGCCGTCTGACTCTGCGGGAGCTTCTGTTTCAGCCTCTGCAGCTGTCTCCTCTGCGGGTTCAGCCTCAGCTTCTACAGCTGCAGGCTCAGCAGCCTGTGTGTTCTCGGCAGGAGCAGCATTTCCGCAGCCTGCAAGAGAGCCGGCGATGAGTGACACACTAAGAAGTGTTCCAACTAATCTTTTTTTCATGATATCCTCCTTATTATCCTTTGGCCTGTGGCCGTCTGTTTGTTTACAAGAATGATTTTATTAAAAGGACAATAAGGAGTCTTTAGAATGGTTTGTCGAAAATTTATAGATTTTTATCTTTTTATGGACTGACGGTAGTCGATTGGGCTGACTCCGAATTTCTTTTTAAAGACGAGGCTGAAATACTGCTGAGATGAGTATCCTACCCTCTCAGCCACCTCGTAGATCTTGATGGAATCGTCATGAAGAAAAATGGTTGCCTTACGCATCCTTAAGTTCGTAAGGTAATCAACAAAGGTACATCCTGCCTCTTTTCTGAACATACGGCTAAGATACGGAAGCGAAAGTCCTATCGTGTCCGCAGCCTCCTGAAGAGAGAAATCCTCTCTCATATAGCTTTCTTCTATAAGGGCCAGAACCTGCTCCATCAGCGGGGATACCCCTGCGTTTTTGGCTGTCTCTGCCGTAGCCTGTCTGTAGGAATTTGAAATTTCAGAAAGTCCGTGTCCGAAAGCCGTTGCCACAGCGCACTTTACAGGCATAATGGAAGAAACATATTCTGTATAATCTTTTATCTTTTCATCCAATACAGCTGCATCCTGGGCCTTTGTAAGGAGTACAAAAGAGCCTGCTTCATCCCTGCACCTTGTTTCTGCCGATAATGATGCAAACATCTCAAGAGCGATATTTTCGGATACAAAATAGATCAGATCCTCATTCCAGTCTGAAGAAGATCCGGATGCCTTAACATCTGTTCTGACGATTATGACTGTGTAATCCTCAGGAAGCGTTATTCCAAGATAGTCTGCCTCCTGCCTTATCTCTGTATCTGAAAGTCTGTCCTCAAGGATATTTTTGATAAGCCCGGAAACAAGATGTCCCCTGCTTCCCTTCATCTTTTCCCTTGCCCACTCCAGGTACTTTTTTTCAAGCTCGTCTTTGCTTCTTTCTTTTAATTCTTTCCTGATCCTGTCAAGAAGCTCGGAAAAAACCTCCTCCTGAAGAGGCTTAAGGACATAGTCAAAGACTCCAAGGCTCACTGCTTTTCTTGCATAGGCAAAAAGATCATAACCTGTGATGATCACAACAAGTGCCTCGGGATACATCATCTTCAGCTCTTTGATAAAATCAAGCCCGTTCATAAAAGGCATGTTTATATCAACAAAAAAGACATCGACAGCTGTTGACCTTGCCTTTTCAAGAGCGATCTCTCCGTCCTCGGCTTCAGCAACCACCTCGAAGTCTTCACTGCTGTTAATAAAGCTCATGATGCCCCTTCTGATCATAGGTTCATCATCAGCTACCAGCGCCCTGTATTTCATAATTGCTCCTCCCAATACCCGTTTCGGAGATAAAAAACATTCATCCCCGTTTTCAATAATAGAAGTATACGCATCCTCTTTTAGTCTGTAAACAAAAAACTCCCGCAAATCGCGGGAGTTTCCTAAAGCATAATCCTATAAATCAGCTGTTTTCGTTTACGTAAATAGATACTCGGCTCTGAATGATATCGGCAACTTCCTGTGCGGTCTTGGTGCCGTTGTAGAAGGTCTGAGCCTCTTCGTTGATGATGTCCATAATGCTCTGATTGTAGCTGTAAACGTTCTTGATAGACTTAATATAATTTGTTACGTACTGAATATCCTCATCGGTGAGAGTTCCTATGGTCACCTCTGTGTCACCAAGATAGTAGGTGTCATCGTAGTAAACCTTTTTGTCATCATCCATGTAGAACTCTTTTTCCTTGGAAGCCTCAGCCATCTTATCAAAGCTGGACTTTCTGATGGGGAAATTGTACTCTATTTTATCCTGATATTCCTCGGAAAGAAGTTTCCTTAAGAACTGCCATGCGCCCTCTGCACTCTTACTCTGTGAACTGATGGCAAATACATATTCAGGATAGATAACTGCGGTATCTTTGCCTGAAGGATTGGGAAAACCTATAAAGGAAATATCCTCGCCAAAGGCTCCGTCCTTGTATCTTCTGTAGATCCTGAAGCCGTCAAGATAAGAGTTCTGGAAAAGAGATGCATCCTCCCTGTAGGCGGTATCGGTGTATCTGTCCCAGATATCATCGGGAAGCTCTGTAGGGAATTTATTGGTAAATTCAAGGAACTGAATAAAGTCATCGCTGTTGAAGTTGCAGCTCTTGTTTTCCCAGTCGATATAATCACTTCCAGCCATGGTTATGCCGGATTCGAGGATCTCATTTTTTGTGCTGGGTCCGAAAGCTCCCATGTAGTCTCCGCCCTTTGCCTGTATAAGCTCCTCGGCTTCCTTTAAAGTCATACCTGCATTGCCGTTTAAGAACTTTGTCTTTACCGTATAGGTTGTGGCATAGAATGAAGGAGCGATAAGGTACTGCTTGCCGTTTGTCTTGTAGGCATCCATAACATTTTCTATAAATTCCACATTCGCAAGATCGGGGTCCTTGGACAGGAATTCATTAAGATCTGTGAAAAGTCCCTTATTAGCATAGCTGCCTACGCTGTTATCTCCTCTAAAGAGCATGATATCAGGCACATTTCCGGATACGATATCAAGATTAAACTGAGTGTTTCCTGCGTTCCAGTCATCCTCTGAATCATAGCTTGAATAGTCTACGATCCTGATCCTGTATGTATCGTTTTCTCTGTTGAATTTTACAGCCTCGTTTCTTACATTGTAGTTAATGTAATAGCCGGCCATGGTGATGATCTTTTTATCTTTTACATCAGCAGGATCAACCTTGGTGAGTCTGTAGAGATTGTAATTGTAATCATCATCGGGAAGAGCAGCGATCATCTCTGTATCAGACAAAGGTGCAATGTTACTGATGGCATAATTAATGTCAATATCCGAATCAAGGAAATCAAGGATTTTTATCATCTCATCCTTGGATGCGTCATAGCCGTAAACACCGTCATCGGTGGATGCGTAAAGATCATAGCCTTTTCCTGAAAGAAAACTGTAGTTGGTATATCCGTTAACAGCAGCTGAAGGGTCACTTACAGTCTTTGCCTCGGGGTCGAAGGTTCTGAGCTCCAGACCCTTTTCTCCGTAGGAAGTAAGATAGATCTTGCCGTCAAACCCATTGAACATCTCAAACGATCTGTCAAGAAGATCATCGTTTCTGTTTTTAACATCAAACAAAGTGTTGAAGCCGGCATCCTCTGAGAAGGTCTCGATTCCTCTTGTTGTTGAAAGGATAAGACCGTATTTTTCCGTAAGGACCATGTCACTTATTCCAAAATAATCATCACCTGAAGACTCGCCGCTAAGGTCGATGTTCATGACCATATTGCCTTCAGCATCGTATTTAACAAGGGCTGAAGTATCGCCTTCACCTTCAGTCATCATATGGCCTTCAGGTCCCATGGGATCGTAATCCGTTGTCACATCTACAGTTTTAGATTCATCTGCAATAGCTTCCACATCTGTTGCCTCAGCAGGTTCAGAAGTCTCTTCCGTAGCATCAGATGCTTCATTTGCATCAGTGCCTGCTTCTGCATCTTCACCGGCATCTCCTCCCGCATTATCATGGTCATCATCATAAGTTTCGGGGCCGCCCTCCTCGCTCCAGTCGTAGGTGTACTTTATGGCGTACATATTGCCCTGCTCATCAAAAACAAACTGGCCATGACTCTCATTGTCGCTTTCCTTGATCTTTACGGACTTGATGTTTCCTCCGTCCTGATCAAAACTTACAACCGTAAGATATCCGGAATTACTGTAGGTTGTGGCATATACTCTGTCGCCAACCACCTTAACTCTGTTTATGTCTTTCATGCCGTCAATATCCATCATCTCAGCATGGAATACATAATTCTTGGAATCCTTGGATGCCTGATCAATAAGGTTGTCCTCTTTCTTTCCTGCGCTTTTTCCGCAGCCTGCAAGAAGTGACACCATGCAGGCAAAAGCAAGCGCTGTTGCAACTATCCTTTTCATAATTTTTCCTCCTCTTCCCTCCCGGGTACTGTTTTATTGTTTTCGATCTTTTGCTTATGAGAAGCTTCAAGATCGTACTTGTAATCCATAAATTTCGTTGCCAGTGATCTGACTGTCCATTTCTTATTGCGATAGGCATCAACAACCAGTATCGCTGCCAAAATAAAAGCAAATATAAGGCACAGAGCCCTTAAAAACGCAAGAAGTGACAGATTATCCTCCCAGGCCCTTGCGATATTTTCCCAGTAAGGATAAAAGATGGGTTTGTCCCACATACTTCGAAGCCCAAAGCCCTTCATAACCTTTAAGAGCGAAAGAAACTTGTATCTGTCTGTATTATCAACTGCCACAAGGTACTTATCATCTATTCCGCAGGCTTCCTTCATGTTTCTCACAAGAAGACCGTCCACAGGATTGGGCGCAACCATCTCTATACAGCTGATCCCGCCCTCCAGAGCATTTTCTCCGGTTTCGGATATTTCCTCAGAAGAGGTCCTGCCGCTTAAAATGGTGCCGTACCTGCACAGGGATTCATAAGAAGTGTATATATAGCTGGTATTTAAGCCCGCAGCCTTGCTTATGCGGTTTTTATCAACGTGGATAACTCCCGCAACATAATGAGGAACATCGCCTGCATAGACCATCTGTCCAACCACATCGGTAGAACCAAAGAGCTCCCATGCCATGGTCTCGTCGATTACGATCCTGTCCTTCATAAGATCATCCGGCGAGAAATAACTGCCCGAAACAAGCTGAAGCGGATGGAACAAAAAGAAATCTCCGCTTACTCCTATGACTCTGGCATCCTGTACCACCTTGCTGTCATAGGTAAAGGTCATAAGCCCCTGAGCACTGAAGCAGTCTGCGTAAAGGCTCTTGATACCTGTCTTTTGCTGAACGAGAGGTATTAGCTCCGTATCCTCCTGCTCTCCTAATTTCTGAGTATCTACTATAATGGGCTTTTCTTCCTCTTCAGCCTCTATTCCTGCTTCCGAAAGCTTTTTTTCAATTTCATATTCCAGCTTTTTAACGGTATCTTCCGTGATCTTCTGATCTTCCGTAAAAAAGAGACTTGCCTGTCCCATTTTGCGGCCGTCGCTCCATCTGTCCGCGGCCAGCTGATCGTAAAGACCACTCACAAGATTTGCAGAAACAGATTTCAAAATAAGGCTTATAAGCAGCAAAAGCACAAGGATAATAAAGCGGATGTTACGCTTTTTATCTGAGACCATCTTTTCCAATATTTTGCTGTTTGAAATCTTTTCAAATAGTCGCTTCATTATTCGTTTGCAAGCCTCACCTGGTCTCCCGGATTGATCATGTCATTTGCGGTTGTTATAACATATTCATCGCCGTCTACAGCAGCGGAAATAGCGGTATAATTATCATCCTGAGCAGTTACCGTAACATCAACCTTTGATGCCATGTACCTGTTTCCAAGGGGACTTGACTTACTCTTTACAACAAGTATGTACTTACCTGCGTTTCCGGTCTTTATTGCACTGTTTGGAACAACAAGGTCATACTCCACGCTTCTTTCTCCGATGGAAAGAGATACTGTCTGTCCCGGTGTTACGTCCTTACTTACGATCTTGAAAGTAAGAAGCTTTTTATTGGCAGGATCGGCCTTGTCATTTTTGATGGATGTAAGGGTTGCCTTGAAATCATCACCAAACTGCCATACATTCTGAGGTCTTGCCTGATCACCAACCCTGAGCTTTTGCGCCTGGGCATTTGTAACAGAAAAGCTCATTGTCATGTCTTTTCCGTCAACCTGTATTACGGCAATGGCTTCGTCAGGAGATGCTGTTTCGCCGGAAGCCTTGGCTATTGAAGATACGATTCCGGCAACAGGTGACTTTACGGAAGCTCCGACTGAGTCAGCTTCAAGCTTTGTAATCTTTTCTTTTGTTTCTGCTATCTTATCTCTTTGCTGGCAAAGGCTTATTTCCGTATTTATGCTCTTTTTAAGGTCATCTCTTACCTTTGTTGCAGTTTCAAGTTCTGCGGCAGTTCTGGACTTCTGCTGATTTAAAACAGCAAGCTTTTCGCTGTAGCTAAGGCCAATCTGTCCCGCATAGGTTGTAAGCTGTGATTTATCCTTGTTAAGCTCCGCAGCTTCTTCTGCCTGAATGCTGGGAAGAGCAAGTCTGTATTCCGGTGTCATGGCATCATAGGTGATGCCGGCAACATCCTTTGCCTGCTGCTCCTTCATATAATCGATCTCAGCGGCAACTGCATTATCATTATCAAGAGCTGTCTGATACCTGTCCATAACGGCCTTAAGCTCCGCCTGATAGGTATCATAGGTGGTCTGCTTGCCATTTCTTACATTGGTTATTACATTATCCGGAACATCACCTGAAAACAGTGACTGCTCATAGGAAAGCTCCAAAGTTGCAAGGGCTTCTCTGGCGTCCTTGAGTTCATCGGATTCTCTGTCCTCAAGATAATAGATGACATCTCCTATCTCCACGTGCGCTCCTTCTTTTACGGCAACACCCGAGATCTTTCTTGTCTCTTTCAAGGAGATATTGTAAGGATCCTCAGCCGATATGGTACCTGTGCCCCTGATCTGAGGAGATATGGGGCCAGACATGATCTGCTGGGTCGCCACCTGAGGAAGAGTGTAGTTCATAATGGTATTGGAGAAAAAGGTAAGGATCAGCATGACCGACAAAAACGCTATGGCCACATTCTTTACCATATCCTTTTTATCTATGGGCTTTTTCTCTTTGCCACCGTTTACAACCTGGTTTTCTTCGTTTTCTTTTAAAATGAGATCTGACATAAAATACTCCCCTTTTAATGATTATCCTTTAATTCCTCCCTGGTAGGATATTCCCTCCACCAGATAATCCTCGCCGTACAAAAATACCAGCATGGGCGGAACCAGATAAATTACAGCAACTGCAAACGCAAGGCTTATTTCTCCTGTGTTTACCTTTGACAAAAATACCGACAACGGATGCATGTCCACATCCGGAAGCAAAATAAGAGGCTGCTCAACCATATTCCAGTAGTCAAAAAAGATCAGTATCGCGACGGATGCCATGGCTCCTTTACAAAGAGGCATTACCACCCTTGTAAAGATCATCCATTCTCCCGCTCCGTCAATGGAGGCTGCCTCCATGACTTCTCTTGGTATCCTTCTCATGAACTTGGTAAGAAGGTAAACCGCAAAGGGTGAAAAGAATCCGGGCAAAAGCACAGCCCAGGGTGTTGCGTACAGTCCAAGCCACTTGGAAACCAGGAAATTCGGAACAAGCGTTACCTGGTAAGGCATGAGCATCATTACTATATATGCAAAAAAGATTACCCTCTTTGGTCTAGAGGTTGATCTTGAAAAACCGTAGGATGCAAGGGTTGCTATGGCAAGCTGCACCACAACAATGGGGACCACATACATTACAGAGTTCCAAAACTTGAGAAGGTACTCAGGGCTCTTAAACAGTACCGTGTAGTACTGTGAAAGCGTCACCATATCCGGAATAAACTTAAGGTTCACATCCTTGGATACAAAGACCTTACTGCCCTTTACGATCTTGGAAAAAACGCTTCCGTAATTGGCGTTTATCTCTGACGGGGACATAAAGGAGTTGGTTATTGTCAGCACCGTAGGCATTACAAACAAAAATGCAAACAGTGCGGCAGCAAGGGTTATGAGTACAGTTTTGACGTTTTCTCTTCGTCTTTTCTTTCTGTATCTTTTTCTGAGAATATCTACTCTAACTCTCGATATCTCTGCCATAAAAATTCTCCAGCTTGTAAAGAATAAACACCAGTACAGCCACAACTATGAACATTATGATGGCTGCTGCGGAAAGCTTTTGGTAGTCAAGTGAAGCAAAGGTATTGTTCATAAAATGCTGCAGCATATA
>JAILOW010000067.1 GCA_024690635.1 Butyrivibrio sp.
TACCGGACTCTGTATTTCCAAGGGATCTGTCCCTTCCGATAGCATCGATCTCATCGATGAAGATTATGGAAGGCGCATATTTCCTTGCCCTGGCAAAGAGCTCTTTTACCTTGTCCTTGCTCTCTCCCGCATAGGAAGATACAAGCTCCGATGCTGCCACCTGGAAAAAGCTGCAGTCCGTCTCTCCTGCCAAAGCCCTTGCCAGCATGGTCTTTCCCGTTCCGGGAGGTCCGTAAAGAAGAAGTCCCTTGGGGTGATGACCTGTTTTTTGCAGGAACTTAAGAGGATCCTTAAGGTATTCAATATAGTATTTAAGCTCTTCCTTGGCACTTCCGGCGCCTATGACATCGCCAAGTCCAACGTCAGGTCTTTCCTCATCGCGAAGCGCCACCTGACCTGTGGTCTCATCCATTGCCTGAGTCTTCCACATGTCATAGAAAGAAACTATTACCTTTTTGCCGTCATCAGCTGACTCGATAGCGCAGTCGTAGTCAAGGATGTAACCCTTCTGACTGAGCTTTCTGCACTGCTTGCTGATATAAAGAGTCTGAGCAAGGCTCTTAAGAGTTGTATTCTCATCTCCCTCTCCCAGATTTACAAAGCCTCTGGCTCCCAGCTGCAAAAGACTCTCTCTGTCAGTGGGAGAGATATGTCCCTTGTTGTCAAGAAGGTAGACGGGAATGCCCACCTTGCTGTCCACGATCTTGTTCAGGGTGTTCATGCCTGCGCAGTCATAGTCATCAAGTCCGATGGGGTGCCAGACATTGGTATCGCAGCCAAGGTAAGGGTCCACAAATATGGCCGCAACCTCTTTAAGATCCTCACTGCCATCGTATTCGGTATTCTTGAACGTAACCTCGAAATCTTCACTTTTCTCGGGGAAAAGAGCTTTCATCTCCTCTCCGCAAAAAGCAAGAAATCCGGTCTTTTTATTATTTTCAAAGAACAGTTTTATCTCATCATCCACAGGGAGACTGAGTTCAAACACAACTTCCTTTGCCCTGTCCAAAAGATCATTTTGATTGCCCAGCTGTCTGGAAATCTGGTAGATCTCTTTTTCCAGGAAGGCCTCACTCTTTAAGGATGCCTTTCTGGCATCAAGGTTGTTGCTGTAATGGAACAGGAACAAAAGAGGGAGTCTCTCGTCATAGGAAAGCTTCATTGATGTTTTTTTGCTGTATTTTGCACAGGCTCTGTCAAAGCCGTTTCTGACGATACGAAGCTTAGCCTCTTCATCTACATGATTGAAAAGAATAACGCATCCGGCTCCGAATCTGGAACAAAGAGCAGGATTGATAAGGGCTCTGTCCTCCTGAGGATGACGCTCCTTTTCAATATTATTCATGATAACCGACTCGGGGATCTCGGAAAGATCTCCGGTTCTTCCTTCATAAAGCTCTTTTCCCGCATTGGAGGTAAAGATCATTATGGTGTCTCTGCAGTTAATGGTCTCCTTGGTATAATCGTCATCATATTCGCCAAGCCCCAGTATCTGAAGGAAAATGTTATGAACCTTCGGGCCTGCTTTTTCGATCTCATCAAAAACTATGATGGAATCGGGATTTTTATTTATGTGTTTACTCAGGATACCTTCGTGGCTGTTTTTGTAGGTCCTGTCGGCACCCGTAAGCTGGAAATAGTCCTGCTCCGAAGCATACTCACTCATGTTAAAGCGCTTGTAGGGAAGCTTTAACAGCTCTGCAAGGCTCTCTGCAAGATAGGTCTTGCCCACTCCGGGCGGTCCCACGAACAAAAATACGCCTCTCGGGCCTCCTGTGGTTCTGCCAAAGTCCGTTGTAAGGGCGTGGAAAAGACCTTCCGAGAACTTGGAGATACAGCTGTCCTGACCGTAGATCCTGTCAGAAAGCTCTTCTCTTATTTTTCTGACCTTGGCGGATGTGAGCTTAAATGCATCAAGAGCAAGCTCTGTGGGAACATCCTCGTACTCATCATCGTCTTCATAAGACTTGTCCACATCAGGTGGAAGCTTTGTAAGCCATCCCCTGAGGGCAGGTGAACTTCCGGTTCTTAAGTCTCTCTTTTCAAGGTCCTTTATGAACTTGGGAGGATTTAAGTCAGACTGCTTTATAGCAGGTCTTCCCTTGCTTTCCTCCTTCGCCTCCTCCTTTGGTTCCTCCTTAGGTTTTACCTGGGGTTCTTCTTCCAGGGCTACAGGCGGTTCTGTGGTGATCTTGTCGGTAAGTCCCACTTTCTCCCGGAGTTCTTTATTTGTAATGATTTCTCGCATCTTATCGACACTCTTTACAAATCTGTTGTCCCACATGTAAAAAGACATGTCGATGATGCGGAGGAATATCTCATCATCCTCCATATGGATCTCTTTGACAAAGTTCTCGCCTTTTCTGACTTCACCCGCAAGAGCAACCTGGATGAGCTCTATGTATCTCTTATCGGGGCGGCACCTCTGAAAAAGCCTTGGAAGGTAGGTATACATAACTTCCTGTCTGAAGGTCATGCTATCCATTAAAAAGCTCACTCTGTCCAGATTCCCGTAGAGCCTTCCCCTTTTATGCAAAAGAGCTACGTAGCCGTAGACTACCGTATAAGGATTGCCATAAGGATTCTTCTCCCAGAAATATTCTTTTTCCTTTGAAGCTTCTCTGGCCAGTTCCAGTGCTTCCTTTAAATGGTTTTCTACTTTTACTCCCATTTGCCGCCTCTTTCTTATCTGTCTGAATTGTCACCGCCTCTGTCCACCTTGGAGAATGACTTGTAAGGTGTTCCGGAGAGCATGAGCTCTCTGTGTCTTTCTCTGAACTGGGGCGGGATAAACTCCTGATCGTTGCACTCCTTAAGAGCTATGTCTTCCATCTCACGGATCTTTTCGTTCTGATTGGAAAGCATATATTCCATTGCAAGCTTCAGGATCCTGCCGGTTATGGCATTTTCTTTTTTTCTTATGGTCAGTTCCCTTGCCTTTACAACTATGGCTTCAAGCTCAGCCTGTGTATAACCGTCGGTGTTTTCTGCGATATAGTCAAGGTCTGCATCACCTGCAAGCCTTATCTTGGAGTCCTCTGTGAGCTTTAACTTAAGGACCGCTTTCCTCTCCTGCTCATCAGGGGCAAAGAAAGGTATCTTTTTATCGAATCGGCCGGGTCTTTTCAGGGCTTCATCCACGTTGTTTGGATAGTTTGTGGCCGCAAACCAAAGAATCTTGCCTCGGTTTGAAGGCTTACTCATCTCTGCAAGAAGCATTCCGAAGAGATTGGAATTCACACGGCTTCCGCCGTCGCTTCCTCCCTCTCCCCTTGTCATGGACTGATCGATCTCATCCATGAAAACTCCGCAGGGAGTAAGAGCTCTGAATACCTGAAGGGCCTTCTCCATGGCTTTTTCAGACTCACCCACATATTTACCAAGTATTTTGGAGAGCTTGAATTCCACAAAGCTGATACCGCAGTCTGCAGCAAGACACTTGGCGAAATAGGTTTTACCTGTTCCGGGAGGTCCCATAAGCAGTACGCCCTTGGGAACGATCTCCGTATTTCCCTCTTTGAGGGCATCTATGACCACTTCCTTGAAATAGGCTTTTATGGTATCCTGCCCCGCAAACTTGGAAAGGCTAAGTCCCTCGGTGTCAAAGATCTCTATGATCTCGCCGAATTCCTTTCGGATTATCTCTTTTTTCTTTTCAAGGATCATATCTGCGTTGATGACGCCCATCTGCCTTGCATCCAAAAGGATGTCCTCTATGGAAACAAGCTGAAGTCCCGCAGTAAGGTTTGCGATCTCCGCAACGCCTATACGTCTGTCAATAGCCGCGTAAACCTCTTCATGGTTATCGTACCAGTCACGCACGAAATCCGTTCTGGTCCCAAGGTCCGGAAGTTCCAGATTTATCAGTGTTATCCTGGAGCTGTTTCCCAGAAACATGGGATTAATACCTGTTGTGGACTCAGTGACGAATATGACGATATTTGCAGAGCTTATAAAATTGGATGAATTGATTATGGAGTGAAATCCTGTGATGATCTGTTTATCTTTTTCAGAAAGATATTCTCCTCCGGGAATGATAAACTCAGGGTAGTAGATAATAAAAGCATTTCTACCCTTTACGTCATTCATAAGGGAGAACAGTGCCGGCAGCTCCATTTCCTTTTTATCGGATCTCACCGACATTCCTTTGGAATTCACATCATAAATATAAACATCATCAATATTGAAATGACCAACCCTGTTTTTATCCAAAAGGAATTTTACCAGGTAGTCCTTTAAATGTGCTGTTTCATAAGCATAATCACCGATATTTCCCGTCAGCATAAAGGCATTTGATATCTGTCCTTTATAGAGCTGCTGTATCGTCATTTGCCACTTGGGTATATCCATCTCTTTTCTCCTATCGTAAAGACCTTATTTATATTAAAACACATAAGGGTTTTTATCTGTATGTTTAATCCTATCACAGTCTCTTAAATGCCTGTACTCATATCCACTCAGGTATATGATGTTTTTTAGTTTTGGCCTATAGGCTACAGATAATGTAACGCACAGTGCCAATGCTGCTATAAATACATATGTTATCATCTTACCGACCTCGTTCTGTCTGTTGTTATACTGCTCATAGTTCCTGAAGAAAGCTTTGCTTTGTCATCGCTTTCTTTGATATATCTGTCTTCTTCCTTTTTCTCTTTGATCACCCTTCTTGCCTCAGCGAGAGCCTGCTGCTTTTTCTCTTCTTCCCTTCGAAGTCTTTCCTGTCTTTCCCGGCGGTCTCTTTCTTCCCATTCCCTTCGGCGTCTTTCATCTTCCCGCCTTTCGCGCTCTCGTTCGTATTCCTTTTTCTTTTTCTCTTTCTCATCCTTTTCTATTTTTCTTTCCACGTCATCCCAGGTAAGGTCTGTCTCAAAGCTGAAACTCACATCAAAAAGCTTATTGTTATTTACAGGATTGTTATATCCTAAAGACGCTCCGGTCAGTATTTTCCCGACTGCAGGAATAAACAAAAGCAAAAAGGGCAGTATCATACCTGCCGAAAAAACTCTCATATCAAATATGTATTCTACGGGTCCGTATACTCTTTTCCCCCAAAAACCTGCCACAAAGCAAAGAATCCTCATCACCGTATTATTAAAAGGAAACTGCCTTAGACATTCTTTGTAATATCTGATGGAGTAGTCCATACCCAAATTGAACAAAAGCATTACAAAGAGCAAAACGATGAATAAAACCACCGTGTTCCAAAGGGGACGATTTCTTAAAATTGCCGGGAGGATAAAGAAAATATACAGATCAAAGAAATGAGCCGGAACCGTAACTGCTGAAAAAAATGCCCTGGCACGCCTTACATCCGGTTCATTTTTCTCGTAGATGGATAGTCCGGACTTTCCGTAGAATTTTGTAAAGATACTTTCCGTGTATCTGCCTAAACGGAGTCTAAGCTCTGTCCAGGATCTAAGTAAAAAGCAGACAGCCCCGATCCCCAGACAGTTAAGTTCAAGGTAAAAGCCGGCTTTACTCCCCTCTTTTAACGTAAATATAATAAGTATTGCTGCCAGCAGGCTTCCGAAGATCTTGCCGTTTCTTCTGCCCAGAAGAAAAAGATAATGGGTTGGTGTAAGAGCTTCCTGTTCAACGTGATGCCAGACAAGCTCGTTTTTATTTTCTTTTGTTTTCATTTAAGTTCTTCTTTCCATTTCCTTTCCCAATTGCTGTAGGGTTCTTCAAAAAGCTCATAAAAACTGAATCTGTTTTCTCTGAGCATAAGGCCTCGCCTTAGTATGAAATCATCATTATCTCTGGCAAAGGGTAAGGCGGATTTAGGAACATCGGTATGCTCGATATTAAGCTTCTTCATACGTGAAACGCCGGCATAGGGAATCTTGCCATCGAAAGAGCAAACCTTACCCACAATGTATCTTCCGTTTGCTTTTTTCACTACTACGTAGTCGCCCTCTTCAATCTCATCATAATAATCCATAGCTTCCTTCATCTTATTCTTTTGTGCCTGATCGATCCCTTTAAATTGATTGATCAAATATTTTATGTGCCCACTGGAAGAATCTGTGTCCCCAAGTGTCAGGTACAAACCTTTGGTACCAAAGATAACGGCATTCTGACCATTACCTACCTGCCATGCAGCATAACTCATATCATTTACCTTTTCTTATAAAAATTCATTTCCCAAGATCAGTCAAACATTATGGTCCCGCATTCCGGGTCCGATTCAGCAAGCTCGGAAGGGCTCATCCAGTTATAGCCAAGGTCATTTAGCATTGCCTTTTTGTAAGACCAGTAAACATGGCAAAAACCAAGGCCCTTGCTGTAATCTTTGAACTTTTCCTCCAAAGCCTCCTCAACTTTTTTCATGACATCTTCGGGAATATTGGAGTTATATTTTCTATCAAGTTCGTCTAATTTGTCAAATACGTCCATAGCAACTTCTCCTTGTATATCATTTTGCCTTGTAGGGCCCCTCTACTGATGCTGTAGTCCACTCTCTGGGCTCGATTGCGCCCATATCATAGCGCCTTGCCATTTCATCATTAAAGTTATCTGCGTATTCCCTTGCCTCTTCATAGGTACTAAAGCACCCTCTCTCCTGACCGTAGGGCATGCTGTAGGTTGCTCCCAGAACCACCTTGTAATATTCTTTGTTGTTTTGTTCTGACATCTATTTTTCCTCCTTGAGGGAAGTGTTCCCGTTTTTTTGTAAGTTCAATGTACATTCTCCGGAAGGATGATGCAATAAACCGTAGGGTTAGTAAAAGGAAAGCGCTTCATGAATACACAGGAAGCGCTTTCAAATATTTTAGTAGGAAGAAAACATATAGCCTTAATGCCCTAACGGGCTGAATGTATTTTATGATTACATATTACTAGAACGCTCAAAGATAAACAAGTCCATTAATGGGAAGAAGGGGCTCTTTGGCCCCTTCTTCTATCTGGATGATCTCATCCATGGATGTATTGAATAAAATGCTCAAAACCAACAGGTTATCTATGGTTGGAAGACATTCGCCCCTCTGCCATTTGAAGATGGTATTTTCCGAGCTGTGCATTACCTCCGCCAGCTCTGACACCTTCATTTTGTTGGCATATCTGAGCTTTTTGATCTTGTTGCCTGTGGCAACAAGGTCTATCCTCACCAGGTAGCTGTCGAACATATCTGCCTCCTCAAAAGCGTATTTCATTTAGTTAAAAAGAATTATAAGGCAGGTTACGTTCTCAATAAATACCGGGTACAGCAAATTAAGTCTCGGCATCTTGCGGCTTTGGCGGCTTTACGTGATTCTTTTGGGACAGTTCAGAATCCAAAGCATCATGCAGTACCTGCATGGTTCCCCTGTTTTTGTGGTTCTTTGAGAACCAGTAGAAGCTTTTTTCAAGTTCTCCGGGATAATCCACATTCTGATCTGCCAAGGCATTTAGATCAGCCATCTTTAAAAGTGCCCGGACATTCTCTTTTTCAATGCCGTAGGACAGCGCCTTTATTTCCGGAACTTCGCTTTTTACGGAAAAAGATATGTCACCCTTTTCGTCTTTACTGATTGTCCTGATATTAAGAGACGAGATCACAAACTTGCAGCTTCCGTATCCATGGGGTCTTGCATGTCCCAGCTTATAGCACAGATTACTGTCCTTTTTATTATCTCCAAATGAAATGACCCACATAAGATCATCAAGCTGCTGTTTTGTTATGCTGTCAAAATATATCCTGCTATGAAAAGTTCCCCCTGTCATCATCTCTATCTCACTTGGAAATTTCCCCAAAGGTGCATCGGTCGAAGGGTTAAAGTGCCAGTAAAACTTCCTTCCTCTGGGAGAAACCTCCTTCAGATATCTGTATTTGGTGGAGGTTTTCCCTCCAATACGTTTCCCCTTTACTCCGTATATATCGTAGTTCCAATAGACCGCGTCCTCTGCAGGCTTTTTGAGATAATATTCAAAAGCAGTATATTTGGGCAAACCAAGGGCATTTATTAAGCGATATTCACTTGAAATATCAGACGCAGGAAAAGCATCTGTAAACCGCAATCTGCTCTTGTATTCCTCCCCTTCTTTTGTTCCAAACAAAAGACATGCCGGGCACAGGCCTTCTTTGACCTCACAGGGAACATAATCTCCCATAACCTCTTTCCAGCTTCTTTTCCTTGGAATCCTTCCAACGGAGGCATTAGAAAGATAGACTATACGATCCTCCATAGAATCATCATCGCCGGATGTCGAAACACAGAAATAATAAACAGGCACCCCATGGCCTTCTCCCCTAAGCTCTCTGTCGAGGGCATTCCTCAGGTCCCTTACAGGTCCGATGTTAATGTTGCGGATCTTTTTTCCGTAAAAAGAACTGTCACCCCCAAGGACAGAGCTCAGATCATCATAGGGTTCATTGCTATTCCACTTATTTATTAGTTTTCCTTTTTGAAGATAGGCTATATGATACGGTTTTCCGGTATTAACGGGGAAGTTGTACTGCACCACCCCATGCTTTTTTTCGTCATAATCTCCTGTCTTTACGGTAACTTCTCTATCATCAGGATAGTGAAATCCGGACCTTTCAGGATTTGCTTCGACCTTCTCCATAGCGACCACTTCACCCTCATAAAGGCTCCATATACCATTTTCATAGCAAAGAAGCCCCCTATCATGAAGAGCTCCGAATTTCGGAATTCTCTGACTCATCCTGTTTTTTTCACGCAAAACAAAGGGGACGCAGCTGTCCGTTGCCGCCTCAAAGGCAGACCTTATAATGCCTCTTAACTTGCTTGCGGGAATGGCATACTGCATAGTGCCGTCACCATCAGGAAGCTTCAAAAAAGCACATTTTCTTTTCCCGTTATCCTTATAAAATTTACCGGGAATAATGAGTGGAGTCTTTATATAAATTTCCAGATCAAACCAGCCGGAAACAAGGCTTTCTCCCTCCTTTGAAAAAACCTCTTCTCTTTTTTTCTTATGCCCGGGATTATTTATCTCTCCGCCAAAGGGCACAAAATTATAGGGATTTACAAATGTATCCTTCAACTATGTTTCCTTTCACGGCAAAAGGCCGCATACTCTGTTGTCTGCGGCATAAGCCATTCCGTTTTCATCATAATCTACAAAGGTCACTATCTTTGCCTGCTGAGCTTTTGATATCTCAGGCACATCTCTTCCTTTAAACATAGACCTGTCTATCTTCTGAAATCTTACATAGTACATATCCTCAGGGATATTCGGTTTTTTCTCCGAAGCAAGGCGCCAGAAAAAATCTTCTCCGATACAGTTTCTCGTGATCAAAAGCTCTTTGTCATCATCAAATATCCTTGCTTCCAAAAGATCCTCTGTGGAAAGATTTCCGTCATAGATTCCCATCTTAAATTCATCGGGATACATTGCAAAAAAAGTCATGCCGTTGAGTTTATCTTTGCTTTCGGACATGTATTTATCAATTTCAGATGACGGGCCTGAGCCCTTTTCCTTTATCCATGGTTTTGACATATCATGCCTCCAACAGATCTTTGGTGTTTATGTCACCACTGTTTTGTAAACGTCCGGTAACAAGCTGTGTTCTGTCATTACCGTTAACCGAAAAGCTCTTAAATCTGAGCCTTCCGCGACCTGTTCCGCTTTCACTGCCTATGGCAAAAAGACCAAGCTGCAGATCATATATAGCCTGGGCAAGTAGCTGCTTTTGAAGTGAGCCGGCTTCAGGTGACAGTGATATCTCAAGTTCGCCGCTTCCTCCGTAGCAAAGTTCTGCCGTAAACAGTCCTGTAACTTTAGGTGTACCGGTAAATCTCTCCACGGCATTTCTGGTTACCACAGCGTTCTTACCACCGGTTATCTCACACTCCGAAAAATGTATCTTTGATGCAGTATAGATTTTTTGTCTTTCATCCTTTATTCCAAAAAGCTCATCCACCTGCTTTTTGTCTATGCCAAGCTCTCTGCAAAGTTTCAGCATATGATGCCTGAAGGATCCTGCCAGAGTGGTTCCTGATATAACGGGATTTCCCCTGAGATTTCTAAGCGGGATCCTGTCGGGAGAAAATCCGTTTTCAGCTCTATCCACCCTTGCTGTGGGAACAGATATGGAAAAGTTACCATCTATCATGAATTCTGTATGAATTCTTGTCCAAAGAGACGTATCCGCAGTCTTTCCTGAAAGCTCCCTTTCAGTTTCAAAAGAGCTGTCGTCTTTTTTATAGGGATCGAAATCAAGCCAAGAGGAAAGATCCTCCGGGAAAGTAAAAACCTTCTTTTTTACAATCGCTTTCATTTGCCCGAAGCCCCTTGAGTTTCCTGCTCCAAATCCAATACCGTATTCCTGTATCTCCAAAAACAACGGATCCAGTATTTCTTCTATTTCCTTTTTGTATGATTCTTCATCCCCCTGCCATTCAACGATGGAAACATAAGGATATTCTGTCTCAGCTATCTCGTAATCATATTTATTAAGGACAGCTCCCCATTCATTAAGATGAACTCCGTCCCTTACGCTTATCTTGACAGGGACCGTTTCTTTCAGGGTGGCGTCTCCCACTATCACCTTGCTGCCAGCAAACCCTCCGCTTGCAGTTTCTCCGCCAAAAAGATCATAGGAAGCCTCATCAGACATCATCGAGCGCAAAACTCCCGCAATACTAAAGCCGGGGATAAAGGGCATTCCCCTTTTATCCAGAGCAAGGTCTTTGCTGGTTCTTTCACTGTCGGCTACGCTTATCCTAAGAGGTGATCTCTGGGTAAAGGTAAGCTCGTAATATAATTTTTTCTTCATCACTTACCTCCTCCTTGAATAGTGAAGCGATTGCATAACAATATCCAAAGGCCTCTTCCAGTCCGCCTCGATCAACCTTTGGACCTCGGGATCCATCTGCATGTTCTCCATTTCGCTCTCTTTTAGTCCAAGCATGGCGCTTACAGATAAGCTTTTTCTGTTCTTTCCGTATATTTCGTCAAGAAGCTCATGGCACTCATATCTTCGTCCCGCGTTTGAGCTGTCCACGTCGTTTTTCTTAATGCGGTCTATGCTCTTTCTAAGGTCCGCATAATCCGTTGCCTCAAAGGCCATAAGTCGCAGCCTGTGAACAGGTATACCGTTTCGTTTTTTATTTCCAACTTCCGGAATATCTTTGGGAATCTTTTTACCGCGAAGAAGCAGGAACATCTCAGCAACTTTTTTTGCGTTGGAAGATATGACTTCATCATAGACCCTCGCCAAAACTGCATTTTTGAACAGTTTGCAGTATTGTCCGGGGTTGATCGGAGCATCCGAAGGTCTGTCTGCCTCGCAGCTACGTATATCCCTGATCCCATTTATCTCAGAGCCTGAAAACAGTCCACAAAGGCCAAAGCCCTCCTGCCTGTTTCTGCCGACAAAAATTTCTTTAGGGTACCTGTCTTTTGCAGCCTTGAAACAAAAAACGCTCCCTGCAGCCACCGCATGAACAAGAGGCTTTTGCATGCGCCACATGGCCTGATAGCCTCCGATGGTCTTAAAGCTCACAAGATCCATAACGTCCTCAGGAATACTGTCCGCAAGGCCCAGCTCCTTTGCCAGAGCCTTTCTTATGTCCTTATCCAAAACAGCTACGGGCCCATCCTCACTGTTTATGAGCATGTCCGACTTAAGGATCACAAAAACAGGCTCTCCGTTTTTTACAGAAAAAGCCTCTGTTTCATAAGGCTTTGGAGAAAAAATATCCGTCACTCTGCAGCATGAATACTGTGCAGATCTGCTTTTTCCAAAGCGAAGATCTCCTAAGCAAAGGATCCTTGCCACAGTATTTACCAGTCTTCCGGGCGCTATCACCCTTCCGGAAAAGACATAACCTTTATCTATATGATCCATGAAAAAAGCTTCACCACCGGCATTTAGAGCTCTATGAGCCGTTGCCTTTATGGGAATATCCGATAAAATCGCTCCGTCATTTCCAATTGTCATATATCCCGTTTCTACAGTCTTTGGCTTTAATGCTCTCCATCCACTGTCTTCACCACCTGCGAACCTGTTGATAAGTCTTCCGCCATCATTTTTAAGGGATGCGATCATAAGAGGTACAGGGAAAGACCTTTCACCGTTTACACAGGGCGTAAGATCCGACCAGATAGCCGTTCCGTCAAGAAACAGACTGTCAAACTCAGCCGATTTTTCATGGTTTTTAAGATACTTTCCCGCCAGGGCACCTATAAGGTTTTTGGCCGGTATATGTGACTTAGCTCCATCAAAACCGTTTATGACAAGAGGAGAAACATTTGTAAGTCTGTATTCAAGACTGTATAGCCTGTCAGCATCAAGATTCTCAAAACTGATCTCTTTATTGTTATCAACAGTTCCGGCTTCGTAGATAAGTGAGACATTACCAAGCCCTCTGTTTCTGCCAAAGCCCATATGCCTCACCGCCTTGCAGCAAAGCTTTAGAAGCTCCTCATATTCCTTTTTTCCGGCGAGCGTGGCATAAGCGATAAATTCAAGTTCTCTGCTCTTATTTTTATCAAGAGGATCATAGTGCACCAGAACATTCAGCGTTCGAAGCGTTCCCGGCCCTTTGTCGTCACCCTTCATGCTCATCTGAAATCTTCTGTAAGTATACATACCGGAGATATTGCCCGGATGGACTGCCTTCTTTTCAATATCAGTTCCTTTTTTAGCAAGTTCCTCAATGGTGCTGTACACCTCTTCTATATCGGGAAGAAGCCCGTCGTTTATATAAAGAGCTCCACTGCGTCCCTTCTCATCACCAAAAAGTCCTTGGATGTCATCTTTCGTATAACCTGAAAGTCCAAGCTCAAGAAGCTCTTTTGCCGCTTCACGAAGGCACCCTTTTATCCTCCTTGCAGGAATAAAAGGGATGCCGTATCTGTCCGTGCATATATCAGTTTGTACACGGGTTCCCTGATTCTGCCCTGTGGACAGACACATATCCGAATGGAGGGTGATCCTGATCCCACTCATACATTTACCCCCTCAAACCAAATATCCATGATTCCGGAAAGATCATATATAGCACGGAGCAAGAGCTCCACATCCTGCGCAAAAAGATCTGTAAGCTCCTCATAGAGTCCCTTATGCCTTGCGTATACTCTTTCAAGGATCTGTCTTCCCTCGATAATGCTGCTCTCACAAGCATTTCCAAGCTCCTTGATGACAGTCCTTGTGACACCGCGCCTGCGCAATATCTCTTCAAGTTCTGCAAGCTTTTCATATTCTTTGAGGGTCTGCCTTCCCTCTGTCAAAAGCCAGGGCCTTGCCATGCTTGCCGTGATATTCTGCCTGTCCCTTATGGTATCAAGGTCTCCCGCAGTGCCGGTTATAAACTGGAAGTCAACCCATCCCTCTTCAGGTGCATCATCTTTTCCGGTATGTACCATCTTTTTGGCGCTGTCGCAGACTTGTTCGGCAATAGAATAGGCATCAGCAAAAGGATAGCGCCTGTGGAAAAGACTTATTCCTGCGCAGGAGCTGTATTTCCAGGGTGAATCGGAGTTGTAGTCGCGTACCGCGTTTAGATAAACTCTTGTATACTCAAGAGCATACTTTGCGTTGCATATAAAGGTAAGATCATCGCCATCTGCTACGATCAGCCTGTAATCTGCAGTCTTTATCTCGCTGTCCTGACTTTTAAGCTTGTTAACAAGCTCTTCATGGTACTCCTCAACTGCCTTAAGTCCCGCTACATTAAAGACCTGCGAAGTTGTTTTTGTAAAAAGGCGCATGCTGTTTACGCATTTGTCATACTCTGTCTCATCACGCAGAAACTTCATGATCTTGCTGCCCATGTTATTGCCGTCCGCATGCACCACCGCCAAAAGATCCACAGGTCCTGTTCCTGCGATATCCATAGGAGATGGCACACTACCACCATCTTCGTAGCTTTTCTTTCTACCGGCTTCTTTTTTTGAAAAGCTCTCAAAAGACTCCTGCCATGCATCGGAAAAAGGAAGTATAAACTCATCCCTTCCGGGATACATCCTGCTTTTTTCAATTTCAGATCTGTTCATAAGAGCTGCGTAGTCCGCCCTGTAATCTCCGGTAAAATCCGTATATACCGCCATGGGAATCATGCCGGGATAGTCCACAAGGATTTTGTAGGAAAAGGCTCTGTTTAAAGCCTTAAAGGTATCAAAAGAGTCAAAAAGAACCGTGAGATTGCCGCCTCCTCTAAAGAGCTCGGAAATTGTAAGCTCTCCGGCTTCCATTCTTTTTTGGGTGTCCTTTATATCGAAAGTGTTGTCATCAGCTTCATCAAAAGAAAGCCCGAGAGTTTTTGCAACTTCAAAAAGCTCATCCCAGGCTCTGCTTATGTTGGCGGAAGCGCCAATGATCTCGATCATTTTGTTGGTCTTAAATATATAATCCTGCTTGGATCTGATGGTGTACTGGGCAAGTATCATTTACTCTTCTCCCCTGTTTTCTACCGGTCCCATCTGGATGTATTTCTGCGGAAGATCCCTTACGTATCTGTAAAAGATCACTGTCTTTTTATTGGAAAAATAAGGTGTGATATAAGCTGCAACACCCACAGGAGCAGCAATAAAAACATGAAGCCTCTGGATTCCGTTTTCGCTCATGATAGCAAAGACTTTTTTGATGCATTCCTGAAACTCGGACATATAATCAACAATTGTTCCATCGTTTGGCATATCCGCTTTTCGGGTTATGGAAAGAGCTCCGGAGATATCTTTGTCTATCTTTAGCTCCATGTACGCGCTGCCTGAGTTTATCACCTCATCAGAATAGCTTCCCGAAGAAAAAGATATAGGTTCAAGTTCTCTTAATGGGATATCATCTCCCGTAAGGCTTGAAAGATAGGCTGCCACATCAGCATGAACATCGTTTGAAAGAGATACCGTAAGGATCATGTCCTTACTGGTTGCGTATAGATGCTGTTTTTCTCTGTTCTCCAAAAGCTTTCTGGTGTTGTTCCAGGCAAGGAGCGCAAGGATCACGGTCACGTACTGAAGGTAGCTGCTGATATTGGCAAACATTGTAACTCCGAATAAAAGCGAGAGCACCGCTGTGATGGCGCCTGCCAGCAGAAGTGACCAGGTTACAGTCCATATCTCCTTTTTATATCTCTTAAAAAAAGATCCGATCTTTTTCATATACTTTTCTCCGTATCATTCTTTTATCGCTGCAAAGAGCTCCTCTGCAAGATCCGCATACTTCTCCATCACAGTCACAATATCCTTCATAAGAGGCCTGTCGGAGTCGCAGTGATTAAACCTGTTTCTGCATTTTTTTAAAGCCTTGTGCATCCTGAAAAGATTTCCCGCCTTACGCCATTCATTTACTCCGGCATTGGTCTTTACAGTTATCTCAATGGGATTATCTTTATCATAATTAAGGCTTATCTTTTTTGAATCCACAACCTTGGACAGATTAAGGAAATCCATGGATCTGAGATATTTAGAGTTCTTTTGTCTGCCCGTCAGGATCTCAATATACTCTCTTTCCTGATTCAGATTTTCGGGAACGGGCTTTTCTCTTCTGAAAAAAGGATTTTCAAAATCCGAGTTAACAAATCTGTTTATCACAAAGTTGTTGTCATCCTCGTATTTTGGCTGAAGCCAGGGATAGCGTTTTTTTATCTTCTCAAGATCCTCGGGCTCAAAATAGAGGATCTTTCTTTTTACAAACTCATCCGGCATCAGTGTTTCCAGTATGGTGAGAGCCTGCTGATACAGCTCTTTTTCTATGCACCTTCTGATGATATCCACGGTTGTCCTTTTTCTCGGATCAAGTAAAACGCCGTAGGAATCCTTTATATACCTTGAAAAGATGCCAAGCATTGTATCGGTCTCTTCCAGCTCGTTTATGGATTTTCCAAGCTCATCAAGGCCCTGCAAATACTGATGTGGATTGCACTCCATGGTTCCGTCGGAGATGGTGTTCATGGCATCCAGCACATCTTTTAATCTCTCATCACGGTGAGACTTGTAATAGCTGTTTAGCTGATCAACACTGCCGTAATCTATAAACTCATTCATGCCTGAAACAAAATCGAACATCTCAAAAGAGGCCTTCTGATCCACAAGTGCAGCCCTGTTCTCAGAATATCTGATGCCGTAGATCCTCTCGGGGACTATGCCGTCAACTTTTACAAGTGACATGACAGCTTCCAGAGTAAGTGCTATATCCCTAAAGCCTCCGTGAGTGTCAACCCAGAGAGCTCCGAGATCTTTCTTTTGCCTGATAAGATCTACCGTATCTGCAATGCCATCTGTGGGATCTTCCTCAGAGATATCTATGGGAGTTACGGTAACAGTGCCTTTAAAGTTTTCCTCTCCGGCGATCTCTGCGACTCTTTTTTTGAAATAATCCAAAGAGGACATCCCTGCGTGATTGGCCGAGTCATTCTTTGTCTTTTCAGTGCAAAGGGCAAGCACCTCAATGTCATTTTCACCGCCAAGGGATGCTCTGTATTTTATAATAGGCTCAAGTTGCCCGATATATGTGCCTTTGTATTCGGTATCTTCAACTTCAAATTCCGATTCTCTTTTTTCTTTAGCCAGAGTACTTAGGGCTAAAAGAATAATATCCGTCATGTTACGTCCTCAATTTCTATATGATATCTTCCAAATCCAAAGCTGGTATTTTTGCCGGCATGTATGAGTTCTCCGGCGATGAGAATATCCATAAGCTCCCGGGATACGCCGTAAAGCCTCATTTTCCCTTGTATGCCGTAAAGATCCATAGAGCACTTCCTGCGGTCTGAATATCTTTTTACGGTAACTGTTCTGCGATCCTCTGAAAGAACCCCCGGAAGAGGGATACTGTACACATATTTCTTTTCATGAATGCCGCTTTCTATGCCTTCAAAGCAGTCCAGCATGTAGATCCTTCTGCAAAGGGACTGGTTGAGGGCTTCTATGGAAAAGTCCTTTAATATCTCATTCTGATATTTTAAAGAAAGTGGCGTTTTGAAATTAAGCACAAGATCCGTTGCTCCCGCCAGCTTTTCTTTTCTGTAAGCAACATAGTCAGCGACTGTACGAATATGTAGTTTTTCGGGATCCGTGTCCTCTTTTGAAAAGACATCAAACCTTGCCTTTTCTCTGCCGAGTCCTGCCGCTCCCAGTTTTTTTAAAGCCTCCGGGATAATGCCAGTATACTCTGTTGTTCCTCCAAAGAGGATGACGTTAAAGTTCATGGTCTCCCCGGCCCTGAAGTAGTCGTGATAGTCCTCGCACTCTATGACATAGCCCACGCTGTTTCCGCTACTCATAAAAGAGGGCTGAATCTTCATATGTGAGTACATGATGTTCCTGACGGGGCATTCTCTTTCCAACCGGCAATCATCACACTTTCCGTCTTCTCTGCAGTAAGAGTCCATGAGCATACTGCCCATGCCGCCGCGAAGGGCTGATGCCTTGTAAACAGGCACTTTACAGTCTTCTGCAAAAACAGCGGTCAAATGCAGTTTTACATATCTTATTTTGAAAGCATCAGTTATATGCTCCATAAAGATCAATATTCCCTGAATCTTTTAAATTCAAATCTCACCTTGCGGACTCTTTCTCCGTTTTCATCCACTTCCTCTGTGACCAGTCTCTCAGAGCAGGCAGACAGAGCTTTTATGCCTTTTTGTTTAAGAAGAGTTACAACTGCGTAGGTAAGAGAAAACTCACCCTGCACCATTACAGCTCCGTCATCTCCAAGGGTGCTTTCTATCTGCTCTACACACTTTTTTGCAAGGTCGTAGATAGCGTTTTCTCCGGCTTCAGCGGGTACTTCGGGAAAAGGAATGTCGATGATATCCCCGAATTTTGATGCTGCTTCTGTCTGATTCCGATCCCATTTACTATGGGGATGATTTGAAAAATTCACAAACATCTTGTAAACCTCTTTGTTCAAGAATATTAGTAAATATCGTGTTTTCAATTATATCATGGAAGAATTTTCAAAGAAATATTAAACAATCATCAGCCCCGGGACAGAAAATGAACACAAAGATGCCGCAGGTGAGTGGCATAGAACATAGGAGTTATGTTTGAACTGTAAATGAGATTTAGACTTGCATGAAAAACTAAAAATAGCAAATAGACTATATCCCAAGGCTGATGTTGTGAAAAATACACTTCCGTTGAGGCGGAAGCGCTGCTCCGAAAGGAGCGGAAGCCGGAAAGAGACTTAAAAAGTGCTCTCCGGTCATCTGACAATAGCAACGATAACACGTGGCAAAGTGCATGTAAAGCGTATTCATCAAATCTTAAGGAGTCCTTAAACAAGTCTTAAGAATTTGACTTTTTACCGACAAGATGTAGACTCTTATTTCATCTACAAGAGCTTTTTTCGGTAATCACAGGGGCCGGGGGAACGAAAAAAGAGCCATGAAAGCAATGCTTCCACAGCCCTTCTTGGCAAAATATGGTGTTTTGCGGTGCGAATTATTTAAGGAATCCGATACCGCTTACAATAGGAGCATCCTTTGCCTTGCCCTGGAGAACCTGTACAAGACAGATGATCTCAACAACGCTAAGGATAACGAGACAGATAGCACCTGCGATCCATCCAAGAATAGGAATGATGAACATAATAACACTAAGGAGCTCTGCAATCTCAAGTCTGATAGCGTTCTTTGCATGGAATCTTGCAAAAGCTGAATCTTTTACAAGAAGTGCAATGATGATTCCAAGAACACCTACTATGTAAGGCATTACTGCAAAGAGCTTGTTGTCAGCGATATCCTTGGGATCGAACTCTGCTGTATGATCCTTGGGATCAAATGCAGGGAAAGGCTGAGGCTGGAACTGAGGCTGACCGTAAGGAGCCTGCTGGAACTGAGGCTGTGCCGGTACCTGGTTGTTTACGGGTGCATTGTTATCTGCGGTTGGAGCTGCTGCCTTTGCTGCGTCTGCAGCCATGCTTGATCCGCAATTATTGCAAAATACTGCATCATCCGGAACCTGAGTTCCACAATTAGGACAAATTTTCATACTCTTTTCCTCCAAATAGCTAATTTAAACAATCTTTCCAACTATTTTATCTTTTTATAGTGATAAATTCAAGAAATTGAGCCTCAATTCTCAATAAGATAAAAACGAAGCCCGCAAACCTGCAGGCTTCCTTTTATACAACTATCAAATATCCTTATCCAACATGCTTGTGGAGTGTCTCTCTTACAGCGCCGGGAGCTGCGATGAGTTCCATGTAGTATGAGAGCACAAGATCCATAAGGCCTGCTGCCTCAAGGTCTACTCCAAAGATGGTTGCATCCTTCAAAAGAGGAAGAACAGCCTTCTTTACCTTGGAAGCATCCTTTTCGCCAAGAGCGATGTCTTTTACATAAGAAGATGCCTTCTCAAGAAGGGGATCGGGGCTGCACTCGAAGGCGTTACCCTTGTCATCCACTGCCATAAGGTATCTGAGCCATCCTGCAAATACAAGAGGGATGAGCTTAAGATCTTTTACATCAAGAGTATCGGAAACCTGATAAGCCTTTACAGTCTCACCGAATCTGATGGCGAGCTTCTGTGAAGTATCGGTTGCGATTCTCTGAGGTGTATCGGGCATGAATACGTTGGGAATCCTGACATTTACTACCGTATCGATAAAGTCCTGAGGTCTGATAACGCCGGGATCTGTAACAACGGGAAGTCCCTCTTTGTAACCGATGGTCTTTACGAGCTTAAGGAGATCCTCATCCTTCATCTCATCGGAGATCTTGGTGTAGCCAAGGATGCATCCGTATACAGCAAGAGCTGTGTGAAGAGGGTTAAGGCAGGTGCAGACTTTCATGCGCTCAACCTTATCAACGGTCTCTTTTTCTGTAAAGATAACCCCAACCTTTTCAAGGGCAGGTCTTCCGTTGGGGAACTTGTCCTCGATTACAAGGTACTCGCTCTCCTCGGCATTTACGAAGGGAGCAACCCAGGTCTTCATGGAAGTTACAACAGGGTCAAGGTCCTCAAGTCCGTCAGCCTTCAGGATCTCATTGACAGAGTCGTCAGGTCTGGGAGTGATCTTGTCGATCATGGACCAGGGGAAAGAGACATAGGTGTCATCATTTATGTAATCAACAAATCCGGACTCGGCCTTGCCGTTTTTGGTCCACTCATAGGCAAAGGCAGATACTGCGGCGTAGAGCTTGTCTCCGTTGTGTGAGCAGTTGTCTGTGCTCACCATGGCGATCTTCTTTTTGCCTGCAAGATATCTTTCATACAAAAGAGCTGAAACCTTACCGATGTAGCTCTTAGGAGCCTCGGGGCCGTTCTCGTAATCGTCCTTTACAACGGGAAGAGTCTCACCTGCTGCATTTACAAGGCTGTAGCCCTTCTCGGTGATAGTAAAGGTTGCAAGCTGAAGAGAATCTGCTCTGAAGATCTCTTTAAGTCTTGAAAACTCTTTTTCATTGGCAGAATCAAGAATGCAGGACTCTGCAATGCTGGCGATAACGGACTTTTCAACAGATCCGTCTGCCTTGAGCGTAACAAGAACAGAGAGATTGTCGTGAGGACGATACATCTTTTCGATGATCTCGTAGTCAAAGCCCTCAATAACTGTAAGTCCTGTGTCGTCAAAGCCATCCTCCAGCATTCTCTGTGAGAGATTAGCCTGGAAAGCTCTGAAGATGTTGCCTGCGCCGAAGTGAACCCACTTGGGTGCTGCAACTGTTTTTTCGATCATCTTTTCTCTGTCATAGGCGGGGAGATGATAGCCCTTTTCAGACCATGCTTTTTCAGTTACATAGCTTTTATCAAGTTTCATATTAGCCAAGCTCCTTACGCTGATGTGATTTCTCAACTGCCTCCCAAAGGCCGTTAAGATAAGTTGCTCCAAGGGCTCTGTCATAGAGGCCGTAGCCGGGCATTGCAACTTCGCCCCAGATCATACGTCCGTGGTCAGGACGGATACGTCCGTCAAAGCCGGTCTCATAAAGAGCTCTGATGATCTCATACATATCAAAGGTTCCGTCTGATGAAAGGTGAGCGGACTCCTCGAAGTTTGTGGGTGAAATAAACTTAAGGTTTCTTACGTGAGCAAAATGGATCCTGCCCTCAAGAGCTCTGATCATATGAGGAAGGTCATTCTCAAGGCTTGTTCCGTAAGAACCTGAGCAGAAGGTAACGCCGTTGTGAACGTCATCAACAGCCTTCATGAGCTTTAAGATATTCTTTTCGTTGTTGATGATCCTGGGAAGTCCGAATACTGACCATGCGGGATCGTCGGGATGGATAGCCATCTTGATGTCGTACTTGTTGCAGACAGGCATGATAGCCTTAAGGAAATATACGATGTTCTCAAAGAGCTTGTCCTCGTCGATTCCCTTGTAGAGTTCAAAGAGCTCTTTTACATGCTCCATTCTCTCCGGCTCCCAGCCGGGCATTACAGTGCCGTTTGTATCTGCTGAGATGGACTCAAACATTTTTGCGGGATCGATGGCATCAACAGCTTCCTGTGTGTAGGCAAGAACAGTTGAACCGTCCTCTCTCTTTCTTGCAAGCTCTGTTCTGGTCCAGTCAAAGACAGGCATGAAGTTGTAGCATACCATGTGGATGTCTTCTTTACCCAGATTTTCAAGAGTCTTAATATAGTTATCGATGTGAAGATCTCTGTCTGCAGTTGCAGCCTTGATGGCATCAGATACGTTAACGGACTCGATACCTGCGATCTTAAGGCCTTCTGCCTCAACGTCCTTTTTAAGTGCCTGGATCTCGCTCTGCTCCCAGAGCTCTCCTGCCTGTTTATTGTAAAGTGTAGTAATAACGCCCTTAACTCCGGGGATCTGTCTGATCTGCCAAAGCTTAACGGTGTCAAATTCTTTGCCGTACCAGCGAAGTGTCATTTCCATAATGGGAATCTCCTTTCAGAATCGTTCTTATAATACATTAGCTTCTTGGCAATTTCTTTAAAATAGAATAACTTGTTGCAAGCTTTGCAAAAATTGTTATACTAGTATTTATGAAAAATCGTTTAAGATCATCTTTTAATACAAGACAATATATGTTGTCCTCGGATTATGAGGTTTTCTACTATTCCGACAAGGACTTCAAAACCCTCAAGCCCCACGCTCACGACTACTATGAGTGTTATCTTTTCCTTGAAGGAGATATCACCATGGAGATCTTTTTGCCGGGGGGCGAGAGGCTGCGTCACAAGATGGTTCCCGGAGATCTGATGCTGGTTCCTCCCGGGATCTCTCATCATGCGCTTATCGATGATCCGGAAAAGACCTACAGAAGATTTGTCTTTTGGATCAGCCGTGACTGCTGCAGCGATCTCACATCCGAGTCCGTGGACTACATGTATCTGATACAGCAGGCTGAAGCTTTCCACAAGTACATCTTCCACCTTCCTCCCTCTGAGTTTCATCAGGTGGAATCGAGGTTTTTGCGCCTTCTTGAGGAGATATCCTCCGATAGATACGGCTGCACCGCCGCAAGGCATCTGTGCCTGTGCGATCTGATCCTTACCATCAACCGCATCATCTACGATGAGGATCACAAGCAGACAGGAAGCGATGAGCTGACTCTTTTCCAGAACATCCTCTCCTATATCGATTCAAACCTTGAGGAGCCGCTGCCTCTTGATGAGATCGCATCACAGTTTTTTGTGAGCAAGTACTATGTTGCTCACCTGTTCAAGGATGCCCTTGGAATCTCGCTTCATCAGTACATCATCAAAAAACGCCTTGCCGAGTGCCGAAACGCCATAATTGGCGGTGCCGGTATCAGCAAGACGTATGAAAGATTCGGATTCAGGGACTATTCAAGCTTTTTCAAGGCTTTCAAAAAGGAATACGGCATGTCACCCAAGGAGTACCAGAATCTCTTTCCCATTAAAAGAAATATCAAATAAGTAATATCAAATAAATTCATTTATTACTGCAAGCATTTTTTCGATCTCAATAGGCTTTGCAATGTAAGGAAATAGAGGGTAAATATCAGTGAAATGATAAAACCCGTCATTCCCGATGCGCCCATATAAGTATTGACCGCATTGAAGGTGGGAAGCCCGGCGTATCCGCTGAAGGCGCCGAGATTATCAATATACTCACTCCAGCTTTGTACGCTCGCAGGCACAGCAGATGCTGCGATAAGCGCAAGAAGTGAATAGGCCAGAACTCCGGTCACAACAGCTGTCACAAGGATCCATAACGAGTCTTGCACTCTTTCCGTCACTTTCCCTGAACATAAAAATATGCCCTCCGATAATAAAGATTATACACCGCCATTATCGGAGAAGCATATTTATGTGTTTGTTTTAATGAAAATTTAAGTACTTATCAAAGGTTCTTTACCATCTCATCTCTCACGTCATCATAGTGAGGTCCGATGATACCGAAATCCTTTTCCTTGTATACCCAGAGAGCCCTGCCGATGCCGTGTCTTTCAAAGGTATCATGGATGTCCTTTATCCAGTTGATGGTAGAAGGATTGGTAGGAGCCTGATCTATAACGCCGTACTCACCGCAGTAAAGGGGAGCATTGTTTTTCTTGCCTGCCTCAAGTGCAGGTGCAAAGAGCTCTTCGAAGTAGTCCTTGCCTGTCTCTTTTGCCTTCATGTTAAGAACAGCGCCTGCCCATGCGGGATCAAATACCTTGGATTTCTCCGCATACTCTGAAAGAGGTGCAGGATACTCTGCTGTAACATTTTCCATCTCTTTCATCCACCATGCCTTCTGATGTGTAAATACCATAGGCTCATAGCAGTGGAAGTTGTAGACTACGTGGTCATCCTTGGGAGGATTAAGAAGCGGAACGCTCTGAACGTTGTTGTAACGAACGCCGCCAACTACCACGTAAGCTTCGGGTGCGTTCTTTCTGATAACGTCGATGGTCTTGTCCGCAATGGCGTTCCAGCTCTCAGCCACGTCGGGAGAAATGACTTCGTTCAGAAGCTCAAAAGCTACGTCCTTGTTGCCTGCGTATCTCTTGGAGATTCTGTCCCACATCTGATAGAAGCGCTGCTGAAGCTCCTCATTGTGGAAAAAGATCTCTTTATCCCCGTTAACCTCAAGAGGATCAAAGGTGTAGCCGTAAGTATTGTGCATATCGATAAGGAGATTCAGGCCGTACTCCCTGCACCAGCTGATGCAGTTGTCGATGTAGGTATAGCCGTCCTCAAGCATGGAACCATCCTCGCCCTCAATGACGATGTAGTCCACGGGAAGTCTCACGTGATCGCACTTCCAGCTTGCAATCCTCTCGATATCAGGTTTGGTGATAAATGTGTCGTAGTGTTGCTTTGTCTTTTCGTCTGCCTGGGAAAGCCATCCTCCCAGGTTCACCCCTCTTTGGTATCCTTCGAATTTTCTCATAAAAATCCCCTTTTAAACTCAGAAATCTGTCCGTAGTTTCATTAAGGGTATCATATCACGAAAACGTTTAAGTTGCACTAAAAATCTTACCTTGCGATATCATCTCATTAGCTGAGGATCACCATGATAACTCCGTCTTCCACGGATACCTCAGCCTTATCGCAGGTGATCTCATTACTCTGTCCAAGGGGAAAAGAGTTGGTAAGCTCTCCGCTTTCAAGTTCATATTTGGTGCCTTTTATGGTCACATTCCTGCTGGCATCAGAAAGCGAAAAGACAGAGAGGTTGCAGCCCTTTTTTCCGGCAAGTTCGATTTTCGAATTTGAAAAAACTGTTATCTTCGTTTTTTCATCATACATTCTGACTGTGGCGCCGCGTTTTGCGCCGTAGTGCGCAACCTGGATATTGGCAAAGGCATGATCCATCCTGTTTCCAAATACGCACACCATCCGGATGTCTTTATATCCAAGCTCAAGAGCATGCTTTAGCGCAAGGCTGGTATCGGTATCGTCCTTTTCCTTGGGGAAGCGAAGGCTCTTTATCTCATTTGTCTCTATTCTTTTAAGATTTTCTTCCGACACGGAGTCGTAGTCGCCCATTACAAGATCCGGCACTATCCCGTATCTGTCCGCGTAGTCAAGACCGCTGTCGCAGGCTATGACATAGTCCGCATAAAGCTCCTGCCTCGAAAGATCAGCGAAGGCTCCGCCGGATATTATCAGGCATTTCCCAGGTTCGTTCATATTACTCCTCCGGATCAGATCCTGCGATCTTTTCCTGTTTCTTCGTAGTACAAAGCTTTATCCTTGTACATTTGCTTTTCCGCTTTATCTATCATTCTAACGAGTTCGCCGCTTTCGCCGTAGACGTAACCGGCTGCAGCCATCCTGTCTTTTTCGTAGATCTTTTCCGTAAAGGATTTCATAAGGCTGTCCATTTCGCTGCGGGAAAGCCCACTCTTAATAACCACAAATTCATCTCCGCTTATCCTAAAGACTGCGCCGCCGGCAAAATGCTCCGTCAGCATATCCGCAAAGGATTTGATAAGTCTGTCGCCTGCGGCATGTCCGAAGGTGTCATTGGTGTATTTAAGGGAATTCAGGTCAAAGAAGGCCACTCCCTTCGAGGATGCCGGATCATCTTTCAAAATATAATTCTCAAATGCCCTGCGGTTATTAAGACCTGTCAGAGCGTCAACAAGTGACACCTCTTTAAATATCTTTTCCCGGAGCATAACTTCGGAAATGGTCTGTGACTGAATAGTAATGTATATGATAAATATGGCTATTGAAGACGACGCATAGGTAAATTCTGGAAAGTGAAAGAAAATAACTCCTAATGTGAGGATCATGGGGAAAACAAGATAAGTACCAAAGCCCAGCAAGGACAGGATATCCAGCTCTTTGCAGTGTTTAAGCAGAACAAAGCAAAGATACAGCATGCAAAGGAAAATCAGAAAATACACCCCGCTGTCCCATGGGCCGGCGTAGTATTTGTGCCCTATTATGGAAAAGAGCTTTCCATTTATGGCTCCGCAAAGTATAAACAAAAGGTCCACGGCAAGGATCCCAATTGCAGGAATCACCGCCCGGTATGAAGCAGAGGTCTTTTCCCTTATGACAGAGATCATGTAAAAAGAAAACACGCTCATCAGGGCAACACCTGATATGTAGGACAGACAATTGACCAGCCTAAGAAGCGTATCATTGGTCACAACGCCCTCAATCATATAGCTGGCAGCGTTAACGGTGATGGCGAAAAGATCTACCAGCACGAGCCCCAAAAAGAGCTTGGTGGATATATTTCGCCTCCTTTGGGGATTTCTAAGTGCGCTGCCAAAAATTATAGACATGTAAATAAAGCTTAAAACATCAGCTGCGATTATATATTCCTTCATCTAAGTCCTTTACTGTGTGTTTTTCAAATGCAGTTTCGGGTGACGGGTATATTATAATGATTTTACCTTATCTTTTTCTGATGTACCAGCTATAACCGCTGAAGATAAAGTGTCTCTCTGATTTTTCACTTTCAAATACGGGTAAAAGAGACTTAAGCATCCAATCTCTTACTTCTTTTCCTGTCATTTCTCCGCTTTCGATGCGAGCGTTTACATTGGACTGGATCATCATGAAATCCGCAAAATCCTCAAGGCTGAAAGTGTATTCCATGTCGTATTCTGTCTGCTTTTCCATTGTAAATCCCATGGGCAGATCTGCCTGGGTCCACTTGTTTTCTTTTCTTGGGGGCTTGGGAAATTTATTCAGATATGCGTTGTTATACCAGTTGATGTAAGCGCCGGTAGCTTCTTTTTCGGATTCTGCCAGGCGGTCGGTTATGCCAAAATCGTAGATCACAATGAGGCCATTATCTTCCATCACTTCGGTCATGTTGGCCATGAATTTTTTTTCATCAACCCAGTTGATGCAGCCTGCTGCCGTTACGATGTCGTATTTTTCCGCTGGTGTCTTTGTGTCTTCTGCCTTGGCAACATAAAATAAGTAGGCGCTGTCCTGCCCGTAGAGCTCGCGACACACTTCTATCATGGAATCCGCAATGTCCGTACCTGTGACTTTGTCGCACACAAGGCGCAGCGCTTTGGTGGAAAGGCCTGCTCCGCAGCCTACGTCAAGGCCGTTTTTGAAGGTGTGGTCTTTACTTAGGCCCAAATCTCTTTTCAGCTGCTCTATTACCTGTTTATGAAGCCAGGGACGTTTTGCATAGCCCATGGCGATACGCTTTGAGTCAAATGATCTATTATCCATTTTGTTAATATCACTCTCTTGGCATTCTGTATTTTTCGGCAAGATGACCTTAGGGATTTTCTTTACCGCTTCATATATTCTTTTTGTGGGAGAATCCACAACTGAGCTCTTCCTCTTTTCCTGTTTTCAGAACAATCTATATTGATGATACCATGACTTTTTGCAAAATGAACCACTGACCCCGTCCCCCAGGTCCACTCAGGTCTACCAATTTACGCTTTTTCGTATTACAATTACGATTAAACGTTATTTCATTTTGGGGGGAGTTCGGAGCTTATGCGGAAAAAGAGTCTTATCTATTCATTGATAGTATTTGTTTTACTGGTGGTTTTCTTTATTGTGCTTCATCCTATCGCTATTTTTGATACAGATGACTGGAACTTTATCCATAACCTCAGAATTCCGATCCCTCTTATTGGTGCGTGGAATCCCACCAAGGTATTTCCGGAGTTCTTCCTTCCTTTGTTTTCTTACATAGGAGCTTTTGTTCTTTATCCGCTGACGGGGAATTATTGTTTTTCGCTGTCGGTATCCAATGGCATTTTTATTTGCTTTATCATAACAGTCTATTTCACAGAGTTCTTTTTGCTGATCAGCAAAAAGTTCGATTTTTCAACAGTTAAGAGCGTACTTATCAGCGCGGTTTTTATTGGTCTTCATTTTTGTGCCATCGCTCACCCCGGTAATGATAATGTCTTTTTGTTTTATGCATACGATATGAACTGCGTATACAACTACATTTTATCGACACTTCTTAATGCATCTTTGGTTATGCATCTTATGAGGACAGGTGGATTAGACAGGTGGAAAGAGCTCCCCAAAAGCCACAAGTTCTGTCTGGGAATTTGGATATATCTTGCTGTTTTTTCAAATCTGTATTCAAGTATTGTTTTGGGGGTGTATATAGGTGTGGAACTACTTCAGACGCTTATTGAAGATAAAAGAGATCATAGTTTCAAGCTGAAAGATTATTGGGCAAACAATAAGACGCTTTTGATCATCACTATAATATGGCTATGTTCATTTATCATTGAACTGACCGGCGAAAGAGCTACTTTGCACGCTACCGGAATAGCTCATAATATTTTATCCGCAGCCAAACGGATACTCACATGGTTTAATCGTTTCAACTTAGTATTTATCGTATTTGCGGGAATTATTATTATAGCCAGAGTGGTCCTGATGAAAAAGAAAAATATAGTTGATGATATGAAATGTCTGGCAGCGCTGGGTTTAACCACACTCTACATTGTCCTTCTCAGCGCAGTTGTTGATTTTACATATGTTTACCGAACAGACGTAATCCTGCCGGTAGCATTCTGGGCGCTTTTACTGCTTATGTTATTCCTTGGAAGCCTGATGGAAAAGATCAACTACGGAAATGTCATATTGGCTGTAACAGCAGCTGTTTCTGTGATGGGGACAGTCTATTTCAGTGATACTTACAAGGAGATCAATTATATAAATGCTCCCTATAAAACCTGCGAAGCATTTGTTGATGATGTAATAAACCAGTTCATGCAGGCTGAAAGCCAGGGCAAAACAGAGACAGATCTTGTTTTGCCCAAGTTTGAGACTGATGATAACTGGCCAATCGCAGATTATGCTGCCGAAAGCTTCTCAAATGCGATGTATTACCACGGTGTGACTGAAACAAAAGTGACTGTCAATAATCTGGTATTCACAAAGGAAAAGAATAAGGAATTAGGAATTTACTGATCCATACTCTCTGTTTATCCAAATAGATTGCATTACAAAGCTTTTTCGTAACACAAAAAATCCTGATCATACATAAAGCACTCTCCAACCACATTAAAGCCAAAGGATGCATAGCACTTTATGGCTTTCAGATTGTGCTTGTTTACAAGAAAATGAATACTCTTATGTCCTCGTTCCTTCAAAGCTTTGATGCCGTGTTCCAACATCTTTCTTCCGATTCCCCTGCTCTGCATTGAAGGATCTACTGCAAGACGTGCCAGTTCTCCACCGGGAAAAAGGCTTTTGTCCCAACAGTCAAGATTGTCCACAGCCTCGTCCACTTCAATTGAAATTGCTGCGATAACCCTGCCATTTTCTTTCATCACAAATAAAGCATCTCTGGATAGATCAAAACTGATTGTTTCATCCGAAGGATAATCCTCATCCCATGCACAATACTCCCTGCCTTTTTGTTTTTCGTAAAGCTCAAGTATCTGCTCTCTGTCATTTTCAGTTGCCGGTTCAATTAAGTTCATAGTTTAGTCCCAATCTCCGTAATAATTATATTTTCTTCAAGTAAAAGTACTTGCAAAGTTTCGGATCATTGTCCTTACGGACAAATTCCAATTCATACCCAAGTTTTTTATAAAACTCCGGTGCCTGAAATCCAAAAGTTGTAAGTGCTATTTTTTCATAGCCCTTTCCCTTGTATGCATCCTCGACAGCTGCAACAAGTTTTCTGCCAACGCCGTCTCTTCTGTATCCTTTGCCAACGATCAGATCTCCGATATGCACCTCATTGTAATAGGCTCTGCCTGTGAGAACTCCGGCAATTTTGCCATCATCTTCCGCAGCAAAACAAAACTCTTCAAAGTTAAGTGCCACATCACAATCAGTCGCATACTCCGAAAACTCTTTATTAATAAACTCGCCTACTCTTTCATCTTCAGTAACTCTCTTGATTTCCATGTTGTCTCCTTATTCAACGATAAATTCCCGGATTTAATACACAACTATGCCCAGTACTGCAGCAATGCAAATCAGTATTATCGGTGATATCCCTGATTTAACTATTTTTCTGGATCCAAAGTAAACAGCAGCCAGAACTGAACATATTACGACAGCTTTTATATCCGGGTCAGGTATTGTTCCCTTAATGACTGTGTTCTCTAAGATCATGCTGATACCCATGGCAAGTATTATCCCCATGATACATGGTTTTAATCCCCTGAGCACAGCTTTTACATAAGGATTATTTAGCAGTCCCCTCATCAGTATCATTATAAGTACGATAATCACAAACGCAGGAAGGACAACTGAAAATGTTGCAATCAAAGCCCCGGGAATCCCTGCCGTCAAGCTGCCTACATATGTAGCCATGTTGACCATGATCGGTCCGGGTGTGCTTTCGCTTACAGCAATCATATAGGCAAGTTTCTCATCATCAAGCCATCCATAATGCAGGACCACATCCCTTATAAGTGGTATTGCTGCATAGG
>JAILOW010000073.1 GCA_024690635.1 Butyrivibrio sp.
GAGTGTATCACAGGTATATCTCTCTTCTGTTCCGGGGATGGGCTTTCTGTCAGGGCCAACTTCAGCAATGGTAACGGCTGACACGTGGTCTTTGCCCTCGATATCTACTACAGTGTGTGACAGCTTAAGCGGAATGCCATAGTCATCAAGACACTGTACAATGTTTCTCTTAAGTCCGCCTGAATAAGGAAGAAGCTCTGCAACTACCTTAACCTTGGCTCCCTCAAGAGTCATTCTTCTTGCCATGATAAGTCCGATATCACCTGATCCAAGGATAACCACTTCACGACCGGGCATATAGCCTTCGATATTAACAAGTCTCTGTGCTGTACCTGCTGAGAAGATACCTGCGGGACGATATCCGGGGATATTCAGAGCTCCGCGGGGCCTTTCTCTGCAACCCATTGCAAGGATAACTGCCTTGGCAGGAATCTGGAACATGCCGTCTTCTCTGTTCATGGCTGTTACTGTCTTGTCAGCTGCAATGTCCATAACCATGGTGTTGAGCTTGTACTCGATGCCAAGATCAAGGACCTGTTTGATAAATCTGTATGCATACTCGGGACCTGTGAGCTCCTCTTTGAAGGTGTGAAGTCCGAATCCGTTGTGGATACACTGGTTAAGGATTCCACCAAGCTCGTGATCTCTTTCAAGAATAAGAATGCTGTCATTTCCGGCTTCTTTTGCGGCTACTGCTGCAGCAAGGCCAGCCGGGCCACCGCCTACTATTACGATATCATATGTCTTCATGACCCGCTTACCTCCCCTTTTGTTCTCTCAAGAACGATGTTGGATCTTCCGCCGCTCTTTGTGATCTTTTCATAAGGAATGCCTAGTTCGCGGTGAAGTATCTCCATTGTTCTGGGTGAGCAGAAACCTGCCTGGCATCTTCCCATGCCGGCTCTGGTTCTGCGCTTTACGCCGTCAAGGGATCTTGCTCCGAGAGGTCTGTGGATCGCATCAAGGATTTCTCCCTCTGTGATGGATTCACATCTGCAGATAATTGTTCCGTATGCAGGATTCTCTTTGATGAGTGCATTTCTCTCTTCTATGGAAAGACCTTCTGTCTTCTTAACGCCCTTACGTGTCTTGATCCAGTTAGCCTTTTCCTTAAGTCCCATCATATCCTTGAGCATGTTTCCAACCATCTCACCGATAGCAGGGCTGCTGGTAAGTCCGGGAGACTCGATACCTGCGCAGTCGATAAAGTGAGGTGCATCGGCAACTTCTTTGATAATGAACTCGTGATGTTCTTCATGAGCACGAAGTCCGGCAAAGGATGTGATAACGTTTCTGATAGGAAGATTGCGAACATGATCTCCTGCCTTTGCGATCAGATCGTTGATGCCGTCAGCAGTTGTGTTGTTGCCTTCCTTGTTCTCAAGATCAACGGCTGTAGGTCCTACGATAAGGTTGCCGTGAACTGTGGGAGAAACCAAAACGCCCTTACCAAGCTTTGTGGGCTGAGGGAAGATTGTGTGTTTTACATGTCCTCCGACAGTCTTATCAAGCAGGCAATAATCACCTCTACGCTCGATAATGTGCATCTTGTCTGCGCTTACCATATTATGGATCCTGTCAGAATAAACACCTGCGGCATTAACAACGTATCTTGTTACGTACTCGCCGTTGTTTGTTCTGATATGCCAGTTTCCGTCTTCGCCCTTCTTGATATCCTCAACCTCAGTGTTGAAGCGGAAGTCAACGCCATTCATGTTGGCATTCTCAGCCATTCCGATACACAGCTCGAACGGACAGATGATTCCACCTGTAGGTGCCCAAAGAGCTCCTTCAACATTTTCAGAGAGATTGGGCTCCATCTCAAGAGCTTCTTCTCTTGTAAGAATCTTCAGATCTTTTACTCCGTTGGCTATACCTCTGTTATAGAGGTCCTTAAGTCCATCCAGAGCTTCTTTGTGGATGCATACAACCATTGATCCGTTTCTCTTGAAAGGAATATCAAGGTCTTTTGCAACCTCATCCATCATCTCATTACCGCGGACATTGAGCTTAGCCATAAGGGAACCTTCGGCTGCATCAAATCCCGCATGGACGATAGCTGAATTTGCTTTGGATGTTCCTTCACAAACATCTTCACATTTCTCCAGTACGCAAGTGTTGATCTCATAGCGGGAGAGCTCTCTTGCTACCGCGGAACCGGTGACACCGGCGCCGATAACGATTACATCTTACAACATAATAATCTCCTTTTAAAAAGTACTCTACTGAAAAAAGGCGAGAGAAAGTAACCTGTGTTCCCCACAGTTTTCCTCCTCTCGCCTCCAATCACTATTTAGTATTTACTAATGTATCAGGACATTAGCCAAACATCTGTGCAGCTGCAAGTGCGTTGTAAAGAAGAGAAGCAACAATACCGCCACAGATAGGAGCTACTGCAGGAATCCAGCCATAACTCCAGTTGCCGTTCTTCTTGCCAAAGTTAGGAGCAAGGAGGGAATAAGCAATACGAGGAGCTGTATCTCTTGCTGCGTTCATAGCATATCCTGTAAGTCCACCGAAGGATGCGCCACAAGCTACGATTACACCATAAACGAGAACCCATACAGTACGGTCATCGCCGGCAGGAATAAGAGCCAGTGTGAATACAAGGATGAATGTTGCTACGAACTCTGAAAGGAAGTTCAGAACCTGATTAGGGATTGAAGGTCCAGTGCAGAAGCATCCGCGAACAACGTCGTCGTTAGCTGTTGCCTTAATGTGATCTCCGTAAAGAACCATAAGGATAGCTGCGCCACAGAAACCACCAAGCATCTGAGCAATGATCTGGCCTGCTACTGTGCTCCAGTCACCTGATCTGATAGCAATACCGATGGTAACTGCAGGGTTAAATGCTGAAGGGCATCCTGTGAAGTTGCTCATTGCAAACGCAGGAACCATAACTGCCATTCCCCATCCGATAAGGATGTGAACAGCTCCGCCACCCTTGAAGCCTGACTTCTCTAAGCTAACGTTACAGCAAACACCGTCGCCCAGAAGAACCAGAATCAATGTTCCGATAAACTCGCCTAAATAAATGCTCATAGATTAGTACCCCCTTTTGAGTATATGTTAATTTTTTTCCTCACGAAGTTAATTAGTTATCAGTCTTTTGCCCAACCAAGAGTTGTGTTAACGGCTTTCTTCCAGCCTTTGATCTTCTCAGATCTCTCATCCTCACTCATCTCAGGATGGAACTCTTTGTCGATAGCCCAGTTCTTGATAACGTCTTCCTTGCTTGACCAGAAGCCAACTGCAAGGCCTGCAAGATAAGAAGCACCCATAGCTGTTGTCTCAACACATACAGGACGATGTACAGGAGCGTTGATGATGTCTGACTGGAACTGCATAAGGAAGTTGTTCTTACAAGCGCCGCCGTCAACCTTAAGAGCGTTAAGCTTGATTCCTGAACCTTCTTCCATAGCACCGAGAACATCGTTGGTCTGAAGTGCAAGAGACTCAAGAGTAGCACGGATGATGTGTTTCTTGTTAACACCACGTGTAAGTCCTACGATAGCTCCACGTGCGTAAGGATCCCAATATGGAGCACCAAGTCCTGTGAATGCAGGAACTACGTAACATCCGTTTGTATCCTTAACCTGTGTAGCGAAGTACTCTGAATCAGGTGATGTATCAACCATCTTAACCTCATCACGGAGCCACTGAATAGCTGCGCCTGCTACGAAGATTGAACCTTCGAGAGCGTACTCAACCTTGCCGTCGAGACCCCAAGCGATAGTTGTAAGAAGTCCGTTGTTAGGGAACTGAGGCTTTGTGCCGATGTTCATCAGCATGAAGCATCCTGTTCCGTATGTGTTCTTAGCCATACCTGACTCGAAACATGTCTGTCCGAAAAGAGCTGCCTGCTGGTCGCCTGCTACGCCTGCGATCTTGATAGGTCCGCCGAAGAACTCGGGATCAGACTCGCCATACTCTGTGCAGCTGGAAGGAAGTGCCTTAGGAAGCATGCTCTTAGGTACTTCGAGCTGCTTGCAAAGCTCATCATCCCAATCAACTGTGTTGATGTTGAACATCATGGTTCTGGAAGCGTTTGAGTAATCAGTAGCGTGTACTTTACCCTTTGTAAGCTTGAAGATAAGCCATGAATCAACGGTACCGAAGCAAAGCTCGCCATTCTCAGCTTTTTCACGAACACCCTCTACATTGTTGAGGATCCAGCGAAGCTTTGTTCCTGAGAAATAAGGATCGAATACAAGACCGGTCTTGTTGTAAGCTGAATTGTCAATACCGGGATACTTGTCCATGAGTTCCTGCTTCATGTCTGCAGTTCTGCGGCACTGCCAAACAATTGCATGGTATACAGGCTTTCCTGTAGCTCTTTCCCATACGATTGTGGTCTCACGCTGGTTAGTGATACCGATCGCAGCTATGTCCTGATAAGTCGCCCCAACCTTCTGCATAGCTTCACGTGCAACTGAAAGCTGTGTCTGCCAGATTTCATTAGCATCATGCTCTACCCAACCGGGCTGAGGATAATACTGTGTGAATTCCTTCTGAGCAACAGAACACATCTCACCCTTTTCGTTGAAAAGGATACATCTGTTACTTGTGGTACCAGCATCCAGTGCCATTACGTATTTTGCCATTACTTTACCCTCCTTTTTCTTGTGAAAGAAATATAATTAAAGCCCCTTCGCTTTAATCTTCGGTTTTACAACGCCCAGACATCGGGGTTTGTGGTGGAGATGGCGATCGCTCCTCCGTCCAGAGCATTCATTACATCCTCTTTGTCCGCTATAAGCCCCCCGGCTATAACAGGAACCCTGCTGACCTTGTTGATCCTTTTGATCATCTTGGGAAGAACTATTCCCGGAAGGAATTCTATAAGGTCGGGCTTGATCCCCGGCGCCTTCGCCTGCTTTTCAATATTCTGAAGAGCAAGTGAATCAAGGATGAAGTATCTGAGTACTGTGCTAAGTCCCAGATCCTTGGCATGAGGTATCAGGTTACTCTTGGTGGTAATGATGCCGTCTGCCATTGTGTTGTTCTTTATGTAATCGAGACAAACCTCTTTGTTGTTGTTAAGGCCTGTGATGAGGTCCACATGGACCATGGCGATCTTGTCCGCTTTTTTTATCTTTTTCACTATCTCGGGAATGGTACATATGTCTCCGTAGAGCACAAATACGATCTCCACTTCCTCCGTCAGTGCCTGGGCAAGTCCGTTGTCATCTTTTACGGCTGCGATTATGGGATTTATCTCAATTTTGTTAATAAAATCACGATTTTTCATAACTATTTAAGCAAAACAAAAGAAGAGCAGGCGAAGAAAAATGAGGTTCTCCCTCATCTCACCCTTACTCTTCTCTCAAGGCTCTTTTATTCTGTTAGTGGATAGCCACGCAGGTGTCTTGATCATCATGTCACTTATCTCATAAAAGTAAATAACAACTGTTCAAAAACTCTCGCAACTGTCGTCCGTTTCTTACGACAATTTTATGATAAATCGGTTTTGTGCAAAATGCAATAGGTGTATTTATACTTTTTTTATTTTTTGTACTTATTAACAAATATCTTGTACATTATTCAGTCAATAATCATGAAAAAGTATAATTTTTGCACAAAAGAATTTAAAGCGGTAAAGTGTGGAATCAACAAATTGCGCAAGACTAGAATCCGAAGCTGTGGACTTAATTTCCTAAGGCGACGCCTTTTTCGGCAATGATCAAAAACAGAGATTCGCCAAAAAAGACTTATCACCTAAGGAAAGCAAAATTACTGTACGTAGAGAAAAACTTGCTAAAAAGAAGTAATTTCGAAACCTGGAGGCTGTATATTTACTGTACGTAGGGAAATACTTGCTAAAAAGAAGTAATTTCGAGATCTGGAGGCTGTATAATTACTGTACGTAGGGAAATACTTGCTAAAAAGAAGTAATTTCGAAGCCTGGAGGCTGTATAATTACTGTACGTAGGGAAAAACTTGCTAAAAAGAAGTAATTTCGAAGCCTGGGAACTGTGGATTTTGGCAGGATTTACTTTATAATGGGTTGTATGGAACACTACGCGTACATAGTAAGGTGCAGCGATGACAGTTTCTACTGCGGCTACACCAACAATCTGGAAAACCGCATAAAAACGCACAACCGGGGAAAGGGAGCCAAGTATACCAGGGCCCGCCTGCCGGTTGTGCTGGTTTATTTTGAAAAGTTTGATTCCAAAGAAGAAGCCATGAGCAGAGAGTGGCATTTAAAAAGGCTCTCTCATGCAGATAAAGAGGCTCTTGCAAAGGGCTTTACTGTGCCAGTGCCGGGAGAACAAATATATCAAAAATCATAAACTGTCATCCTTTACCACAACCCCGTCAGGGTTCTTTACACTTCCGTCAACCATGATGCCTATGGCCTCAACAGCAACCTCATACAGCATGGCAAGCTCCCTTGCACCCTCATCGTCCTTTTCCGCAAGTTTTTTATACTGAGCGTTAAAGTAGGACTTGGCCTGGTCTATTGTAACTCTGGTAATAATGTGGCCGTTGCAATACATAGTACCTGTCTCGGCATTGAACTTGCTGGCAGAATACTTGGTTTTCTGTGCATCTCCCATTCCCATGGAACGAGCCAGTGAATAGATCAGATCTTCTCTTCCTTGTGCCATAATTACCTCCTCAAAAACTCTTTTTCAAGTTCCCTTCTAGTATATCTCACTTCACACCTTTTTTTCCACCAAAACAGCCAAGTTCGCGAAACCTTTCTTCCTGTGCAGGAAGAAAGGTTACTCGCCGACTGCTTCGTAGGCGGTATAAAAGGTCTCAACTCTGTCGAAACGGTAGTAGGAATTTCCCTTGATGGATGCCATGGTGCCGGGATCAAGACATACTTCGCCTGTGTTCTGGGGTATCATCCACATGCAGTCCACAAGCTCCGCCCCGTCAAAAAAGAGAACGTAAGCATCTACTTTTATGCGCTTATCCGTGGGATTGTC
>JAILOW010000112.1 GCA_024690635.1 Butyrivibrio sp.
TTCTTTACCATACCCTTTGGTTATGGCTTTATTTCTGTGTTTGCGGGAGTATTCCTCTTTGTTTTGGAAGCTCTTGGTATGGTGGAAGCCTTTATCCACTTTATGAACATGAATACCGTAAATGAATACAAGCTTCCAAAGGTCCCTCTGGACAGATTCCCTGATGTTGACGTATTTATCGCAACCTACTCTGAGGATACGGAGCTTCTTTTTAAGACCATCAACGGATGCCTTCATATGGAGTATCCGGATAAAAGCAAGGTCCATATCTATCTGTGCGATGACAACAGACGTCCCGAGATGGAGGAGCTGGCCAAAAAGACAGGCATCAATTACCTGAAAAGAGCTGACAACAAGGGAGCCAAGGCAGGAAATCTGAACAATGCCCTGAAACATTCATGTTCTCCATATGTCCTTACCCTTGACGCCGATATGATCCCCCAAAGAAGGCTTCTTATGAATATCATGCCTTACTTTGTGGATAATGAGATAAAAAACGAAAACAGAAGTGAAAAAGACAAGATAAAGCTTGGCTTTGTTCAGACACCGCAGAATTTCTACAACCCCGATCTTTTCCAGTTCAATCTCTTTTCGGAGGGAAGAATTCCCAATGAGCAGGACTATTTCTACAAGGATATCCAGGTTGCAAGGACCAAGAGTAACAGTGTTATCTACGGCGGCTCCAACACGGTCCTTAGAAGAGAAGCTCTTGAGGAGATAGGAGGCTTTTATACCGAGGCCATCACCGAGGACTTTGCCACAGGTATCCTGATCCAGAGGGCGGGCTACGTGTCCCTTGGAACCAGCGATCCTCTTGCTTCCGGCATGTCGCCTACGGATCTTCCAAACCTCATCCAGCAGCGTATCAGATGGGGAAGAGGCGTTATCGCAACAGGCAGAAAGATGCACCTTTATACCGCAAAAGATCTGTCTTTTGCCCAAAAGATGAATTACTGGGCATCTATCTGGTACTGGTATGCCCCTTTAAAGAGGCTTGTTTACATGATGTCTCCCGTTATGTACGCAACCTTCGGCTTTACAATTTTTAAGTGCACACTTCCGCAGGTACTGGCCTTTTGGCTTCCCATGTACCTGACTTCAACAATATCCTTAAGCATGCTGTCGGGAAATATCAGATCCACCAAGTGGACAGGTATATACGAGACAATTATGTTCCCGTATATGCTCCTTCCAATAATGCTTGAGAGCTTTGGCGTTTCCCTTAAAAAGTTTAAGGTTACCGAAAAAAACATGATCCTTGGAGGCAAACAAAAGTACGAGCTATACATGATACCCTTCCTTATCCTGATCGTCTTGTCGGTCATCGGTATCTTCAGATGCGTTCTCGTTATCTTTGACAGCGGATCCTTCGGACCCATAGTTGTTGTATTCTGGATGGTCATGAACCTTTACTACATGATCATGGCGGTTTTGTTTGTGGACGGACGCGTTGCCTACAGAAGATCTGAGCGTGTTCCCCTTGCTACTTCCTGCACCCTTACTATTGACGGAATCGAAAGAGAAGGTGAAACAGCGGACGTATCAGAAGAGGGACTTGCGGTGAGCTTTGACAGGCCATATTACCTTGAGCAGGGAGTTGAGGTTCCGGTTTCCCTGTCCTGGGATATCTACCACGCAGAGCTCACAGGAAAGCTCGTCTATGTAAAGCAGATAAAGGAAAAGTGGCTTTACTCCCTTGTTATAACCGATTACAGGGACTCTTATCCTGAGTGGCTTCAGATAATACACGACAGGATCCCGCCTCTTCCTTCCGAGATCAAAAAGGACAGCGGAAGCTTTGAAGATCTGAAACTTAACACTGTTAAGAGACTTGAGCTTCCTTTCTTCCAAAAGCGTCTTTATCCCAGAATACTTCTGGATACCAAAATGCCCATGATATCGGATGCCAACACCGTGGATATCAAGGTGGTGGATATCAACTATGTTTATGCCAATGTCTCCATAGTCGGAGGACCTAAGTTCATGACGCTAAAGATCATGGATGATATAGAACTTCAGTGTGAGTTTGAGCAGTCAAGCCACAGCAGTAACAGCCTTTACAGGATCCTGAACATGAAGGAGATCATAGAAGATGAAGAAAAGTACATTAAGCTTTTGGACTACATGGTTTCACTAAACAGAGTTGCAAGAGGCGTAGAAGACAAGATAAGGCTTGAACAGGAGAGAAAACGCCGGGAAAGAGAAAAGGCAAAGAAGGTAGTATTTGACGAGTCCAATCTGGTATAAGGGGAAAGTATGAAAAGAAATCGCTCTGTAATTTTGGTTTTTCTGGCGCTGATACTGGGAATTGTCATATCTTACAGGCTCTTTTTGCAGGACAGACTGCATCTGTATCTTCAGGAAAAAAGAGCTATGGAGATGATGGACAGACTGGGAGCCGGAATAAATATCGGAAATGACCTGGATGTATACGGCGTTTCACAGTACAAGGACAATCCGTCTGTTACGGATTATGAGACCTTTTGGAATAACGTTCCCGCAACTCAGGAGCTTTTCTCCTGCATATACGGAGCGGGGTTTAGGTCTGTAAGGATCCCTGTGACCTGGAGCGATCACCTTGATGCTCAGGGCAGGATCGATCCGGAGTTTATGGACAGGGTTACGGAAGTGGTAAACATGGCCCTCAAAGAAAAACTCTACGTTATCCTTGATACTCACCATGAAAACTTTATACTGCCAACCTATGCGGGGGAAAAGGAAAGTACGGAAAAACTGGTTGGTCTCTGGCAGCAGATCGCCGAGAATTTTGCATCCTATGATGAGAGGCTTATGTTTGAAGGAATGAACGAGCCAAGATACATAGGAAGCGATGAGGAGTGGACCGACGGAAACGAGGAGCTTAGAACTGTTGTAAATCATATGAACAGGGCTTTTGTGGAAACGGTCAGAAAATCAGGCGGCAATAACGATACAAGGTACTGCCTCATCGGAGCTTATGCCACAAGCTCCAAAAAGCATGCCCTTGAAAACCTTGATCCAATAGAAGAAGACAAGCATATCATCATCTCGGTGCATGCGTATCTTCCAAGGAAGTTTATCGATAACGAAAAGGGTAAAGAAACCTTTAAAGAGCACGAAGAATCCTATACCGGTGATATAATTGAATTGAAAGAATCTTTGCAGAAGTATTTCCTTGGTAAGAGGATACCTGTTGTTATCACGGAATACGGCTGCCAGGAAAAAGAAGACGAAGAGCAGAGGATAGCATGGGCTGAGTATTTTGTGGGCACCTTTGCGGATATTGGCGTTCCGACCATGTGGTGGGATGACGGAAGCGACTACAAGATAATTGACAGGGAAAGATGCACTTCTTCAAAGCCAAAGCTTGTAACCACCATTGTCAGATACTATCTAAACAAGTAGGAATAAGGAAATTATGGGTTATCTATTCGGAGACACTTCAAATCATAAAGACGGAATAAAGAATACTCTCATAAGGGACGGCTTAAGGCTTGTTGTGGTCTTATTTGCAGCCTTTCTTATGGCAGTTAATATTCAGACGTTTATTAATGCGGGAGGTCTTTATCCCGGAGGAGCTACGGGACTTTCCATCATAATCCAGCGTATCGCTCTTAAGTATTTTGGGGTGTCACTTCCCTATTCACCCATCAATATAATCATGAATGCAATACCTGTGTATATCGGCTTTAGGTACATAGGTAAAAAGTTCACTCTCTTTTCCATGATCATGGTTTTGGCAAACGGTTTTTTCGTAGATCTTTTGCCGACTCACGTTATTACCCATGATGTTCTTTTGATATCTGTTTTCGGAGGCCTTATAAACGCAGTGGCCATCACAATCTGCCTGGAAGTGGACGCCACAAGCGGAGGCACGGATTTCATATCCATTTTCCTTTCCCAGAAAAAAGGAATAGATGCTTTCCCGTATATTCTTGCGGGAAACACGGTACTTCTTATTATCGCGGGACTTTTATTTGGTTGGGATAAAGCTCTTTATTCCATGATCTTTCAGTATGTCTCCACAGTGGGGCTTCACACTCTTTACAGAACCTATCAGCAGAGAACGTTATTTGTCATAACGGATAAGCCCGATGAAGTGTGCGCAAGGATATATGAGATCTGCAACCACGGAGCCACTCTTATAAACGGCGAAGGCTCTTATC
>JAILOW010000115.1 GCA_024690635.1 Butyrivibrio sp.
ATAAAGCTTATTGAAATAGCTTTCCGATAAAGCTATCAACCTTGTTCCAGTAGTTTACAGGATCTTTTGCAACTCCGCAGATATGACCTGCGCCAAGGATCATGCAGTACTGCTTGGGACATTTGGCTGCCTCGTAGAGTCTTGAGCACATGTGGGGATCAACGAAAGTATCGTCATCTCCGTGGATGAACAAAGTAGGTGTTGTCGATCTTTTAACTGCATCTATTGGTCTTACGTCATTGATGTCATATCCGGCTCTCAACAATATGCTGAGTCTTAAGATGATTATTGCAAGTGGTGTCGGAACAAAAGAGCCTTTGAATTTCTTATAGGCTGAAGCAAACTGCTCGGGAAGTGTTGTAAATGAGCTGTCTGCAATGGCTCCCTTTACGTTTCCGGGAAGAGCTTCGCCTGTAGTCATAAGTGTTGTGGCAGCTCCCATGCTCACTCCGTGAAGGATTATCTTCGCGTCCGGATCTCTTTTTACGATCCAGTCTATCCACTGGATGGTATCAAGCCTGTCATCAAGACCGTATCCAATATAGTTACCTTCACTCTTTCCAAAGCCTCTAAGGTCGATCATCAGGCAGTTATAGCCTTTTTCAAGATAGTGCTCGGCGTAAATACCGTTACATTCGTGGTTATCCCAGATACCGTGGATAAGTAAACAATAGTTGTGGGTATCTTCCGCAGCCGGAATGAAGCTGGCGTGGAGGCGAAGATTATCGAGGCTTTCAATAAATTCGTCTCTCCTACGAGGGTGATTTCTCACAAAGTTCCTTCCCTTAGTGATAGCCGGGTCAAGATCCTGACTGTCATCGGTGTGCTGACGGGGAACGGTTGACGTCTTATATGCATAATCGGAGAAGGCAAAGACTCCTCCAAGAAAAGCCGTAAAGGCTGAAAGTTTAAGCAGTGTATTTTTCTTACTCATGTAAATCTCCGTTTTTCCTAAAAAAGATATATCTATATTAACATTTTTTTCAGAAAGATGGCGAAGTGTGTTATACTCTTTTCGAGTTTAGACGTGGAGAAAACGAATGGGTTTTAATTCCTTTACATTTATACTGGCCTTTTTGCCGATATTGCTAATAGGCTGGCATCTTTTAAACAGGGCAGAGCTTTTCAGGATAGCTGATGTATTTCTGATTGGCCTGTCTTTATACTTCTACTATTCCTTCGGGGTATCATTTCTTGTGATACTCCTTGTCAGCATTGCCGTAAACTTCTGCTTAAGCGCTGTCATGGAGAAGGCCCCTTCTTCCAAAAAGCTTCTGAAAGTCATCGGCGTGTTATTTAATCTTTCCCTGCTTTTTTACTTCAAATATCTGGGATTTTTTGTGGATAACTTAAATGCACTTGTGGGTTCACACCTTTCTGCAAGAGAGATACTCATGCCCATAGGAATCAGCTTTTTTACCTTTGGACAGATATCGTTTATTGTGGACAGAGCAAACGGCGAAGCTCCGCACTATTCTTTCATCGATTATGCGCTCTATACCGCATATTTCCCTAAGCTCATCCAGGGACCAATTGCGTTTCACAAGGAGATGATAGATCAGTTCAGGGAAAAGAGCCTTAGGCGCTTTGATACGGACACCTTCGCCAAAGGAATAATGTCTTTTATCATAGGTCTTGGAAAAAAGGTCATCCTGGCAGATACTCTTGCCAAATCCGTGGACTACGGCTTCCACTACACATATTACATGGATACGCTCACCGTGATTGCTGTAATGCTCGCCTATGCTTTTCAAATATATCTGGATTTCTCAGGTTACTGTGATATGGCAAACGGCGTCAGCATGATGCTTGGCTTTAAGCTGCCTGTAAACTTTAATTCACCCTACAAGGCATCAAGTGCAAAAGAGCTGTGGCAGAGATGGCACATGACTCTGTCCAGATTCTTTATCAAGTATGTCTATATTCCTCTTGGAGGAAGCAGAAAGGGCAAGCTCAGAACCGTAATCAATGTTCTTATAGTCTTTGTGCTGAGCGGACTATGGCACGGCGCCGGATGGACCTATATCTGCTGGGGCCTTATGCAGGGGCTTTTGGTTGTGTGGGACGATCTTGGAATTGTAGGTGTTAAGCCTTCAAAGAGTGAGGAGAACAGCGCCAAACCCAGAAGATACCTCCTCAGGGAAAAGCCTTTATTCATGGT